>VGXO01000026.1 GCA_016873275.1 Phycisphaerae bacterium
CCTCCCCTCCGTCTCGCTGGCTTCGCCAGCGAGCCACCTCCCCGACGTCGCTTCGCTCCGTCAGGGAGGAGTTCCGGAACACGACTCCCCGACCTCGCGGCGCTCGGTCGAGGAGGAGTTCCGGAGTTCCGGAGTTCCGGGGTTCCGGAGTTCCGGGGTTCAGCAGTTCCGGACTGCGCGATCTCGACGTGGTGCGCTTCGGAACTCCTCCCCACGGCTTCGCCGTGGGGAGGTGTCGCCTCGCGGAGCGAGGCGACGGAGGGGACCGACTCCGACGGGTTGCGCGCCACGCGGACTTCGCACGCGGAAGTCCACCGCGTACGTCGGGACCGCACCCGGGAGGATCGTGGCGGACCCGATGCGGGCAGGATGCCCGCGGTCCACCTCGGGCTCGAACGAGTCCCCCACTCTCCCGCGAGCGCAGCGATGCGGGGGAGTCGGGCTTGTCGCGACGCGACAAGTCCGGTGGGGGAAGGTCCGAATCACGACGTGCGGATCGAGGCGCCGACTCGACACGCGACGTCTCGATCGCTGCGCCCTGCGACGCTCGTCGCGCGTCGTGCCACCCTCACCCGCCTCGCGAACTGCGTTCGCGTGGCGACCTCTCCCGCTCGTCGCGGCGCTCCTCGCGGGAGAGGTGAAGCCCGCCCGACCGACGTTCTACGCGGTCCCGCGGCGCCAGGGGACCGAGGGCGCGCCCTGCCAGAGCTGCTCGAGGTCGTAGTACGCCCGCTGGTTCGGCTCGAAGAGGTGCGCCACCACGTCCACGAAGTCGACCACCACCCACGAGATCGAGGGATCGCGGCTCTCGCCGAGGGAGCCGAAGCCCTGCGCCTTGCCGATCTTCTCGATCTCCGTCGCGGTCGACTTCATCTGCCGGCTGCTCGTGCCGGAGCCGAGCACCACGTAGTCGCAGACGGGGCTCGCGCCGCGGACGTCGAGCACCCGCACGTCCTCGAACTTGCGGTCGTGGAGGTGGCGGGCGACCTCGATCGCGAAGGCGCGGACCTTCTCCGGATCGGTCGAGCTGCGGGATCGGATCACCGGCGGCTCCTCATGAGAGCCCGATCCACGACGCCACCATCGGGTGGAACTTGACGACGAGTCCCGCGAAGACGACCGAGACGATGCTGACGAGCTTGATCAGGATGTTGAGGGAGGGACCGGAGGTGTCCTTGAAGGGATCGCCCACCGTGTCGCCGACGACCGCCGCCTTGTGGGCGTCCGACCGCTTGCCGCCGTACTGCCCGGTCTCGATCCACTTCTTGGCGTTGTCCCACGCGCCGCCCGCGTTCGCCATGAAGATCGCCACCGCGAATCCCGAGACGAGCGAGCCCGCGAGCATCCCCATCACCCCCGCGACGCCGAGGAGGAGCCCCACCACGACCGGCACGATCACCGCCATCAGCGAGGGCACCACCATCTCGCGGAGGGCGCCCTGCGTGGAGATCGCCACGCAGTTGGCGTAGTCGGGGTACTGGCGTCCCTCGACGGTGACCTCGAACGGCCACTTGTTGGGATCGGCGATCTCCGCGTCGATCATGCCGGCGGCGCGGAAGCCGGTCTTCATGATCCCGAACTGGCGGCGGCACTCCATCATCATGCGGTAGGCGGCGCGACCGACCGCGTTCATGGTCATCGCGCAGAAGACGAAGACGAGCATCACCCCGATGAAGAGCCCGCTCAGCACCATGGGGTTGAGCAGGGTCACGTCGAAGGAGGCGAGCAGCTGCGGCAGGCTCGCCGACGCCGCGGGGGCGAGCTCGAACTCGACGTTTCGAAGCCGACCCTCCTCGACCGCGAGCTGCACCGAGCCGTGGAAGGTGCGGGTATCCGCGTCCCAGGTCGCCTTGAGCGTCGCGGTCGCCGCCTCGATCGCCTCGCGGCGGTCCGGATTCAGGAGGATCCCGCCCTGCACGCCGCTCGCGCCGGGCAGGGTCAGCGCGAACAAGCCGTCGCCGACGTACGCGGCGCCCCCGGAGTCCTGCATCGACTTCGTCGCCTCGCCCGACGCGACGATCGACGCGTCACGCACCTGCGAGTCGATCGCCGACTGCACGGTGATCGCGTACGCCGCGAGGAGGGCGAGCGCCGTGAGCGCCGCCGAGCCGATCGCGAAGCCCTTGCCGGTCGCCGCGGTGGTGTTCCCGAGCGAGTCGAGCATGTCGGTCCGCTCGCGGACGTGCTTGGGCTGGTGGGTCATCTCCGCGTTGCCGCCCGCGTTGTCCGCGATCGGACCGTACGCGTCGGTCGCGAGGGTGATCGCGAGCGTCGCGAGCATGCCGACCGCGGCGATCGCCACGCCGAAGACGCCGAGGAGGAAGACCTGCGACCCGCCCGCCGCGATGAAGGCGACGAGGATCGCGACGACCGTGGTGATCATCGGGATCCAGGTGCTCACCATGCCCTCGGCGATGCCCGAGATGATCACGGTGGCGGGACCGGTCTGCGCCTGCTCGCTGATCCGCCGGGTGGGGGCGTGCTCGTAGGAGGTGTAGCGCTCGGTGCCCCAGGCGATCACCAGTCCCGCGAGGAGACCCGCCACGATCGCGATCCAGAGCCCGACCCAGCTCACCACCGGCACGCTGCCGAGGAGCACCCAGAGGAGCCCCGCCGAGCCGCCCACGATGAGCAGGCTCGACGCCCACACGCCGAGGTGCAGGCTCTTCAGGAGCTCGCCCATCGTCGCGCCCTCGCGGGTGCGGACGAGGAAGATCGAGATCGCCGAGGCGATGATCCCGAGCCCCGCGAGCGCCGCCGGCACCGCGACGAGCTGGATCGCGTGCTCGCTGGTGAACGCCTTGAACTCGCCGGTCGTGTCGCTCGCGAGGCGGAACGCCGCCGCCGCCGCGAGCGCCATCGCCGCGAGGATCGATCCGTAGTAGCTCTCGTAGAGGTCCGCGCCCATGCCGGCGACGTCGCCGACGTTGTCGCCCACGTTGTCGGCGATCGTCGCGGGATTGCGGGCGTCGTCCTCGGGAATGCCCGCCTCGACCTTGCCGACGAGGTCGGCGCCGACGTCGGCGGCCTTCGTGTAGATGCCGCCGCCCACGCGGCTGAAGAGCGCCTGGAGGCTCGCGCCCATCGCGAAGCTCAGGGTGGCGGTGGTCACCGCGACGAGATCGGTCTCCCCGAGCACCTGCGTGAGCACGAGGAACCACGCGGAGACGTCGAGGATCGCGAAGCCGGTGACGCAGAGACCCATCACGGCGCCCGCGCGGAAGGCGACGGTCAAGCCATCGTTCAGCGACTGCTTCGCCGCCGCCGCGGTCCGGGCGGAGGCATTGGTCGCGGTCTTCATCCCGAAGAAGCCGCAGATTCCCGAGAGAAGCCCGGCGATCGGCACGCCGATCGCGCTCATCGGTGCCTGCAGACCGGTGGCGCCCATCGCGATCAGGACGCCGATGAGCAGCACGAACACCACCGAGACGACCTTCCACTGCGCCCGGAGGTAGGCATAGGCGCCCGCCCGCACCGCCGCGGCGACCCGGACCATGCCCTCATCGCCCTCGCTGCGGGCGACGACGGATCCGTAGAACGCCCACGCCATGAACAGCGCCACCACGCCGCCGATCGGAGCGAGGTACCACGCGGCGGGGATCGCGACCGCCACGGTCTCGGCGGCGGAGGCGAGGGAGGGGTCGGACTGCAATGCAACCATCGGTCGTGGCTCCAGCACTGGTTCTTGAAGACGCCATCGCCGGTCTCGGGACACGCCGGGACCGGCGACGCTATGAAGACAGGTTCGTCGGAACGCGCGAGGCCGAGGCAGGAGGATCCCCCGAGCGCCTCGGTCGCGACGACCCCACGGTCAACTCGGACGTGGCGCAGGACGCGACATGGGACCGGCGAAGTCGCGGGTCACGCGGACCTCGCGGCGGCGCATGTCGCGACGACGGCGCTCCGAGGGCTTCTCGTAGTACTGCCGCCGCTTGATGTCCTTGGTGAGCCCTTCCTTATCGCACAACTTCTTGAAGCGGCGGAGCATCTGTTCCGCGCTCTCGCCGCCGCGAGCCTTGATCCGAATCGCCATGAGGTCTGCCTTGGGGTCCGAAGGGTCGATCTGCTCCCCGGACGGACCGGGGAATCGGGCATTACTACAGACCGCCCCCCCGCTTGGCAAGCGTCTGCTTCATGGATGGAGTCCCCTCGCGCTCTCGGGCGGCGTCCGCCGGAGGTCCGGCTACCCTCGGGAACGCGGAAATCGCCCCTTCCGGGTCGCTCGGGTCACTCTCCGGCTCGCCCCCCAGATCGCTCCCCCAAGTCGCCTCATGGTCCTCCTCGTCGACGGGAACAACGTCTTGCACGTCGAGGGCGTCCTCCCCTCCGAGGTCGCCGGCGGCGGCGCCGTCGAGCTTGCGGGACTGATCAGCCGCAGCCGCTACCGCCATGACGAGGCGGTGATCGTCCTTGATGGTCCGGGCGACGCCGCCCTCGACCTCCCCGGGCGGGTCCGGATCATCCACTCTGGACGCCACCGCACCGCCGACGAGGTGATCGTGGACCTCGTCGAGCGCAGCTCGACGCCGCGGTCGATCGTGGTGGCGAGCTCCGACCGGGAGATCCTCCGCCGCGCCCGCCGCCGCCGCTGCCGGGTGCTCACCGCGGAGGAGTTCCTCGCCCAAGTTGGCCGCGACGCGGTCGCCGACCGCCGCCGCGCCTCGGCTCGCCCGACGCCTCCCGCCGGCAGCACCGAGCGGTGGATCCGCGAGTTCGGCGTGCCACCGGAGTGGCTCGAGCTTCCCGCGGCAGGGACCGCGCCTCCTTCACCGGAGGCTTCGTCCTCGCAGGCTTCGTCTCCGGAGGCTTCCTCGCCGCTCCCCGCGCCTCCCGCCTCGGCGCCTCCGCGCGACGAGGCGCCGACGCGAGGTCCGGAGCCTCCGCGGCACCATCCCCGTCGTGCCCTCGAGGGGGTGCGGCGGCTCGACGAGGTCGATCCGCGCGAGCTCGAGCGGTTCGACATGGGCGAGTGGATCGATCGACCGCCGCCCTCCTCCGCTTGACGATCCCGCCCGACCCGAGGACCGTCCGCACTACCGCCATGAGCCTCGACTTCGACCGCCCCCCCGCCGATCCCGTCACCCTCGCCCGCGCGTGGTTCAAGGACGCCGAGGGCACCGGGCTTCCGAATCCCAACGCGATGACCGTCGCGACGATCGATCCGGATGGTCGACCGTCGGCGCGGATCGTCCTCCTCCGCGGCTTCGACGAGCGCGGCGCGGTCTTCTTCACGAACCGCGAGAGCCGCAAGGGCGTCGCCCTCGAGGCGCACCCGCGGGCGGCGCTCCTCTTCCACTGGGATCCGCTCGACCGGCAGATCCGGATCGAGGGTCGCGTCACGCACGCGAGCGACGAGGAGTCGGACGGCTACTTCGCGGCGCGCGCCCGCGAGAGCCAGATCAACGCGTGGGCGAGCAGCCAGTCCCGCCCGGTCGAGGACCGCGCGACGATGATCGCCCTGCAGCGGGCGATGACCGAGCGCTTCGCCGGTCGCGAGGTGCCGCGTCCGCCGCACTGGGGCGGCTACCGCGTCTCCCTCGACCGCCTCGAGTTCTGGCAGGGCGACCGCCACCGCTTCCACGACCGCGTCATCTACCTGCATGACGAGCGCGGCGGCTGGATCACCCAGCGGCTCTGCCCCTGACGACCTGCGCCCGATCGGCGATCACCCGTACGCCGGCTCCTCGACCCGCGGCGGACCGCGCCGCGGCGAGCGCTGCCGCGGCGGTCGATGACCACCCCGCACCCGCACCCCCGCGGCGCCGACGAGCTCGCCGAGGCGATGCATCAGGTCCGCGGTCGGCACCACGCGGAGCCCGCGCGGCACGATCACCACCGACTCCCCGCCGAGCTCGAGGGTCACCGTCACCTCGACCGGACGCCCCCGCAGCGAGGAGACGCTCGACGCCGCCTGCCGCAGCAGCCCGTGCACGAGCTGGAGCGTCGCCTCGGGCGAGGGACCGCCGTCGGTCTTGGTGGGCACGAGCACCTCGAGCCGCGTCGCGAGGTGAAGCGGCGCCTCGGTGATCGGGATCGCCTTGTCGATGAGGAGCGTCGCGCCGCCGCGGGAGCGGTCCACCACGCCGAGGAGGAGGATGATCCGGTCGAGCGCGAGGAGCTCGGCGTGGGTGCTGAAGGTCTCGGGGAAGGCGATCGCCTCGACGACGCCCGCCGCGTCGTCGAGCTTGACCCGCGCCATCCGCTCGCCGCGCTTCGTCGCGAGCGCCCGCGACTCGACCACGGTCCCTCCGAGGATGACCGAGGCGCCGTCGGGAAGCTCGGCGAACTCCGCGGCGCGGTGGGTCGCGAACTCCTTGATCCACGCCCGCCACTCGTCGAGGGGATGCCCGGAGACGTGGAAGCCGAGCGCCTCCTTCTCCTGCGCGAGCGTCTCGGCGCGGGTCCACGCCGGCGCCGACTTGAGCGGGATCTCCGGCGCCGCCGCGGCGGCGCCCGACGCCCCCTCGCCGCCTCCGCCGAAGAGGCTGTCCTGACCGCTCCGCCGCGCCTCCGCGGCGCGACGCGACGCCGCCATGCAGTCGGGGATCGTCGCGAGCATCGAGGGTCGCCGCTCGAGCCCGTGGAGCGAGTCGAGGCATCCCGCCTTGACGAGGAGCTCGACCGTCTTCGGGGTCACCCGCGTGGGGTCGATCCGCTCGCAGAAGTCAAAGAGCGACCGATAGGGACCGTGCGCCTCGCGCTCCGCGATCGCCTCGCGGATCGCCTGCGAGGGCAGGTTCTTCACCGCCTTCAGCCCGAACCGGATGTGCCCGCGCGAGGCGGTGCGCGGCTCGCCCTCGTCGAAGCCGACGAGGAAGTCGGCGCCGGAGGCGTTGAGGTCGGGCGGGCGCACCTCGACGCCGAGGTGCGGGCGGCCCGGCGCGTGGTCGGGCCAGGGCAGGCGGCGGCACTCCTCGAGGTACTCCGCCCACTCCTCGACCTTCCGCGCCTGGCTCTCGAAGGTGAGCACCGCCGCGAGGTACTGCGCCGGGAAGTAGGTCTTCAGGAAGGCGGTCTGGTAGGCGACGATCGCGTAGCCGGTCGAGTGGCTCTTGTTGAAGCCGTAGCCGGCGAAGCGGAGGATCAGCTCGAAGAGCTCGTCCGCCCCGCGGGCATCGACGCCGCGGGAGGCGGCGCCCTTGGCGAAGTCGCTCCGCGCCGCGTCGATCGTCGACGCCTTCTTCTTCGAGATCGCCTTGATGATCGTGTACGCGCCGCGGAGCGGGATCCCGCCGAGGCGATGCAGCACCTGCATCACCTGCTCCTGGTAGACCATGATCCCGTAGGTCTCGGCGACGAGCTCGTCGACGAGCGGGTGGACGCTCGGGACCGCCTGCCGCCCGTGCTTGCGGGCGTTGTAGTCGGGGATCAGGTCCATCGGACCCGGGCGGTAGAGGGCGTTCGCCGCGATGAGGTCCTCGATCCGGTCCGGCTGCATCTCGAGGAGCAGCCGCCGCATCCCGCCGGACTCGAACTGGAAGATGCCCGCGGTCTCGCCGCGACGGAAGAGCCCGAAGACCTTCTGGTCGGCGAAGTCGAGGCGGTCGAGATCGAGCGGGTCGAGGCTGCTCGACGCGCTGCTCGACGCGCCGACCGCGCGGCGGATCTCCTCCTCGGAGAGCGTCTCCCGCACGAGCCTCTTCGCGAGCTCGATCGTCGAGAGCGTGCGGAGCCCGAGGAAGTCCATCTTGAGGAGCCCGACCCGCTCGCAGGTCGGACCATCCCACTGCGTGACGACCGCCTCCGAGTCGCCGCCGGAGGCGCGGCAGAGCGGGACGATCTCCTCGAGCGGTCGGGTCGCGATCACCACGCCCGCGGCGTGCACGCCGGCGTGGCGGGCATGGTCCTCGAGCGCCTGCGCGACCTCGAGCACCCGCTTCACCGTCGCGTCCTGCGCCGCATCGCGGAGCTCCGGGCTCTTCTCGAGCGCCTCCTCGACGGTGATGTGGAGCTCCGGCGGCACGAGGTTCGCGAGGCGCTGACCATCCGCCGGCGCGAGCCCCATCACCCGCGCGACGTCCTTGATCGCCGCCTTCGCCTTCAGCCGCCCGAAGGTGATGATCTGCGCGACGTGCCCGTACTTCTGCCGGACGTGCTCGAGCACCGCGGCGCGACCGTCCTGGCAGATGTCGATGTCGATGTCGGGGTACTCGGTGCGGTCCGGGTCGGTGAAGCGCTCGAAGAGGAGTCCGTACCGCTCGGGGCAGGCGTTCGAGAGCCCGAGCACGTAGCCGACCATCGTGCCGACGCCGGAGCCCCTCGCGACCGCGGGGATCCCCTGCTGGCGCGCCCAGTTCACGAAGTCCCAGACGATCAGGAAGTAGGGCGTGATGAGCTTCGCGGAGAGGATCCCGAGCTCCCGCTCGAGCCGCGCCCGGATCGCCTCGCCGCCCGCGTCGGCGCCGTAGCGCCAGCGGAGCCCCGCCTCGCAGAGCGCCCGCAGCGCCTCGTCGCACTCCTTCCGGAGCCGGGCGAGCTCCGCGTCCTTCGGTCCCTCCTCGTCCGCGGCGTAGGGTCGCACCTCGACGGTCGCGCTCGCGCGGGCGAACCAACCCTCGACGTCCGCCGGATCGAGCGCGGGCATCTTCCCGTGCCGCAGCACCCGCACCATCGGGGCGTGGTTGCGGCCGAAGTCGAGCTCGAGCGAGCAGCGCTCGGCGATCCGCGCGGTGTTGCGCACCGCCTCGAGGTCCTCCGGGAAGAGCGCCGCCATCTCCGCGGGCGTCTTGAGGTGGAGCTCCTCGCTGTACCGCAGGCGGTCGGGGCTCTCCTTGGTCTTCCCGAGCGAGATGCAGCAGAGGGTGTCGTGGACGTCGTGGTCCTCGCGCCTCAGGAAGTGGACGTCGTTGTCGACGACGAGCGGCAGGTCGAGCTCCTTCGCGAGCCGGCGGAGCAGCGGGTTGATCCGCTCCTGCTCCGGCACGTGCCGCTGCATCTCGAGGTAGAAGCGGGGTCGCCCCTCGGGATCCGGCGCGAAGGTCGCGGCGTGCCACCGCGCCTCCTCGACGGCGAGGCGCCAGTGGCGATCCTCGTTCGACTCCGCGAAGTTCCAGAGGTGGTGCGCGATCGAGGAGCCGAGGTGCCCATTGATCGCGATCAACCCGTCGCCCCACTGGGCGAGGGTCGACTTGTCCATCCGCGGCTTGTAGTAGAAGCCGTGGAGGAAGGCGTCGGAGCTGAGCTTCAGGAGGTTCGCCCAGCCGGTGCGGTTCTCCGCGAGGAGCACGAGGTGGAACCCGCCGTCGGCGACGCCGGTGTGGGTGCGGTCGCGGCGGTCGCCCGGACGCCCGTCGCGGTCCGGCGCGACGTACGCCTCGATCCCGAGGATCGGCTTGATCCCCGCCTCCAGAACCTTCAGATAGAACTCGGCGGCGCCGTAGAGGTTGCCGTGGTCGGTGATCGCGACCGCGGTCATCCCGAGCTCCTTCACCCGCTCGACGAGGCGGTCGATGCGGTTGCCGCCGTCGAGCAGCGAGTACTCGGTGTGCAGGTGGAGGTGGACGAAGGGCTCGGGCGCCGATGACGCCGTCGGCGCCGTTGACGCCGATGGCGCCGCGGGAGCAGGCCCCGTGCTCCCGGCATTCGTCGACGAGCGGCGGGCCATGGGGGGTCGATCATCCTCCGTGCCGCACCGCGATCCGCCTCCGCGACGAGTCCCGCGCGACCCTCGCATGCTACGCTCGACCCTCGTCGGCGCGCGGTCGATCCGACCCGCGCGGACCGTGAACTTCCGACGCCCCGAGCCCGCGATGCGCGAGTCCCGCTCCCCGCCCCTCCTCCCCGCTCCCGCCGGCGTCGGTCGGCGGATCGACGCCTTCTGGCGGCGGGTGGCGGCGTGGTTCGAGGCTCGCCTCCGACCCGGCGCCTCGGGTCGCCTCGACCTCGCCTCGCTCGGATCGCTCGCGCTCGCGATCCTGCTGCTGCCGGTCGCGATCGCCCTGATCCTGACCGTCCTCGTCGTGTTCGCGGCGCTCGCGGTGGTGCTCCTCGTGCTGGGGCTCGTCGCCGGCGTCCTGAACCGCGTGGTGCGCGGCGGACGCTCCGGATTCCCAAGCGAGTCGGGCGGCTCGGACGGCGAGGGGCGCGTGAACGTCAGGGTGATCCGCCCGGACGCGGGTCGCTGAGAGCGCCTCGCGGCTTCCTCACTCGCCGTCGAGGATCTCCGGCACCTCGCCCTCGTCGGACGCCTCGAGCGGCTCGTCGCCCGCATCCGCGAGCCACGCCTCGCGGAAGCCGCGGACGATCGGCCCCGGTCGCCCCTCGCCGATCGTCGCGCCCTCGAGGGCGACGAGCGGCATGACGCCCCAGCTCGAGTTCACCAGGCACGCCTCCTCGGCGCGGAGGAGGTCCTCGATCGAGAGCAGGCGGCGCTCGACCTCGAGCCCCTCGCGCGACGCCTGCTCGAGGATCGTCGCGCGGATCACCCCCGGCAGCACCGGCGCGCGGAGGGCGCCCGGCGGCTCCTCGCCGCGGGCGAGCGGGGTCAGCACCCGCCCCTCCCTCACGACGATCAGGTTGCTGACCGATCCGCCCGCGAGGTGGTTGGTGACCGCGCACCAGATCGCCTCGTCGAGCCCGCGCTCGGCGGCGTCGCGGAGCGCGGCGAGGCGGCTCCAGTAGTCGAGCGTCTTGTGTCCCGCGAAGGGATCGAGCGGGTTGAGCCGCCCGTCGGCGACCACCGCCCGCGCGCCCCGCTCGAAGAGGACCGCGGGATACGCGGTCGGCGGCTGCACGGCGATCAGGATCGTGGGATCGCCCGGTCGCCCTTGATCGCGGAGGAGGTTGAGCCCGCCGCCCGAGATCGTCACGCGGATCCGCGCGTCGCCGATCGAGGCGCGGGCGAGGGTCGCCTCGACCGCCGCCGCGAGGGGCGCGATCCTCAGGCGGTCGCTCAGGCGAAGCTCCCGCGCCGAGTCGCGGAGTCGACAGAGGTGTCGACCGAGGTGCATCACCCGCCCGCCGCGGGCGAGCATCGTCTCGAAGAGCCCCATGCCATGCTGGAACCCCGCGTCGAAGGCGGAGATCCGCGCCTCCTCCCGGGAGACGAAGGAGCCATCGAGCCAGATCGCTCCCGCTTCGGCCGCCGCGCCGCCGGTCATGAGGTGCCTCCTCCGCCCGGCGCGACCTCCTCGCGCCCGATCGTCTCGAGCTCGAACCCGATCACCTCGAGCGACCCGCCCTCGCAGCGGAGCCGCAGCCGCCGGAGCCCGCCGTCCGCGGCGAGGAACCGCACCGCGGGGGTCCGCGAGTCGACCTCCGGATCCGCCGGCTCGTAGGTGATGGTCAGGTCGCCGCGGGCCGCCTCCGCGAGGATCCGGTCGACCTGCTCGGCGACCCAGCCCTCGGGCGCGATCGCCGGCGGCGGCAGCACCGCCCGACCGCCCCGCAGGTCGGACTCGAGCGTCTTCGCCCAGGTCCTCGCCATCGCGTCGCAGGATCGCCTCGACTGCTCGAACCAGATCCAGATGGCGATCGCCACCAGCACCGCCGGCGCGCCCCGCCGAAGCGCCGCCCGCAGCCGGCGCGATCCGCCTCCTCGCGAGGAATCCACGGGCTCGAGCATCGTCGGAGTGTACCGGTCGCTCGTACACTCCCGCCCCTCCCGAACACCCCCCATGCCACTGCTCTCCGTCAACGCGCTCCGCTTCGGTCACGGCTCCCATCAGGTGCTCGAGGAGGTGACCTTCTCGATCGAGCCCGGCGAGAAGATCGGTCTCGTCGGCCGCAACGGCTGCGGCAAGAGCACGCTCCTCAAGTGCATCGCGGGCCTCATGAAGCCGGACTCCGGCCTCGCCGCGACCTCCCGCAACGCCCGCATCGGCTACCTGAGCCAGGACCCGCGGCTTGATCCCGAGGACACGCTGCGCGGCGCCGCGGAGGCGGCGTTCGACGAGCTGCACGCGGCGCACCGCGAGCTCGACGAGGTCTTCGCCCGCATGGCGGGTCCGGAGGGCGCCGACGGCGCCGCACTCGAGCGGCTGCTCGCGCGGCAGGCGTCGGTCGAGGCGCGGATCGAGACGCTCGGCGGCTACGCGATCGACCACAAGATCGACGCGATCCTCCACGGGCTCGGCTTCACCGACGACCAGTTCGACCAGAAGGTCCCGACGCTCTCGGGCGGTCAGAAGGCCCGCCTCGGGCTCGCCCGGCTCCTCCTCGAGCAGCCGGACCTCCTCCTCCTCGACGAGCCCACCAACCACCTCGACATCGCGGGGCGGCGCTGGCTCGAGGAGTTCCTCGCCGAGGAGTTCCGCGGCGCGGTGATCGTGGTGAGCCACGACCGCTGGCTCCTCGACCGCGTGGTCTCCCGCATCCTCGAGATCGACCAGGGTCGGCTCCGCGAGTACCCCGGCAACTACCACGACTTCCTCGCCCTGCGGCAGGAGCGGATGCTCACCCAGTCGCGGAACTACGAGAAGCAGCTCGACCGGATCCGCGCCGAGGAGCAGTTCATCGCCCGCTACAAGGCGGGGCAGCGGGCGAAGCAGGCCCGCGGCCGCGAGACCCGCCTCGAGCGCTTCAAGCGCGACGAGCTCGGCGAGCGCCCGCTCGAGCAGGAGGTGATGAACCTGCTGCTTCCCAAGGCGCCGCGGGTCGGCGACTTCATCCTCGCCGCCGAGCACCTCGCGAAGTCCTACGACGAGCGCCGGCTCTTCGGCGACCTGACCTTCTCGATCAAGCCGGGCGACCGCATCGGGATCATCGGGCCCAACGGCGCCGGCAAGACCACGCTCCTCAAGGTGCTGCTCGGCGAGATCGAGCCGGAGGAGGGCGAGCTCAAGCGGAGCCCTCGGCTGAGCGTCGGCTGGTTCCGCCAGACGCAGGACCATCTCGACCTGAGCCTTCCGGTCTACCGCTACCTTCAGACGGTGATCCTCTCCCTCGACGGCTCCGCGAAGGCGTCCGAGCAGCAGGCGCGGAACCTCGCGGGCGCGTTCCTCTTCTCGGGCGACGACCAGGAGAAGTGCCTGGTGGACCTCTCGGGCGGCGAGCGGGCGCGGGCGGTGCTCGCGGGGCTCGTCTCCGCGGCGCACAACCTGATCGTCCTCGACGAGCCGAGCAACCACCTCGACATCCCCTCGGCGGAGCGCCTCGAGCACGCGATCACCGAATACGGGAAGCAGGCGTCGGGCGCGATGCTCCTCATCAGCCACGACCGCGCGCTCCTCGAGGCGACCTGCGACCGGCTGATCGTCCTCGACGGCGAGGGCGGCGCGACCGAGTTCGCGGGGCGCTACTCCGAGTGGCAGGCGCGGCAGGAGGCGCTCGAGGCGGACGCCGCCCGCGCCGCCTCCAAGGCGACCGAGCCGCGACCTGCCGCGGCGAAGGGTCCGAGCGTGAGGTCGACCGGGGGCGGGGAGAAGCCGGCGAAGGCGCAGACCGCGAAGCCCGGCGGCGCGAGGGGCGGGACCGCGACCGCCTCCGGCGGCGACTCGCTCGCGCGGATGACGACCGCGCAGCTCGAGAAGGAGATCGAGTCGCTCGAGCGGACGATCCGCGAGATCGACACGCAGCTCCTCGATCCCAAGGTCTACGGCGACGCCCGGAAGGCGAAGGACCTCGCGCAGAAGCGCGAGCACGCCGCCGGTCGCCTCGAGCCGCTCGAGTTCGAGTGGTCCCGCCGCGCCGGCGGCGAGTGAGACCCGCGGTCGTCCCCCGACCTCGCCTCGTCGAGCGCCGGGGGCAGCGTTCTCGGATCCGCCGCGCGACGCTTCCTCCTCTTCGGGGTCTCCCGACCTCATGGACCCCGGGGGATCGGTCGATAACCGCCCTGTCCCCGACCGCCCGTCGGTCGCCGTCCTGAATCCCGAGAGCCGCCCGATGCCCCGCAACATCCCCGTCGGAAACGGAGAGCTCCTCGTCACCTTCGACGACCTCTACCGGATCCGAGACCTCTATTGGCCGCACGTCGGGATGCCCAACCACACCTGCGGGCACGTGCAGCGCTTCGGCGTGTGGGTCGACGGCGAGTTCGCGTGGGTCGAGAGCGGCGAGTGGACGCGGAGCCTCCGCTACAAGCCGGACACCCTCGTCACCGAGGTCAGGCTCCGCAACGACCGCCTCGGGCTCGAGCTCGTCTGCCAGGATGCGGTCGACTACTGGAGCCCGGTCTACTTCCGGAAGATCACCGCGACCGACCTGCGGCAGCGACCGCGGGAGATCCGCCTCTTCTTCCACCACGACATCTCGGTCAACGAGAGTCCGGTCGGCGACACGGTGAACTGGGACCCGACGACCGAGGGGCTCATCCACTACAAGAACGATTGCTACCTGCTGATCAACGGCTTCGACGGCCGCAGCTACGGCATCGACACCTGGGCGACCGGCGCGAAGCGCATCGGCGATGCCGAGGGCACCTGGCGCGACGCCGAGGACGGCATGCTGAGCCAGAACGCGATCGCGCAGGGCTCGGTCGACTCGACGATCGGCCTCAAGATCTCGCTGCGCCCGGGCGGCACGACCTCGGCGTTCTACTGGATCGCGGTGGGCCGCACCTACGCCTCCGTCGTCGAGCTCAACCGCAAGGTCCACGAGAAGAGCCCGCAGCGGATGATGGACCGCACCGAGGCGTACTGGCGCTGGTGGTCGTGCAAGGAGCCGATCGACTTCACCCCGCTGCCCGAGCCGATCCGCGACCTCTACACGCGGAGCGCCCTGATCGTCCGCACCCAGATCGACAACGCCGGGGCGATCCTCGCCGCGAACGACTCGGACATCACCCACTTCGCCGGGGACACCTACTCCTACTGCTGGCCTCGCGACGGCGCGCTCGTCGCGCGGGCGCTCGTCCTCGCCGGGCAGGGCGACCTCAGCCGGCAGTTCTTCGGGTTCTGCGAGCGGGCGCTCGCGAAGACCCCCTACTTCCTGCACAAGTACAACCCAAGCGCCACCCTCGCCTCGAGCTGGCATCCCTGGGCGATCGACGGTCGGCAGATCCTGCCGATCCAGCAGGACGAGACCTCGCTCGTGATCTGGGCGCTCCGGCGCCACTTCGAGGTCTTCCGCGACGTCGAGTTCGCCAAGGGCGTCTACAACCGCCTCGTCGTCGAGCCGGCGACGTGGATCCTCGACTACCGCGACCACAACGGCCTGCCGCTCCCGAGCTGGGACCTGTGGGAGGAGCGGCGCGGCATCCACCTCTTCACCGTCGCGACGACGATCGGCGCGCTGCAGGCGGCGGCGGCGTTCTGCCACGACATGGGCGCGTTCGACCGCGCCGCGGAGTTCTCCGAGGGCGCCGAGCGCATGAAGGGCGCGATGCTGCGGCATCTCTGGCAGCCGGAGCTCAAGCGCTTCGCCCGCATGGCGACGCCGCTCGAGGATGGCTCCTACCGCCTCGACATGACCCTCGACGCCTCGGCGTACGGGCTCTTCGCCTTCGGGGCGCTTCCCGCCGACGACCCTCGCGTCGTCTCGCACATGGAGGCGCTGCGGGAGCGGCTCTGGGTCAAGACCTCGATCGGCGGCGTCGCCCGCTACGAGAACGACTACTACCACCAGGTCGAGCAACAGAACCTCAAGGACGTCCCGGGCAACCCGTGGATCATCTGCACGCTCTGGCTCGCCGAGTGGGAGATCGCGAAGGCGAGCTCCGTCGAGGAGCTCCAGCAGGCGGTCAAGTACCTCGAGTGGACGCAGGCGCGGGCGCTCCCCTCGGGCGTCCTCGCGGAGCAGGTCAATCCCTTCGATGGTCGCCCGATCTCGGTCAGCCCGCTGACCTGGTCGCACGCGACGGTCATGTCGGTGGTGGTCCAGTACCTCCTCAAGCACGCGGAACTGACCGGACGCAGCTCCGGCTGCCTCGCGGAGCTGGCGATCGCCCGGTCCCGGACGCGACGGAGCTGAGGACGCGCCCGGCGTCGGGATTGATCCTCGGTCCATGACGCGGGCGATCAGCGCCCGCTTCCGCGAATGAGTCCGGATCTGGATCTCGATCTGGGTCTGAATCTACGGACCCTCGACTCCGAACTATGCCCCCGATGCGTCGGGATGACCTCCACGCCGCCGAGACCCTCGACTCCGTCGCGAAGGCGATCGGCGAGTGGACCCTCGCGCTCATGTCCGAGCGGGACCCCTCCTTCGCCGCGCGGCTCGAGGGCGACGCCCGCCGGCTCTGGCGGGGAGAGCTCAAGAACCGCCTCGACCATCTCGCCGAGGCGGTCGCCTGCCGCTGCCCCGAGCTCCTCGCCCGAAACGTCCAGTGGAGCCGCGAGGCGTTCGAGTCGAGGGGACTGCCGCTCGAGGACCTCCGCGCGAGCCTCGAGGCGATGCGGACGGTCCTCCTCGAGCAGCTTCCGGCGCCGATCGCGAAGACCGCCGCGGAGCTCGTGGACGCGGGGCTCGCGCGGCTGCACGCCCCTGCCGCCGGTCGCGCGGACCGCGCCGCGAACGAGCGTCAGGAGCCGCTCGCCGGCGACGATCCGGACGTGATCGCGGCGCGGCTCTACCTGCTCCACATGCTCGACCGCGAGCAGGAGAAGGCGTCGGAGATCGTCCTCGACCTCCAGTCCCGCGGGCGCGGCACCGTCGAGATCTACGAGAAGGTCCTCGCCCCGGCGCTCGCCGAGGTCGGTCGCATGTGGCACCTCCGCGAGGCGTCGGTCGCCGACGAGCACTTCTCGACCGCGGGCACGCGGCTCGTGATGGCGGAGCTCCGCCAGCACGCCCACCGCGAGGCGCCCTGCGGTCGAAGCGTGCTCTGCACCGCGGTGGGCGGCGACCTCCACGACCTCGGGATCCGCATGGTCGCCGACGTCTTCGAGTTCGCCGGCTGGCATGCCGAGTGCCTCGGCGCGGACATGCCCGCGGAGGAGGTGGCGGTTGCCCTCGAGTCGCGGGTGACCGGGCGCTTCGACCTGCTCGCGGTCGCCGCGAACACCACCCTCGGGCTCCGCCCGATGGCGCGGCTCGTCGAGACGGTGCGGCGCTCCCGCGCCGGCAACGGAATCAAGATCCTCGTCGGCGGACTTCCCTTCCGGCTTGCCCCCGAGCTCGCCGAGGCGGTCGGTGCCGACGGCGTCGCCCGGACCGCGAGCGAGGCGGTGCGGCTCGCCGATCGGCTGCTCGCGGCGTCCCCCGCGGCATCGCCGCGATCCTGACGATCCGATCCTCGCGGACGCGGCCCTGCCCCCTGGTCCTTCAGCGGAGGCGTCGATCGAGGCGGCGCCGCTCGGCGATCGTGCGGATCGCCGCCGCGGCGTCATGATGCTCGCCGTGCCGGGGCGGCGCGAGCGGTCGCGGTCACCCCGGCGCGTGGAGACCGATCATGGAAGCCCTCACCGCCGTCGCCGTCGCCAGCCTCATCCGTTCGATCCAGGAGATCTCCGCGGAGCTCAAGCGGATCAACGAGCAGCTCAAGTCGCTCGAGCGGACCATCGAGAAGACGCGGAAGTAGTCGCGGGAGGAAGTTCCGCCCGCGGCGATCGCGAGGTCCGAGCAAGAGCGTCGCCCACCGAGGACGCCGCCGCGAGGTCGTCGCGGCGGCGCGGAGGATGCAGGGTCGCTCGGGGCGGGGGCTCGGGCGACCTCGTCGCGTGTTGCCCGCCGTCCGTCGCTCGCCGCTAGTCGCGCCGGCCGAACAGCATCGCGACGCGGAAGACCATCTTGAGCGCCTCCATGTAGACCCACGCGAGGGTCACGATGAGCCCGAACGCCGCGTACCACTCCATCGACTTGGGGCTGCCCGCGGCGACGATCTCCTCGACCTGCCGGAAGTCCACGATGAACCAGAGCGACGCGATGATCAGGATGAAGGCGTTGAGACCGAGCCCGATCAGCGCCGCGCTGCCCCCTTCCATCGCCGAGGAGAGGGAGAGGAAGGGCATCGCGACGCCGAAGAGCGAGAGCACGAAGCTGACGAGGTAGGTCACGAAGATGCCCGCGGTCGCGACCCAGAGGATCCGAGTGAAGGTCTCGCCGCCCCGCAGCACGCCGAGCGAGTAGAGGGTCAGCATGGTGAGCAGGATGGCGATCGTCACCACGAACGCCTGCAGCGCGATGCCGCCGGGCACCTGAATTCCCTGCTGTGCGAGGATGTTCTGGAAGAGCATGCTCACCGCGCCGAGGAGGAAGCCCTCGACGATCGCGTAGATCGGTCCGAGCCACATCGCCCGCGCCGGGTTCCCCCGCAGGGCGAAGAAGATCCCGAGCACCACGACGAGCGCCGTGATGTTCGCGATCCAGAGCGCCCCCGGGAACGCCGAGGTGACCTGCCAGCCGACGAAGCCGGAGGCGGTCGCCATGAGCGCCATGAGGATCGTCTTGTTGACCACGCCCTGGACGGTCGCGGTCTGGGCGCGACCCGACGCGAGCCCTCCGGTCTGGAAGACGTTCGGCAGGTCGTCGCCGGCGAGGACGGGATTGGTCGACTGCAGGTTCATGGGGAGTTCCTCCGTGAGGCGGGAGCGTCTCGAGAAGCCAGCGCCCTCCAAGTGGGCGTGCGGGCGCGGCGGATGGTAGGAATCGGACTTGCCGAGGTCATCCCTGCAGCCGAGGTCGATCGCGACCGCGGCGATCGCCGCGGGAGACTCGACGCGGGGCGGTCGCGCTCACCCGCCGCCCGACGCTGCGGCGTCCCTCGCCGCCGGCTCCGCCGCCACCGCGAGACGGTCGATGACCTTCACCCGGAGCGACGCGAGCCGGTCGCCGTCGGCGGCGACCTCCTCGGCATCCTTCGAGAGGTCCGCCGCCTTGAGCTGCGCCGAGACCTCGTCGAGGAGCGCGTCCGCGTAGCCGAGCGCCTCGACCTGCGTCAGCAGCACCCGCCGCTCGAAGGCGTCGCCCGAGGAGAAGAGGAGCTCCCGCGTCGTCGCGCCCTTGATCGCCGACCGCACCCGGACCTCGGGCGCGGGAAGTCCCGTCGCGTCGAGCGGGATCGAGCTTGCCTTGGCGATCGTCTCGAGCCGCGACGCCGCCTCGCCGCAGGTCGTGGCGATCTCGCGGAGGAGCCCGGCGGTCGCCTCGCTCGGCGACTTGATCGCGAGGATGCCGTCCACGCCGGCGTTGTCGGAGAGGACCCGCCACGCGAGGGACATCGCCTGCGATCGCTCGTCGATGGTGCCGCGGATCGCGGGCGGTCGCGTCCCGCAGCCGAGGAGGCTCGACGTCGAGCCCGCCGCCGCGGCGGCGAATAGGACCGCCCAGCTGACGCCCCGCCTCGCCCGACCTGCCCCGGTCACAGCACCTCCGCCGCGAGGCTCGCGAGGTCGCTCCGCTCGGTCTTCGCGAGCGTGACGTGCCCGGCGAGCCGGTAGCCGCGCATGCGGTCGATCAGGTGGGTCAGCCCGTTGCTCGAGGCGTCGAGGTAGGGGTGATCGATCTGCCCGATGTCGCCGCAGAGGACGATCTTCGTGCCGTCGCCGACGCGGGAGACGATCGTCTTCACCTCGTGGGGCGAGAGGTTCTGCGCCTCGTCGACCACCATGAACTGGTGCGGGATGCTCCGCCCGCGGATGTAGGTGAGCGGCTCCATCACCAGCTTGCCGGTCGCCATCAGCTGGTCGAGCCGCTGCTCGACCGAGCGGCTCTCCGCGTCCTCGCGGCCGCCGCCGCGGGTCGAGAGCAGGTAGGTGACGTTGTCGAAGATCGGCTGCATCCAGAGCGAGAGCTTCTCGTCCTTGTCGCCGGGCAGGAAGCCGATGTCGCGCCCGAGCGGCATGATCGGCCGCGCCGCGAGCAGCTTCTCGAAGCGCTCCTCGCGGATCGTCTTCTGCAGGCCCGCCGCGAGGGCGAGCAGCGTCTTGCCCGTGCCCGCGGGACCGATCATCGAGACGAGCTTCACGTCGTCGTCGAGGAGGAGGTCGAGCGCCATCGTCTGCTGGACGTTCCGCGCCATCACGCCGAAGACCGGCTTGCGCGGCCCGGTCACCGGGATCAGCCGACCGGTGTCGGAGAGGAACCGCGCAAGCCCCGCGTGCGAGGCATCCTCCCGGTCCTGCAGCACCACGTACTCGTTCGGCACCGCCTCGAGCCGCCCCGGCTCGTCGCCGCGCCGCGAGGAGACCGGCAGGTCGGCGAACCGCTCGAAGGGAAGCTGCCGCTCGGTGTAGAGCTCGTCGATCAGGGCGCCCGGGGCGAGGACCTCGACGTAGCCGGTCCGCAGCCACTGGGCATCGACGCGGTCCGCCTCGAAGTCCTCCGCGGGGATGCCGAGGGCGTCGCACTTGACCCGGGCGTTGATGTCCTTCGAGATGAAGATGGTCCGCTTGCCCTGGCGATGCAGCGCGTGGGCGACGCCGAGGATGCGGTTGTCGGACTGGTCGAGGTCGAGGGCGAAGGGCGAGGAGAGGTCGCAGCGGTCGATGCGGATCGAGCCGCCCTGCTCGTTCCAGGTGATCCCCTCGAAGAGCCGCCCCTTCTCCCGAAGCCCGTCGAGGCTGCGGATCACCTGCCGCGCGTTGCGGCCGGTCTCGTCGTTGTTCTTCTTGAAGCCGTCGAGCTCCTCGATCACCGTGAGGGGGATCACCACCTCGTGCTCGGCGAACTTGAAGATCGACTGCGGGTTGTGCAGCAGGACGTTGGTGTCGAGGACGAAGTGCTTGCGGACGCCTGCCGACGCCGCCCGGGCGGGGGTCGAGCCCTCGGAGGTCTCGACGGACGCGTGATGCTTCGTCAAGGGACGCTGGTTCCTTCCTGGGCGTGGACCAACCCGAACGCGGCGGGTCCGACGGACCTCCTGTCCGATCGACGCGACGCGAGGTCGATGCTAGCAACGCGGGCGGTCGATCGCGCGGGGTCGCGGGCTCCGCGGGCGCGGACTTCGCGGATCGTGAACGAGGCGTGCGAGGCCCGCCCGCGGGGGTCGCCTACCGCTCGCGGCTCGCGACCGGCGCGGGGCTCGGCGCGTCGGGCGCCGCGTCGATCTCGACGACCCGCGAGGGCGCGGGCAGCGTGCGCTCGAACGCGCGGCGGTTCCGGTAGATCCCCCACAGCTTGGTCGTCGCGACGACGGCGTCCATGAAGCGGACCTTGGAGCCGGCGACCTCGGTCCACGAGGTCACCGGGACCTCGAGGAAGACCTCCGCCGGATCGGCGACCCCGCGGGCGCGGACGTGGTTCGCGATCCGCTGGATGAGCTCCATGTCGAAGACCCACCGCGAGGAGTAGGGGCTCGCGACCGCGGCGCGAAGCGCCGGGGAGCTCCGCATCAGCTTCGCCCCGCACTGGGTGTCGTGCACCGGAAGGTCGAGGGCGAGCGCCGCGAGGTTCGCGACCGCCCGCGCCGCATAGTGGCGCCCGGCGTGACGGCGGACGCTCCGCCCGAGCATCTGCACCCGCGAGCCCATCGCCATCTCGAGGCGGGGGTTCGCCTTGAGCGGCTCGAGCAGCCGGAGGAGGTCGTCGAGCGGCGTCGCGAGGTCGGCGTCGAAGAAGCCGACGAACTCCGCCCCCTCGGCGATCGCCGCGAGCATGCCCCGCCGCACCGCCTCCGCCTTGCCTTGGTTCGCCTCGAGCCGCAGCAGCGACGCCCGCTCGGCGCCGACGCGGGCGACGATCGCCTCGATCACGCCCGCGGTGCCGTCGCGCGAGCCGTCATCGACGAACCGGAAGTGCCATCCCGGATGCGCCTCGAGCCACGCCGCGAACGCCGCGGCGGGCAGCCGCTTCTCCTCGTTGAAGCACGGCACCACCACCTCGATGCGGCGGGGGCGTGTCTCGGGAGGGTTCGGGCGCATGGGGAAGGATGCCTCAGGGAGCCGCGGGGGCGACCCGCTCGAGGACGAGGATACGCATTCGCCGCCCGTCCTTGTTGATGTGGATCATCGGGACGCTGCCGACCTCGACGAGCCCGAGGTCCCCCGCCGACTCCTCGAGCGCCGCGAGATGATCGGTGGTGGTCACGAGGAAGGCGGTCGAGGGCTCCCGCGCCCACGCGGCGACCTCCGCCGGATCCTTGGGGAGGTCGAGGATCGGATTCTCGACCGGTCGATCGAGGTAGTAGTAGAGACCTGGCTCCCGGTAGCCGTGCACGTGGACCGCCGTCGCGTCGGCGAGGCGAGGTCGCAGGATCGCCGCGATCTCGGGTCCCGGCTTGATGAGCCGATCGAGTGGTCCGACGCCCATCACCACCGCGACGACGATGAGGACCGGCGTGCTCGCGAGGAGGAGCGCATTGACCGAGGCGATCCGCTCGCGGAGCTGCCACGCCGCGGCGAGGAGTCCCACGCCACCGACGAGCACCGCCGCGATCGAGGCAGACGCGATCGCCGCGGCGCCACCCGCCACGACTCCTGCGGCGGCGATCGCGGCGGCGGCGAGGATCGCCACCGTGCCGTGGAAGAACGCCCCGCCGCGGAGCCAGTCACGGTCCTTCGCGGAGAGCCGACCCTCGCGGTACGCCGCGAGCGCCGCCGCCGCGAGGATCGCCAGCGGAGGAAACACCGGCAGGATGTAGTGCGGCAGCTTCGTCGCCGCGAGGCTGAACATCACGAAGGGCGGGACGATCCAACCCCAGAGCACCGCCCGCCCGCGGACGCTGCCGAGATGCCGCCGCACCAGCGCCGACGCGCCCGCGGGCAGATGGATGATCCATGGGAAGAGCCCGGCGATGACGATGGGCACGTAGACCGGCAGCGTCAGCAGGTAGCCGAGCGGACCGCTGCCGCCGTGACCCTCCATCGGGCGAAGCGCCCGCCCGATGACGTGCACCATGAGACCGGTCTGCGCCATCTCGCCGCCGGTCGCGCGGTTCGCGGGGATCGCCCAAGCGAGGAAGATGGCGAGGCCAAGCAGCGTCGCGACGATCGTCCCGAGGAAGGGTCGCCAGCCCGCCCAGACCTCGCGGCGCCCGAGGATCACCGCGACGAGGAACATCGGAAGCAGCACCGCCGGACCAAGCGGGAACTTGGTCAGCATCGAGCCGCCCATCGAGATCGTCATCGGGATCCACGCCCACCACCACGAGCTCGGTCGCGCGACCTGCTCGACGAACGCCCACGCGCCGAGGGTGATGAAGAAGAGGAGCACCATGTCGAGCATGGCGGAGGAGCCGAGGATGAACGGAAGCGCCGCGCCCATGAACATCGCGGTCGCCCACCGTCCGACCTCGCGGTCGAGGAGGCGCCGGGCGACGAGGCCGGTGAGGAGCCCCGTCGCGAGGAGCGCGACGACCGAGATCAGCCGGGCGGCGAACTCGCCCTCGCCGAGGACCCGCATCACCGACGCCATGAGCCAGTAGGTCATCGGGGGCTTGTGGGCGAAGGTCTGCCCGTTGACCTGCGGCACCAGCCAGTCCCCCGAGTGGAGCATCTCGACGGCGGTGCGGGCGTAGTTGGTCTCGTCGCGGTCGAAGAGCCGGGTCGAGGCGGCGACGACGAGCGCCGCCGCGACGAGGAGCCACGGGCTCGCCGCGAGCAGGAAGGAGACGAGCCGCCCGCCGGTCTCGCCCCGCCTCTGGAAGGGCTCGGGCTCGGTCTGGGGGCGTGCGTCGGGAGGGGTCATCGCTCGATCGCCCGGCGCCGTCGCGCGGGGTCCGTGGATCCATCCAAGGGGTCCGCCGACTTCCTCTGGAGTCGAGCGGCGGAGTCTACCTGCCTCGGGCGCCCGCATCCCGCAGCGCCGTGCGTCGAACCCGCCGCGGGTGCGCCCCGCCGCGCGTACGCTCTCCGCCGCATGTTCCGAAGCCTCCGCGAGTTCCTCGGTGCCCTCGAGTCCGCGGGCGAGCTCGTGCGCGTGCGGGAGGAGGTCTCGCCGATCCTCGAGGCGACCGAGATCGTCGACCGCATGTCGAAGAGTCCCTGCCCGCGCCCGAGCGCGGCGGCGCAGCGCTTCGACCCGCTCCACGCGCACCTCGGCGGTCGCGCGATCCTCTTCGAGAAGGTCGCGGGCTGCGACCTGCCGCTCGCGATGAACGTCTACGGCTCCTACTCGCGCGTCGAGATGGCGCTCGGCTGCGGCGGCGTGGGAGGAGCTCATGGACGTCACGCGGGAGGTCTCGAGGCGATCGCGTCGCGAATCGCCGGACTCACCCGACCGCAGCCGCCGCGCTCGCTCGGCGAGGCGATCGCCCGCGCGAGGCAGTTCCTGCCGCTCCTTCGCATCGGTCCGCGGCTCGTGCGGCGCGCCGCGTGCCAGGAGGTGGTGCGGCTTGGCTCCCGCGGCGAGGTCGACCTGCGCCGCCTGCCCTTCGTCAAGTGCTGGCCGCTCGACGGCGATCCCGCCGCGGTCGGATTCGGGATCTCCGCGCAGGACTCCGGCACCGCCGCGGGCGAGGGTCGCTACCTCACCTTCGGCGGCATGCACACCGTCCACGCCGACGACCGCGACGATCCCCGCCCCGCGAGCCACAACATCGGGATGTACCGGGCGCAGCTCGTCGACCGCACCCGCCTCGCGATGCACTGGCACATGCATCACGACGGAGCCAATCACTGGCGGAGCTGGAAGAAGCTCGGTCGCCCGATGCCGATCGCGATCGCCCTCGGCGGCGAGGGCGTGATGCCCTACGCGGCGACCGCGCCGCTGCCGCCGGGTCTCAGCGAGCTCCTCATGGCGGGCTTCCTGAACGGCCGAGGCATTCCCTTGGTCCGCTGCAGGACCGTGCCGATCCGGGTGCCGGCGAACAGCGAGATCGTGATCGAGGGCTTCGTCTCGACCGACTGCGGCATGATCGGCTTCGATCCGCGCCACGACGGCGCGCTCGGTCCCGGCGCGGTCTTCGAGGGTCCCTTCGGCGACCACACCGGCTTCTACTCGCTGCCCGACCGCTACCCGATCGTCGAGGTCACCGCGGTGACGCATCGGCGCGACGCGGTCTTCCCCGCGACGCTCGTGGGGCTCCCGCCGCAGGAGGACTACTACCTCGGCAAGGCGACGGAGCGGATCTTCCTGCCGCTGCTCAAGGTGCTCATCCCGGACATCGAGGACTACCACCTCCCCCGCTTCGGCTGCTTCCACAACGCGGCGTTCGTCCGGATCCGCAAGCACTACCCGCTGCAGGCGCGACGGGTGATGCACGCGGTCTGGGGCGCCGGGCAGATGGCATGGACGAAGTCGATCGTCGTCGTGGACGACTCGGTCGACGTGCACGACGAGCACGCGGTGCTGCGGGCGATCGCCGCGAACTGCGACTTCCGCCGCGACCTCGAGCGGGTGCGGGGTCCCCTCGACATCCTCGACCACGCGGCGCCCTTCCTCGGGGCGGGCGGCAAGATCGGCTTCGACGCGACCCGCCGCTCGAGGGGCGAGGAAGGCCCGCTCGGCACGATCGATCCGCCAGCGATGCCCGAGTCGCGGGCGGTCGCCGACGCCGCGGCGCGGCTCGCGTCCCTTCACGGGCACGCCGGCATCGCCGCGACCTCGCTTCCTCCCGAGGGCGTCGGCGCCGTCGCGGCGATCTCCCTCGCGCCGGGCGGGGACGCCGACGCGGCGCTCGAGCTCGCCCGCGCCTCGCTCGGCGAGCTCCCGGCGGCTCGATGGATCATCGCGGTCGACGAGCCGCTTCCGATCGACCGCCTCGAGCCGATCCTCTTCATGCTCCTGAGCAACGCCGATCCGGAGCGGGACATGATCCTCCGCGGTCGGCACCTCCTCTGCGACGCGACGCGGAAGCTGCCGGGCGCGCGGCGCGACCTGCCGGTCCGCGACTACCCGCCGCTCGTCGCGATGGATCCCGAGGTCGCGGCGCGGGTCGAGTCGCGCTTCGCGGCGTCCCTCGGGCTCGCGCCGGCGCGGATGTTCCCCTCGGGCGGGGTCACGCGATGAGTCCGGACGACCTCCCGCCGCCGCGCGACGCATCCGGCGGACCCGCGCCCGACGACTCGATCCCCGCCTCCGCCCGGTGGATCCATCGGGTCCTCCTGCTCGGGCTCGTCGCGGTCTACTTCTTCCTCTCCTACTGCATCCTTCGCGCGCTCCTCGGCAGCGTCGGCGGGTCCTTCGGGACGATCGCGAAGGCGCTCCTCGCGACCGCGGCGATGGGCGCCTTCATCGTGTGGGCGGTGCCGCTCGCCGAGGTGCCGCAGATCGTCTTCCGCCACCTCCTGCCGCAGCGTCGCGCCCGCCGCGGTCGCTGCCCGCACTGCGGCTACGACCGACGCGATCGCGCGTGCCCCGAGTGCGGCTTCGCGGGCGCAGCCCCCGGGCCGTGGCAGCTCGGCTGGAGCACGGTGCGACGATTCGGCGTGGTGCTCCTCGTCGGGTTCCTCCTCGGCGCCGTGACGGGCGAGGTCTGGACCTCGCTCGACGAGCGCCGCTTCGCCGCGGAGTCGGTCGGTCGCCCGGCGCACGTCCGCCCGCGGGCGTGGCCCGCCGACTTCGCGAACCTCGCGTGGGATCCCCGCACCGGCGTCTCCGCGGTCGATCCGTTCCAGTCGCCAAGGATCGAGGGCTGGCGACCGAAGGATCGGTCGTCGCCTCCGTCGGCACCGGTCGCGGAAGGCTCCGCCGCGGCATCATCGCGCGGCGACTCGGGTCCCTGACGATCCGCCATGCCGGGCGTCATCCGGGTGGCATTGATCCAACATAAGTTCCACGGCTCGGTCCTCGTCGAGGACTAATGTTCTTCCTGATGTTGACAACCGATCCGACGTCGTTATCTTCCCACCTTCTTCCGGAGCAGGTCACGCGACCTGCTCCTTGTCATTGATGGGTGCGGTTTTGCGGCACGTTCGTCGCCGCAGGATCGGCCCGCCCTTGGAGACCCTGCCGATGGCCCGTCCTCCGAAGCTCGCCAACGCCTCGCTCGAGGCGCTCACCGCCGAGATCCACCGCCGCCGCCGCGCGCTGCCCAAGCTCGAGGCGAGGGCAAGCGCCCTGCGGGAACAGCTCGCGGAGGTCGAGGCGGAGATCGCGTCGCTCGGCGGCATCGCCGGCGCAGGTCGAGGGGGTCGTCGCGGTCGGGCGGGCGGCGGTCGCCGCGGTCGCGGTCGGCGCGGCGGCAACCTCGCCTCCGACGTCGCGAAGGTGCTCGGCGACAAGCCGATGGGCCCGAAGCAGATCGCGGACGCGATCGTCGCCGCGAAGCTGCGTGCCCCCGCGAAGACCCTCGCGATCCAGGTCTCGCAGGTCCTCGCGAAGAACAAGTCGATGTTCGCGCGGCAGGGTCGCGGTCAGTGGACGAGGAAGGGCTGATCGCCCCTCCGCTCCCTCGGGCTACCTCGCCGCGAGGGGGACCTGCTTCGCGGTGATGTCGACCGGGGCGAAGGTGGTCGCGGGCTCGATGATCCGAAGCCCCGGCGCCGAGAAGTCGATCCTCGTCAGTTCGATCAGTTCGATCTGGTCGATCAGTTCGATCTGGTCGGTCAGTTCGATCGGCAGGCCCGGCTCAGCGCACGGAAGCGAGCCCGCATCCCACGGCGGACGTCCATCGACGACGGACCGGCGCATCGTCAGCCCGGACCGCCGCCCTCCGGCTTGAGGAAGAGGTAGTAGAGCCTCCCCTCGGCGTACTGCCCGCCCGCGAGGATCTCGGCGCTCGGACCGATCCCCATGAAGAGGTCGCAGCGACCGGGCGCCTGGATCGCGCCACCGGTGTCCTGATCCATCATGAACCGCTGGAGCGGCGCGCCTTGCTCGCCTCCGCCGCGGGTGTCGACCATGGCGACGCAGCCCGGCGGATAGACCTTCTTGTCGGTGGCGATCGATGCCCGCGGCGTGACCCGCACGCCGAGCGAGCCGGCGGGCCAGGTCTTGCCGTCGTAGTCGGCGAAGAAGACGAAGCTCTCGTTGCGGTTGATCAGCCGCTCGACCTCCGCGGGGTTCTCGCGGTAGACGCGGCGGATCTCCGCGAGGCTCAGTCGATTCGGCTCGATGAGTCCCGCCTCGACCATCGCCTTGCCGAGCCCGAAGTAGGGTCGTTCGGTCTTGCCCGCGTAGCCGATGTGGCGGATCGAGCCATCGGGCATCCGCAGCTTCGCGGAGCCGTTCACCTGCACGATGTAGGCGTCGAGCGCCGTCTTCATCCAGTAGAGCTCGAGCCCGTCGAGCAGCCCGCTCGCGACGATCTCCGACCGGGGCGGCCAGGGAACCACCTTGCCGTCCGCGTCGCGGCGACCGAGCGGCGTCCCGTCGTCCGCGGTCACCAGCGATGCCGGGCGGCGATAGATCGGCGAGGAGAACTGCGCCGTGCGCACGGGGCTCGCCTCGAACTCCGGCGCGAAGTAGCCCGTGAAGAGGACCGTGCCGGAGCCATCCCAGCCGATCGACTCGTAGACGTCGAAGCGGCGGCGGACCTCCTCCACGAACTCCGCGGCGGTGCCCGAGGACTGCAGGAGCTGCCGGAACGCCTCGACCGACGCCTTCGCCTCGGCGTGCGAGATCTCGTCGTCGCCGTCCCAGCGCTCGACGCGATAGGGATAGCGCTGCTTGCTCGAGGGAACCGAGAACCAGCGGAGGCTCTCGTCGAGGCTCGCGGTGAGCCCGGCGTCGCGGCTGCGC
Source organism: Phycisphaerae bacterium (assembly GCA_016873275.1). GTDB lineage: Bacteria > Planctomycetota > Phycisphaerae > Phycisphaerales > SM1A02 > VGXO01. Next base: position 28,375 of record VGXO01000026.1, read on the forward strand.
CACGCCGTGGCGAGGTCGGGCAGCTGATCCGGCGGCACGAGCCGCAGCGCCCGCGCGTTGGGATCCATCGGGCGCGAGTAGTCGGGCGCCGTCTTCGAGGCGCAGCCGGCGGCGGTCCAGACCACGGTCAGGGCGGCGACGACCACGACGCCCGCGGCGGATCGGCGGGCGGACGGCAGGCGGGCAGACGAAGGCATCGGCGCTGGCTCCTCCAAGGCGGCGGCGACCATCGGAGCGCCGGCACGCGGGCTCCGCGACGGCGGATCATCGGCTCGGAGCGGGTCGCTGCCCGAGATTCCCGGACGGAGGAGCGGTCGCCCGGATGTCGCGGCGTCGGGGCTCGCACGCGCGACGGCTACAATCGACCTCGTCGCCTCCTCGAGGAACCTCATGACCACCCTCCCCCTGCTCCCGATCGTCCTGGCGTCGGAGGTCACCTCCCTCGCCTTCATCCAGAACATCGGGATGCCGGGGCTGATCGTCATCCTCGTCGTGGCGCTTCTCATCTTCGGACGCCGCCTTCCGGAGGTCGCCCGCTCCATGGGCAAGAGCATCATGGAGTTCAAGAAGGGGCTCAAGGACGCCCAGACCGACATCGAGGACGAGGTGAAGCGCCCCGCGAAGAGCCCGCGGCAGTTGTCCGAGGACGCGACCCGCGAGGCGATGTCGAAGAACTCCGCCGAGGCGAGTCCCTACCGCACCGACGGGCAGGGCTGAGCGGAGCCGTGATCGGAGATCGTGCCGGGTCGGGCGTCGATCGCTCGGGCGAGGTCGGCTCGACGAGCCTCGGCTGACCGGTTCCCCCTCGCCGTGACGACCCCCCTGGAACCATCCCCGACGACGCGATCGACCGCCGGTCGTCCGCTCGGGGTGCGGCGCACCGTGCTCTGCGAGGCGACCGCGAGCTGGCAGGTCGCCCGCCCCGCGGAGGATCTCGCCCGCGAGATCGACGAGGTCCGCGACGCCGCAGGCGAGGTCTGGCGCGGCGAAGATCCCGTCGCGCGGCTCGATCGCTTCGCGCATCACGCCCGCTCTCGCGTGGCATTCGAGGAGGCGCGGCGTCGGCTCGTCTCGCTGCGTCGGCTCGTCCTCCTCGGTGCGGCGATCCTCGTCGCGCTCGCCGGCGCCGCCGCGGTCGCCGCGGTGCTGCCCTCCTCCCGGACGCAGCCGGTGAACGTGTTCTGGCTCCTCGGCGGCTTCCTCGCGACGCAGACCATGCTCCTCGTCGGATGGATCGTCGCGTTCCTCGTCCTGCCGGGAGTCCCGCCCTCGATCGCGGCGCCCTTGATCCGACTCCTCCGCTGGCTCGGCTCGCGCACCGCGGGAGCCGCGACCTCCCATCGCGACGCCCCCGGCGACGCGACCGCGATCCGCCTGCTCGGCGAGCGATGGTCACGGGTGCAGGCGCGAGGGCGGCTCGGTCGCTGGACGCTCGGCACCGTCTCGAACCTCCTCTGGACGGTCTTCAACCTCGCGGGGCTCCTGACCGCGGTCGCGCTCCTCTCGGCACGGCAGTACCAGTTCGCGTGGGAGTCGACGATCCTCACGCCGAGCGCCTACGTCCTCGTCACCGACGCGGTCGCGTCGCTGCCGAGGGCGATGGGCTTCCCGGCGCCCGACTCGACGCTCATCGACGCGAGCCGCTTCGATCCGGTCTCGCCGCAGGAGTTCCTCCCGCAGGGCGATGCCGAGCGCGCCGCGTGGAGCGGGCTCCTCGTCGGCTCGATCGTCGCGTACGCCCTCCTGCCGCGGGCGGTCCTCTTCCTCGTCTCCCTCGCCGGCATGCTGGTGGTCGGCGGGCGGGCGAGACCTGACTCCGCCGATCCGGCGGTCGCGCGGCTGCTTGCGGCGCTCGCGCCGACCTCGCGACGCGAGGGGGCGATCCCGCCCGATGCACCGCTGCCAGTCGTGGGCGCCGCGCGAGCGACCATCCCCCGCCCGGCGGGTCCGCCCGCGCTCGCGGGACTGGAGCTCGACCCGCCTGCCTCCGGGTGGCCGCCGGCGCTGGGACTCGCGATCGATGACCTCGGGCTCGTCGCGAGCCGCGAGGAGCGGCGAGCCTGCGCGACCCGCCTCGCCGCCGCGGGGACCTCGCCGGATCCGCTGGTCCTCGTCGCCGACCTCGTGGTCGTCCCCGACCGCGGCATGCGCGCCGCGATCGAGGAGATCGCCTCCGCCGCGGGCGGTCCGATCGTGGTGGTCCTCACCGGCGGCTCGCGCCTCCGCGCCCGGGAGTCGACCGCCGGCGCCGCGCATCGCCTCGACGACTGGCGGCGGCTGCTCGCGGACCCGAGCCTGCGGTCGCCCGGCATCGTCGAGGTCGATCTGGATCACCTGACCGCCGAGAGCCGCACGATCCTCCGCCGCGCGATCGAGGGCGCCGCCGCCGCGACCGGCTCGCCGCTCGTCGAGCTTTCCGCGGCGTTCTCCCTCATCCGAGGCGCCGCCTTGGAGTGGCGCGACGGAGAGCGCGCGGTCCGGACGCCGATGCCGCTCGAGGAGGCGGAGCTTCACCGCGCGATCGCCCGCCACTTCGAGTCGCGGAGTCCCGGTCGCCTGCCCTTCACGGCACCATCGCTCGACGACGCGGCGGGCTCGCTCCGCCGCGCCGCGGCGCGGGTCGAGGCGATGCTGCCGCCCGCGCTCCGCCTGCGACCGCGCTGGCTCGCCGCGGGCGCCGTCGCGGGCGCCTTGGGCTGCGTCGCCGCCGCGACGATGGTCGCCCCGATCGCGATCTCGGCGCTGCCGGCATGGTCGGCGATCGGCGCAGCGCTCGGGGGCGTGCTCTCGTCGCTTCGGCGCGGCGACGCCTCGGGATCGCCGGCACTCGAGCAGGAGTCGACGGTCGACCTCGCCCCCGCCACGAGCGCCGCCGCCGTGCAGGCGGTGCTGCTCGCCCACCAGGGTCGAGGCGAGCGCGACGTCGCCGAGGCGCTCGCGGCGGCGTTCGATCCGGATGGTCCCCCGCCGCTTCGAGACCCCGCGGCGGTCGCCCGCTTCCTCGACTCGATCATGACGCGCCTCTCGGCGCGCGGCGGGGAGCGTCGGTCATGACCCCGCTCCGTCTCGCCGTCGTCGGGCACACCAACACCGGGAAGACCTCGCTCCTCCGCACGCTCGCGCGGCGGCGGGACTTCGGCGACGTCTCGCCGAGCCCCGCGACCACGCGGCGGGTCGAGCCGCTCGCGCTCCTCGCGGGCGGCGAGGAGGTCGCGGTGCTCCTCGACACGCCCGGTCTCGAGGACTCGATCGGGCTCCTCGAGGCGATCGACGCGATGCGGCACGACCGCCGCGAGGATCCCCAGACCTCGATCGAGCGGTTCCTCGCCTCGGAGGAGGCGAGGCGGCGCTTCCCGCAGGAGGTGGCGGCGCTCGAGGCTGCACGGAGCGCCGACCTCCTGCTCGTGGTGATCGACGCCCGCGACCGCGTGCGACCGCGGCACCTCGACGAGCTCGAGGTCCTCCGCCGCTGCGGTCGCCCGGTCGTGCCGCTCCTCAACTTCGTCGCCGCGGAGGGCGCCGACGCCGAGGCATGGCGCGGCGGGCTCGCGCGACTCGGTCTTCATGCCGTCGCCTCCTTCGACGTGGTCGTCTACGACGCCGAGGACGAGGCAAGGCTCCTCGAGGCGGTGCGGACGCTCGCCCCCGACCACCGCGGGGCGATCGACCGGCTGCTCGAGGACCGCCGCGTCCGCCGCGACTCGATCCGGCGGGCGACCGCGGCGGCGCTCGGAGACCTCCTCGTCGACGCGGCGTCGCTCGTCGTCGAGGTGATGCCGGCGCCCCGCGGGGACCCGGCGATCCGGCGACGCCTCGAGGAGGACGCCGGCGAGGCGCTGCGGGAGCGGCTGCGGACCCTCGAGCGTCGGACGCACCTCGAGGTCCTCGCCCTCGCCGGCTTCGACGCCGCCGACGCGAAGGTCGCCGAGGCGGCGCTCGCCGACCTCTCGATCGGCATCGACCTCTTCTCGCCGGAGGCGCTGCGGGCGATGGGCTTCACCGCCGCGACCGGCGCCGCGGCGGGCGCCGCGACCGGCGCCGCGATCGACCTCGCGGTGGGCGGACTGAGCCTCGGCGCCGCCGCGGCGATCGGCGCGGTCATCGGCGGCACCCTCGGCGCCGCGGGTCGGCAGGCGCGACGGCTGCTGCTCCTTGCCCGCGGCGGACGCGAGGTCACCGCGGGCGACCCGACGCTCCTGCTTCTTCTTCGCCGCGCGATGACGCTCGTCCGCGGACTCGAGATCCGCGGTCATGCCGCGGTCGAGCCGCTCGCGGTCGGCACGACGCCGGGGAAGGATGCCTCTCGGCGCGAGGACGAGCGCCTCGCGGCGATCGTCATGCCGCTCCTCCGCGCCGCGCGATCGCGGCTTGGTCATCCCGCCGGGGAGGCGGGGACCTCGGCGTCACGCGAGGACCTTCGGCGCGAGGTCGCGCGGGCGATCGAGGACGCCCTGCGCCCGCGGTGAGGAGCGCAGGGCGTCCGTTGATCGTCAGCCGCCGAGGGCGAAGGAGATCACCGAGGTGGTGCCGTCCTTCGCCGTGATCTCGACCCACAGCATCGAGCCATCGGGAAGCGGCGAGGGCGCCTCGGCGTGGGTGTGCCAGTGCCCTTCCTCCTCGCCAGCCTTCGCCTTGACCGAGCCCGCGGCGTCCTGGGTCCCGATCCAGAACCGGACCGCCGACGCCTCGCCGAGTCCGCCGTCGATCCAGACGTCGATCGGCACGTCGCCGCCCGCGGTCACCTCGCCATCGCGGGACGCCTTCACCGTCGAGGCTCCGAGCGTCTGCTCGCCGAGCTCGACCGTCTCGCCGTGGTGATGGTCAGACGCTTGCTCCCCGGCATCGCCGTGATCGTGATCGTGATCGTGATCGTGGTCGTGGTCGTGGTCGTGGTCGTGATCGTGATCGTGCGAGCCCGACGTCGAGGCTGACTTCGGCTCGTCGCCTCCGCCGCAGCCGGAGGTGGCGCCGAGGAAGGCGAGGCTCGCCGAGGCGAGGAGCAAGGCGAGGGGGTTCGTGCGGTGCATGGAGGTTCTCCGAGAGGAACACGTGGATCCCCGGGCATCCGGGAGTTCGATCGCGGGGCGACGCTGCCCGCGCGGGGTGATCATCGCAGGATCGCCGGGCTTCGGTCATGCCGGCGTCACCTCCGGCTCGAGGAGGGCGATCGAGGTGCCGGCGCGGGCAAACGCCAGCGCGTAGCCGACCGGGACCACGAAGAGGTTGAGGAACGTCGAGGAGACGAGCCCGCCGAGGACGACGACGGCGAGCGGGGCGAGGAGCTCGCTTCCGGGCTCCCCCGCCGCGAGGGCGAGCGGCAGCAGCCCGAGCGCCGCGGTGAGCGCGGTCATCAGGATCGGCACGAGCCGCTCCATCGAGCCCTGCACCACCGCCTCGACGAGGCTGCGTCCCTCGTGCCGCTGCAGATGGTCGAAGTGGTTGACGAGGAGGATCCCGTTGCGGACCGCGATGCCGAAGAGCGTCACGAACCCGACGAGGCTCGCGATCGAAAGGACCGGCGCGACGTAGCGGTCGCCGCCGAGACCCATCAGCGACTGCACGTTCGCAAGGACCGACGGCGACTCGCTCACGAAGACCGCGACCACGCCGCCGATCAGCGCGAGCGGAAGATTGAGCATGACGAGGAGCGCCGTCCGCGAGCGTCCGGTCGTGAGCTGCAGCAGGAGGAACATCACGACCGCGACGACCGATCCCATCAGCAGGATCGTCCGCGCCGCCGACTGCTGCGCCTCGAACTGCCCGCCATACCGCACGGTGAATCCCGCCTCGGCGACGATCGGATCGACCTTCGCCCGCACCTCCGCGACGAGGTCGCCGAGGTTGTACCCCGCGGCGACGTTGACCGAGACCACCGCCTTGCGGCGGGCGTTCTCGCGGGCGATGAGGTTGCTCGTCATCTCCGGACCGAAGTCGGCGACGTCGCCGAGCCGGACCATCGCCCCATGCTCGCCCCGCAGGATCAGCTCGCCGAGCTGGTCGATCCGCGCCCGCTCCTCGTCGGCGAGCCGGACCACGAGGTCAAGGCGTCGGATGCCCTCGTTGATCTCCGCGACGGTCTCGCCGTGCAGCGCCTGGCGGACCTGCTCCGCCGCGGCGGCGGGCGTGAGCCCGGCCGCGGCAAGGTCCTCGGCGCGGTACCGGATCGGCACCGACGCCACCATGATCTCGCGGTTGGCGGCGACGTCTCGGGTGCCGGGAATCGACTGCAGCACCGACTCGATCCGCTTCGCGACCGCCCGAAGCCCGTCGAGGTCGTCGCCGTAGACGTCGATCGCGATCGCGGCGGGCGTTCCCGAGAGCAGGTGCGACATGCGGTGCTCGATCGGCTGCCCGACCATGGTGGTGATGCCGGGCACGCCGGCGAGGACGCGGTCGATCTCGTCGCGGACGGCGTCATGATCCCCCTCCGGCGCGACGACGCGCGGTCAGGGCACGAAGGGCGACTTCCCGAAGCCCTCGCGGATGTAGTCGTTCACGGCGCCCGCGGCGTACCGCTCGTCCCACGCCCCACGGCGGTTCTGCTTCGCCCGCTCGATGAAGACGAGGAAGGCGTGATGGCGTCGGGCGCAGACGCGGGCTTCCTCGGCGGAGAGCACCCGGGCGGTCCAGAAGGCGCCGCTCCCGGGGTACTGGGATGGCTCCGAGAGCACCTCGCGGACCTTCGCCGCGTTGGGGCGGCGCCGCTCAAGCGGGACGCCCGCATCGACGGTGATCTCCTCGTCCGGAACGAACGAGGGATCGATCGAGCGGACGTAGCTCTCGATGTCCCGCTGCCAGCCGGCACGCCCCTGGGGATCGGCAAGGGTCGAGGCGTCCTTCCACCCGGCGGCGGTCGCGATCGACTCGATGGACCCATGCGAGGCTCCCAAGGCGTCGTAGCCGGCACCCTGCCAACCCGCCATCGTGCCGCTGGTCGCACCCCAGGTGTGGGTGCTCGGGCTGGGCGAGTGGTAGTGGTTGCCGCCGGAGGTCGCGGTTCCGAACTCGAACGTGCTCGGTCGCAGCGCATCCGCGCACGCACCCGCGACGCCGCTCGTCGTCAGGGCGAGGGCGTTGCCGCCCACCTCGCAGGAGAGGACGCCATCCGGCGCCGACGAGGATGCCACCGTGAGGGCGGGACCGCTCTTCGCGGTCACCACCACGTTGTCCCTGATCCGCAGGTGCATCGAGGTCTCGGCGGGACTCGCCCCATAGGCGGCGATCCCACTGCCCATGAGGTGACCGCCGCCGTTGCTCGGGCGGTGCAGGTGCGCCACGACGTTGTCGATCAGCTCGCCGATCTGCTCGTTGCCGACCGCCATGGCGATCCCGACGCCGAAGCCCCCCGGAGGAAGCAGGTGATCGTCGTGCAGGACGCAGTTGCCGCGGACCATCGCGTCCTGCAGCAGGGTCCGATCGGCTTGACCATGCCCGACGCTCAGCGCCTGGTGATTCCAGAGCAGGAGGTTCCCCTCCGCCCGACCGCCGACGCGCATCTGGATCGAGCTCCCGCCGCCCCCTCGCGAGACGATGTTGCCATCGAAGTCAAGCTCCGCCGCCGCGGACAGGTAGCAGTTCCGGTCGAACCACGTCCGCGTCGGCTGCAGACCCGCTCCCGCGGGAACTTGTCCTTCGGTGCCGGTGCTGACGAGCCGTGACGTCCATGTCGCGGGGTTCAGCGGGTCCTCCTTGAAGCCGTTCTGGTCGAACACGCACTGGCGGATCGCGACCTCGCCGTTCGTGCTCACGAAGATCCCCTGCACATGCAGTCCCGAACCCGATCGCCAGTTCGCCTCGACGATCGAGCGGTGCACCTCGACGCACTGCGGGCTCCGACCTTGGACCGTCTGGATCGACGAGCCGCGGCTGCTTCGGAAGCGCACGCCTTCCAAGCGGATGTTCGCGGAGGCGTACCAGATCTGCGCCGACTCGCTGACCGGACCCGTGGTCGGCATCGATCCGGCATTCCGGAACTCGAGCGAATCCACGATGTAGTTGCCCCCGCCATCCCACGATCGAATGAACTGCGGAGGCGTGCCTTGCACGATCGGTCGATCCACCGCCGGATCGCCGTACGCCGCGTAGACCCGGGGCTCGGAGGGCGACCGCCCCGCGGTGCGGTAGTCGATGAACCGCGTGCTGCCGAGGTCGAAGACGTCGCCGCGGCGAAGCAGCATCCACTCCGGCTCGCCGCGGAGGCTCGTCCCCGATCCATCGCGGAGCGCGATCCTCGCGGCGGCGATGGTGCGGTAGGCGACGACCGCGCCGATCGGGTTGGTCGGATCGAGCCCGATCTCCGGGTCCGCGGGCAGGTAGTAGCCACGCCCCTGCGCGTTCATCGCCGCGGCGGCGTCGTCGCCCGCCGCGGAGACGAACACGATCCGCGAGTCGCCGGCGACGAACATCGGGAGGTCGAGGAAGCCCTCCTCGTCGAGGAGCCGCAGCTCGCCCCAGCGGTTGAGGAGCCGCGAGAGGTCGGCGCCGCCCACGATGCCATCGCCGTCGAGGTCCTCGACGCCCTGCCCCGCCGTGCCCCACGAGACGAGGAGCACGCCGAGATCAGCGCCGTCGATCCAGCCATCGAGGTTCAGGTCGCCCATGCCTCGCGCCGCCTGCTCGAGGAAGCAGGACCCCGCCGCGTCGGACGAACCACCGAACGCGGCGGGGGCGAGGAGGGCGGAGAGGGTCGAGCAAAGGACCGAAGATAGGATGGCTCGGGAGCTGCTTCGTCGCACGGCACGACTCGTCGAGATCGCGAATGGACGGCTTGCCACGACGCCAAGCCGGTCCCTCACCAAGACGAGCGAGGGGGACCGCGGATCGACAGACCCCTGCAGGAGCGTGACTTCGAGGAGAGTTCCTCAGTCCGCGGACGCCGCTCGGTCCTCGCGGCAGGTCCGCTTCGTCGCCGGCAGGCCGACCGACCGATCGATCGATGGCGATCGATGGCGATCGATGGCGATCGATGGCGATCGATGCGTGCTCGCCACCCCGCCCACACCGGTCGCCCGATCCGCGATGACCCGCAGACGGTCTCGCGGCGATGAGTCTCGTGGCACTCGCACGGTCGCGTCGGCGACGCGCCTGAGCCGAGGCGATCCATCGAGAATCGCTCGGTTCGGACCTGATGAGGCGGACGACCGCGCGGCTCGACGCGATCGGGGGCGTGACGTCGCGGCGTGACCGTGCATCGTCGGGGTGATTGCGCCGCCATCGACGGAGCCGTCGCACTGGCGTCGATGCCATGACCGAACGTCGGCCGATCGCCGGCCGATCATGCCCCCGCGGCAGCGTGACCATCGACCCGGCGGACGATGAGCTTGTCGATGCGGACGCCGTCAGTGTCGACGACCTCGAGCTCGAGCCCCTGCCAGGTCGCCTTCTCGCCCTCCTGCGGGATCCGACCCAGGATCGTGGTCACGACTCCCGCGACGGTGCTGACGTCGGGAAGCAGTTCCTCCGCCTCGGCGGGAATCTGCAGGGTCAACGCCATCTCGTGAAGCGGAAGGCGACCATCGACGAGCCACGAGCCGTCGCTGCGCCGGGTCATCGTGGGCATCGCCGCGTCGCCCTTGCGGCTCACGTCGCCGAGGATCGCCCGCGCGACGTCGTTCAGCGTGAGCATGCCGAGGGTGCCGCCGTACTCGTCGACCACGAAGGCGAAGTGCGTGCGGGTCGCCTGGAACTGATCGAGCAGGCGCAGCGCCGGCATCGACTCGGGCACGAAGAGCGGCGAGTGGGTCACCGAGGCCACGGAGAACTCCTTGCCTGCGACGAGCCCGTGGGCGATGAGGTCCTTGACGTGCACCACGCCGACCACGCGGTCGAGTCCGCCACGGCAGACGGGGAAGTGCGAGTGCGGGCTCGTCCCGACGAGGACCCGCACCGCCTCGAGCGGCGTGCGCTCGTCGATCCAGACGATGTCCTTGCGGGAGATCATGAGGTCGCGCACGACGAGGTCGCCGACCCGCATGGTGCGCTGGAAGAGCGCGAGCTCCTGCGGCGTGAAGACGCCGGTGCCGGCGGCGCGGGCGATGATCGCCCGCACGTCCTCCTCCGAGACGTCGTCGCCCTCCCGCGGCTTGAGCCGAAGCACGCGGAGGAGGAGGTCCGTCGAGGCGGAGAGAAGGCGGATCGGCCACGCCGCGACGATCGAGAGCAGGTTGAGCGGCCGCGAGATCGCCGCCGCGACCGCCTCCGGGTGCGCCAGCGCGATGCGCTTGGGGACGAGCTCCCCGACGACGAGCGAGACGTAGGTGAGGAGGAGGACGACGATCACGAGGGCGATGACGTCGGCGTGCGGCGCGAGCCGCGGGACCGACGCGACGAGTCCCTCCAGCCCGCCGGAGAGGGCGTTCTCGGCGAACGCGCCGGCAAGGATGCCGATGAGGGTGATCCCGACCTGCACGGTCGAGAGGAACCGGGTCGGATCCTTGGCGAGGAGGATCGCGGTCGAGGCGCCGCGGCTGCCGCGGGCCGCCGCCCGCTGCAGGCGGGACTGGCGGCTCGTCATCACCGCGAGCTCCGACATCGCGAAGACGCCGTTGAGGAGGACGAGGGCGAGGAGGATGAGGATGGAGATCGCCATGGGGCGATGGTAGAGGCGGGTGATCACGCGTCCACGTCGCCACGACGCGGCGGAGCGGAGCGCGGCTCGCGAGCGCCGCGAGCAAGTCGCGATCGACCCCCGAGCGACGGTTCGCACGACTCGGAACTCCTCCTCGACCGAGCGAAGCGACGTCGGGGAGGCGTGCTCCAGAACTCCTCCCTGACGGAGCGAAGCGACGTCGGGGAGGCGTGCTCCAGAACTCCTCCCTGACGGAGCGAAGCGACG
>VGXO01000027.1 GCA_016873275.1 Phycisphaerae bacterium
CCGGTCGGGGCGAGCGCCACGAGGTCGCGACCCGCGAGGGCGATCGGCAGCACCTCCTGCTGGATCGGGCGAGGCTCGGTGAGGCGCATCGCCTCGAGGGTGCGGAGGAGCCGCGGATCGATGGGGAGGTCTTGGAAGCGCATGGCTCGGAGGATGGTGGTTCTCGCCCCCCGGCGCGTCCGGGAAGAGGAGCGGCGGGGCGTCGCGGACGGATCCGCCCGCGCGGATCCAACGCCCCTGCCGCTCCGGGCGGCACCGCACGTTGCCCCGCGGTCGGGCGCGGGCACCTTAGCAGCAGCGTCCACGGGGTCACCGGACCATCGATGGCGCCATCACGAGGGAAGGAAGAGCAGCATGGGACGCGCGGAGCGAGAGCGGCACGACGCGAATCCACCCGGCGGCGTCCCGGGCGGGCTGCCCTCGCTCGAGGCGCTGCTGTCGCCTCCGGCGGTCGATGCCGAGGAGTTCTCCGCGTCGACGTTGCTGCGCATCCGCCCGATGAACCTCGCGCAGACGGTCGAGGTCTGGCGCCTCGTCGATCCGACCGAGTCGCGCACGCTCGTCGTCTCCGGCGCCTTCGGTCCTCCGGCGGATGGTCGAGGGATCGTGGAGGGACTGGACTGGATCCTCGCTCGTGGTCAGGAGCGGCTGCCTCGCGATCGACCCGCCTCCGGCGGCGAGGTCGCGCGGAGCGGGCGGCTGCCGCGACCGCTCCTCCTCGAGCAGGACGAGTTCGAGTGGATCGTGGAGTTCCTGCCGTGGAGGGAGTTCGTGGCGCTCCGCATCGATGGACCGGTCGAGTCCTGCGACGTCGCGGCGATCGAGCGGGTGATCGCCGCCGGTCGCACCGCGATCGAGGGCGACCTGCGGGCGATCGCGTCGCTGCGGATCCTCGAGGGCAGCGGGATCGAGTTCGCCTCGCGCTCGACCCGCTCGGCGATCCGCCTCGTCGCGGAGGACCTCGCCTTCTACCTCGCCGCGGTGATCCGCCGCGACCCCTGCGACGTCGCGCGACCCTCGCTGCAGCAGGTCGAGCGGCTCCTCGAGCGGACCGGCTCGATGACGGTCCGCCCGCAGGAGACCGAGGTCTATCCCCAGTGGGTGGACGTGGGGGTCACCACGCGCCCCGACCTCGCGCGACCCGCGGACGCCTCGCTGATCTACGACCTGCCGAGCGACTCCTGGCACGACCGCTGACTCCGAGCGGCGACCTCGCGCGACCGGCTCGCTGATTGCCGACCGCGGATAGTCTTCCCCGCATGGAGACGCCCGCGATCCCCGTCCCGGCCGCGCCCGCGCCGCGGGCGTCCCGCGGATGGCGGCTCGCGGTGATCGCGTCGATCGCGGTGGTGGCGCTCCTCCTCGCGTGGCTCCTTCGGCGCGGCGGCGAGGATCGATCGCCGATCCGCGTCGGCATCCTCCACAGCCTGACGGGCACGATGGCGGCGAGCGAGAAGCCGGTCGTCGACGGATGCCTGCTCGCGATCGAGGAGATCAACGCGGCGGGCGGCGTGCTTGGTCGGAGGGTGGAGCCGATCGTCCGCGACGGGGCGAGCGATCCCGCGACCTTCGCCCGCGAGGCGGAGCGGCTCATCCGCGAGGACGGCGTGGTGGCGATCTTCGGCTGCTGGACCTCCGCGAGCCGCAAGGAGGTCCGACCGGTCGTGGAGCGGCTCGGCAGCGTCCTCTTCTATCCGGTCCAGTACGAGGGGCTCGAGCAGTCCCCGCGGATCGTCTACCTCGGCGCCGCGCCGAACCAGCAGATCATCCCGGCGGTGCGGTGGGCGATCGAGTCGATCGGTCCGCGGGTGCACCTCGTCGGCAGCGACTACGTCTTCCCGCGGGTCGCGAACCAGATCATCCGCGACCAGGTCGAGGCGCTCGGCGGCGAGGTGGTGGGCGAGGACTACCTGCCGCTGGGGGACCTCAAGGTCGGCGGCGTGGTCGAGCGGATCGTCGCGAGCCGACCCGACGCGATCCTCAACACGGTGAACGGCGACACCAACGTCGCGCTCTTCCGCGCCCTCCGCGAGGCGGGCGTGACGCCCGAGACGACGCCCACCGTGAGCTTCTCGATCGGAGAGCCGGAGCTCGCGTCGATGGACGCGGCGTCGCTCGCGGGCGACTTCGCCGCGTGGAACTACTTCCAGTCGCTCGGAGGCGAGGAGAACGAGGCGTTCGTCGAGTCGTACCGCCGCCGCTTCGGCGCCGATCGGGTGCTCAGCGATCCGGTCGAGGCCGGCGTCGTCGCCGTGCGCCTGTGGGCGACCGCCGCGGCGCAGGAGGGCGCGGTCGATCCGGACGCGGTGCTGCGGGGCGTCGGTCGCCAGCACCTCGCGGCGCCGCACGGTCCGGTCGCGATCGATCCCCGCACGCTGCATGCGTGGAAGACCGCCCGCATCGGGCGGATCGAGGCGGATGGCTCGATCCGCGAGGTCTGGAGCTCCGGGGAGCCGGTGCGCCCGATGCCATTCCCCCTGTGGCGACTGCGCTCGGAGTGGGAGGCGAGGCTCGAGGCGCTCCGACGCGGCTGGGGCGGTCGATGGGCGGCGCCGCCAAGGGCGGAGGTCGCCGAGTGAGCCGGACCCCCTCCCGCGAGGTCGCGGCCAGGCTCCGCGGCGCCGCCGCGGGGCTCGGCACGATCCGCGCTCGCCTGCTCGCGTGGTTCCTCGTGCTCTCGATCGGCTCGGTCGCGGTCGTCGCGGCGCTCGGCTCCTGGCTCGTCGAGCGCAACCTCGAGCGGATCCTGCGGGAGAACCTCGAGTCGATCGCCTTCGGCCGCGTGGCGAAGGTCGAGCTCATCATCGACTCGAAGGTGATGGCGGTCTCGGCGCTCGCCCGCGATCCCTCCCTCGCCGCGATGCTCGAGTCGACGGGAGCCTCGGAGGGCGGATCGATCGCGGCGAAGCAGGGCTTCCTCGGGTCGCTCGCGGAGGGGCTTGAGTTCTCGTCGCTCCTCCTCGTCGACGCGGAGGGTCGCGTGGTCGCCGAGCACGGGGCGCCCGCGATGCTCGGGACGTCGCTGCGGGAGGCTCCGTGGGAGGGCTCGCCCCTCGCCGCGTCCTTCGGCCGCGCCCGCTCGCTCCTGCAGGCCGACGTCTCCGCGCCGCAGCTGCTCTCGGGTCGGACCCGCCCGGCGATCTTCGTGACCGGGCCCGTCCTCGAGGGCGCCCGCGTCGCGGGGGTCCTCGTCGCGCAGGTCGACGAGCGACCGATCGACCTCGTGCTGCTCGATCCATCCGGTCTCGGCGAGACGGGGCGGGCGATCGCGGTCCATCAGGAGGGCGCGTCGCTCGTCGTCGCGGCGCCCTTCCGCGGAGGGCTCGACGCGGCGGGCCGCCGTCGCCTTGCGCGGGGCGCGGCGGAGACGCCGCCCTTCGCCCGTGCCGCGCGGGGCGAGCTCGTCGTCGGCTACGGCGTCGGGCTCGACGCGCAGCCGGTGATCGGGGCGTGGTGCTACCTGCCGAGCGTCGGCTGGGCGCTCTCGGTCCAGCAGGACGTGCGCGAGGCGTTCGCTCCGGCGCGGGAGCAGCGGACGCTCCTCCTCCTCGTCGCGGCGCTCCTCGCGCTCCCGGTCGCCGCGGCGGCGACGTGGGTCGCGCGGGGGCTCTCCCGCCCGATCGGCGAGGCGGTCGAGGGCGTGCTTCGGGTCGCCGACGGGGACCTCACCCGCGCCGTCTCGCCGCAGGGAAGCGGCGAGGTGCGCGACCTCCTCGAGGGGATCGGTCGGATGCGGGCGGAGCTCGCCGGGCTCCTCGGCGGGATCCGCGGCGCCGCCCGGGGGCTCGTCTCGATGGCGGGCGAGGTGCGATCGCTCGCGACGGGGCAGCAGGAGGTCGCGGAATCCTTCTCGGGCTCGGCGAGCGAGATCGCCGCGGCGGTGCAGCAGATGTCGGCGACGAGCCGGCAGCTCTCCGCCTCGGCGGGCGCGGTGGGCGCGACCGCCGACGACACCGCCGGTCGCGCCGAGAGCGGGCAGGGCGGGCTCGACCGGCTCCGCGAGGCGATGCAGGGACTCTCCGCGACGAGCGGCGACGTCTCCGGTCGGCTTGCCGAGATCCGCGAGCGCGCCGGACGAGTCGGCACCGTCATCGGCACCATCACCCGCGTCGCGAACCGCACGAACCTGCTCTCGATCAACGCGGCGATCGAGGCGGAGAAGGCGGGCGCGGAGGGTCGCGGGTTCCAGGTCGTCGCCGCGGAGATCGCCCGCCTCGCCGACGAGACCGCGTCGGCGGCGCTCGAGGTCGAGGAGATCATCGCCGGCATGCAGTCGGCGGTCGCGGAGGGCGCGCGGGCGATGACCGACCTCGCCTCCGTCGTCGAGCGGGGCGTCTCGACCTCCGAGGGGATCGGCGGCGACCTCGCGCGGATCCTCGAGGCGATCGGGTCGCTGCGGGCGAGCTTCGAGGAGCTCCGCTCCGGGATCGAGGCGCAGAGCCACGGCGCCTCGCAGATCAACGACGCGATGCGTCAACTCGTGGATGGGGCAGGCTCCACCCGCGACTCGGTCGACCGGCTCCGCGACGCGGGCGACCGCCTCGAGAGGTCGGCGGTGGACCTCGACCGCTCGGTCGAGCGGTTCCGGCTGCCGGGAGGCTGACGCGGCGGCGACGGCTCGGGCGCTGCCCGGGCGTGAGGGAACTTTGCCGGTTCGGCGCGGGCTTCGGGCGTTCGCCGTCGACTCTCCCCCGCGGGTCGGCTAAGGATCCTTCCACGCGAGCACCGACCCGCGATGCCTCCGCGGGTCCCCGGAGATCCGACATGTCGCCTCGAACCCGTGCGCTCATCGTTCCCTTCCTCGCCGCCTCGCCGCTCCTCGCCGCCTGCGTGGTCGCGGCGGGCGACCCCCAGCCTCCGCCTCCGCCTCCGCCGCCGACTCCGGCTTCGGGCGGAGTGCAGGAGCGTCGAGTGGCGGAGCGCCTCGAGGTCACGGTCGACATCGAGAACGGCGGACCGCCGCGCGTCGTCGTCAACGGCGAGACCGTGCCGCAGGAGCGCCTCGAGCGGATGCCCGACGGCTCGATCCGCGTGCGCTCGGCGGATGGCTCGCGGGTGCTGCACGTGATCCCGCCCGTCGGTCCCGCCGCGGACGCGCTTCAGGAGGTCCGCCCGATGATCGGCGTGATGCTCGGTGCGGTCGATCCGCTGCTTGCGCGTCACCTCCACCTCGATCCCGACTCGACGAGCGTGATCGTGGGCGTGAGGCCCGGCTCGCCCGCCGCGGAGGCGGGACTCGTCGAGGGCGACCTCCTCGTCGGCATCGAGGGCGGACCCGCCACCATGGAGCGGCTCCAGCGGATGACGATGGAGAAGAAGGAGGTCGACCTGAAGGTGATCCACGAGGGCGAGAAGCGGTCGCTCCGCGTCGCGCCTCGGCTGATGGCGGTGCCGGTCGCGCGGGACGCCGGACCGATGCCAGCGGGAGTGGACGAAGGAATGCGAGAGGGAGTGCCGTGGGGAATGCCAGGCATGCCGCGGCAGGACGCTCCGCCCCCCGGGAGCTGGGAGGACATGCGGGGCGCCCTCGAGCGGCTCCGCGACCGGACCTCCGACGAGATCCGCTCACGCCTCGACGAGTGGCGGGACCGCTGGGAGGGTCCGTGGGCCGAGGAGCACGTCCGGCGACCGATGCGGGAGATGCGGGAGAGCGCCCGCCGCGAGTTCGAGCGCCTCGTCGACGAGCTCGAGTCGCGCGAGCGGCGGATGCAGGAGCGCCTCGAGGAGCGGCTCCAGCGCTTCGGCGAGGAGATGCGCGAGCAGTCGGAGCGGCTCCGCCGCGAGTTGCGCGAGGCGTGGTCCCGCGAGAACGGTTCCCGCGAGAACGGTTCCCGCGAGAACGGTTCCCGCGAAGGGAGACCCCGTGAAGACAGACCCCGCGAGGGCGGTCCTCGCCCAGACGGTCCTCGTCCCGACCAGCCGCGTCAGGAAGGTCCCGGTCCCGAGCGTCCGCGACCGCAGGGTCCGGGCGGAGAGGGGCCACGACCCCTGCCCCCGGCGCCCGTGAACTAGGTCCTGTCTCGACGGAGCCTCGGCGACGCCGCGCCTCGCGCGGCGGTCAGCCGACGAGCGTCTCCGCCACGACGAGACCCACCTCGAGGATCTCCTCCTTGCGGCCGTGGAGCGCGTCGCGGCTCCAACGCCGCTCG
Source organism: Phycisphaerae bacterium (assembly GCA_016873275.1). Lineage (GTDB taxonomy): Bacteria > Planctomycetota > Phycisphaerae > Phycisphaerales > SM1A02 > VGXO01. Next base: position 6,150 of record VGXO01000027.1, read on the forward strand.
AGCGCTGCGCTCGGCTCCACGCGGTAGCGGCGCAGTCGATCGATCCGCTCCGCCGCTGCCTGCGGGGATCCCGGGTGCGGACGCCCGATCGCCGGAGGTCGCTCGCGGAGCGTCCCGGTCGGCGCGAGCTCCTCGTCGAAGATGACGTGGACGGCGCCGCGTCGGTCGCGGGAGGCCCGCTTGAGGAGCTCGATCGTCGCGGAGGCGCGTCGCCTCGACGGAGGCAGGTCGCGGAAGCCGATCTCGCCGAGGATCCGCCGCGCCGCGTCGAGGTCGCCGCGGGCGACCTGCAGGTTCGCGCGGATCGCCCGGCGGCGGAGGTTCTCCTCCGCGATCGAGACCTCCGCCGCGATCGCGGAGCCCTCGACCACCGTCGTCGAGACCCCCTCGCGGGAGAGTCGTCCCCGCAGCGTGGCGAGGCGCCGCCGCACGCGCCGGTCCGCCTCCTCGAGGCGGAGGAGCGACAGGTTGCGGGGAGGCGGGCTCGGGTCGCGACCTCCGAGGCTCCGGAGAGGCTTCGATTCAGGCATGGTCATCGATCGATCACCCGCTGCCGTCTGGGCGACGCCTCTCCACCCACTCGGTGACCCACCCGGCGAGCGACGGCTCGTCGATCGTGCCCGCAGCCAGAGCGAGGAAGGTCTTGATGACCTCCGCATCGTCGACCGTCAGGCTCCAGCCGTTCAGCCCCAGGAAGGCGTTTGCGGCGAGGAATGCGATGCGCTTGTTGCCATCGTTGAAGGGATGGTTCCGCGCGATCGCCCACGCGTAGGAGGCGGCGAGGGCAGGTGTCGCCGCACGCTCATAGATCCACTTGTGGCGAGGGCGACCGAGCGCGGACTCGAGCGCGGACTCGTCCCGGATTCCGGGCAGTCCGCCGTGTGCCTCGATCTGCTCCGCGTGGATCGTCACGATCACTGCCCTCGAGAGCCAGCGTGGCTCGGTGGAGGGCAGGTCGGTCACTTCGCGAGCTCCCGAAGCGCGACGCGATAGCGGGCCGCCGCCTCGCGAGCGAACCGCATCGCGTCGATCGAGTCCGTGTCGAGCGTGGTGATCAGGATTCCCTCGGGCATCTCCCGCAGCACCACGCGGTCGCCCTCCGCGAGTCCGAGTCGATCGGTCATGACTCGGGGCAGGCTGGCGGAGAGCGAGCCATCGGAGCTTCGGAGGATCACGTCGCGGACCATGCTTCGCTCCCAGGGGGACCAGCCACCGATCGACGACCCAGACGGCGGCTCACCAGGATGGTGGCGCGCCAATCGATGAAGTCAACCCGTTCGCCCGGGACGCCTCGGAGACGACTCCGAAGGACCACGGTGCCCAGGCTCGAGGCTCGCGGAGGCGGGGGAGGGACCGCGAAGACCTCGGGCAGGTTCCGATAGTGTGCCTCCATGATCTCCCGACTCGGGCTCCTCATCAGCCGCATCTTCGGGCGGCTCATGCCGGATCCGCTGCTGCTCGCGATCCTCCTCTCGATCGCGACCGCCGCGCTCGCGGCGACGCTCGGGCGGACCGGCGCCGCCGGAAGCCCGCCTCCGGGCGCGGCGCTCCTCGCGGCGTGGTGGTCGCAGGGGATCTGGAGCCTGCTCGCGTTCTCGATGCAGATGTGCCTGATCCTCGTGACCGGCTCGGCGATCGCGGACAGCCCCATCGTCCGGCGCTGGATCGAGTGGATCGCCTCGCGCCCGCGCGACATGCCGCAGGCGGCGGCGCTCGTCGCCGCGACCGCGATCTGGGCAGGTCTTCTCAACTGGGGGCTCGGGCTCGTGGTCGGTGCGCTCCTTGCCCGCGCGACCGCGAGGAGCCTCGCCGAGCGCGGGCGACCCTGCCACTACCCGCTGCTCGCGGGATCCGGCTACCTCGCGATGCTCCTCTGGCACGGCGGGCTCTCCGGCTCGGCGCCCCTCGCGATGACGACCCGCGAGGGCGCGTCGAAGGTGATCCCGGCGTCGGTCCTCGACGCGATGGGTCCCGGCGAGGCGGCGTCGATCCCCCTCTCCGAGACGCTGTTCTCGCCGCTCAACCTCGTGATCACCCTCGGGCTCGCGGCGATCCTGCCCGTCGTGATGGCGGCGCTCGCGCCGCGCGACCGCCGCGAGATGCTCGGTCCGAAGGAGCTCGGCATCGACCTCTCCGCTCCGCGCCGCGGTCGGGACGCCCCCGGCGCGGATCCCGCGGAGCGGGGGTTCCTCTCGGTCGCGCTCGCGGTCGTGCTCGGCGTCGCGCTCCTCGGCGGCTTCGCGCAGTGGGCGATGCGCGACGGTCTGATGCGGCTCGGGATCGACCAGATCAACGCGCTCGCCCTCGGGCTCGGACTGCTCCTGCACGGCTCCGCGCTCGGCTACGCCCGATCCTGCGAGTCGGCGATCCGCGGCTGCGTGGGGATCCTCCTCCAGTTCCCGCTCTACGGGGGGATCCTCGGGCTCCTCAAGGAGAGCGGGCTGATCGCGGTCTTCGCCGAGTGGTCCTCGGCGCTCGCGACGCCCGCGACGCTCGCCCCGATCACGGCGATCTCCGCCGGAGTGGTGAACCTCTTCGTCCCCTCGGGCGGCGGGCAGTGGGCGGTGCAGGGACCGATCGCCCTCGAGGCGGGGATCAAGGAGGGCGTGCCGCTCGGCACGATGACCCTCGCCGTCGCGTACGGCGACCAGCTCACCAACATGCTGCAGCCCTTCTGGGCGCTCCCGCTCCTCGCGATCACCGGCGTGAAGGCCCGCGACCTCGTCGGCTACTGCGCGATCGCGATGATCGTCGCGGGCGGGTGGATGTTCTTCTGGCTCTGGCTGCTCGGCCGCTAGCGGAGCGCCGCGAGGTCGCCCGGCTCGTTCGCGTTGGCGAGGCTGCGGGCAGGGCAGGGGACGCGGGCGATCGACGCCTCGCGCAGCATCTCGAGCAGGCTCAGGCGATCGTCGGCGAGCCGCGCGTGGAGAATCGGCAGGATCGATGGGCGATAGAGCGCCGTGCAGGGATGAAGTCGCGCCACGCCCTCCGAGTCGGTCGTCTCCGCGACTGCCGCCATCGCCTCCGGCGCGGACGCGGCGGCGGCGAGGATCGTCCGCACCACCCCCGCGTCGACCGCCGGCAGGTCCCCCGCGAGGACGAGCACCTCGCCTCGGGCGCGACGAAGCGCCGTCGCGATCCCGCCGAGCGGACCGCGGTCCGGCGCATCGTCCTCGATCCAGTCGTCGAGCAGGCTCCGCACGGTCGGGTGCGCCGTGCCGACGCCGAGGACGCCCGCGCCGAGGACCTCGCGGAGCGCCGCGATCGATCGCTCGACGAGCATCCGACCCTCCTCGCCCCACGGCTCGCGGAGCTTGTCGCGACCGAAGCGCCGGCTCCGCCCGCCGACGAGGACGACCGGCAGGACGCCGCGTCCCGCCGAGGAGGCTCGAGCGTCAGTCGGCATGCTCGATCACCCGTCCGCTCGTCGCCTCCGCGCCGGGTCGCCCGTCGTCCTGCACCTCGCCGCGGAGGGTCTCGATCGCGTGGGGCAGGATGTCGAGGAGCGCCTCGAGCATCTCGACCGCGCCGCGCGGCGAGCCGGGCAGGGTGAGGATCAGCGTCCGATCGATCGTGCCGGCGATCCCGCGGGAGAGGTAGGTCCGCGGCGTCTTCGGCAGGCATCGGAGTCGCGCGAGCTCCATGAGTCCGGGATGCTCGCGCTCGATGACGCTGCGCGCCGCCTCCGGCGTCACGTCGCGCGGGGCGAGCCCCGTGCCGCCGGTCGAGAGGACGAGGTCGATTCCTGCCTCCCGGCGCGACCACTCGCGGAAGCAGGCGGCGAGGGCGTCCTGCTCGTCGGGCACGCAGCGGCTCGCGACGACCTCGGCGCCGAGCCCGCGGACGAGGAGCTCCCGAAGCGCCGGTCCCGAGAGGTCCTCGGTCTCGCCGCGCGAGCAGCGGTCGCTCGAGGTGAGCACCGCGGCGCGGATCGCCCGCCGGGCGGTCATCGGGCGGCACCCCGCCGCGACCGCGGCTTCCCCGCCGCGAGGTCGGGCGCGACATAGGGACCCCGTCGCCCGCCGCGCTTCTCGAGGAGGCGCACCGACTCGATCGTCATGCCGCGGTCGATCGACTTCCCCATGTCGATGACCGCGAGGCAGGCGACCGCGACGGCGGCGAGCGCCTCCATCTCGACGCCGGTGCGGGCGCGGGTGCGCACCGTCGCCTCGACGCGCACGCGGTTGGGTCCTCGTCCCGATCGCTCCAGCGCCGCCGACACCTCGACCCCGTCGATCGGCAGGGGATGGCAGAGGGGGATGAGCTCGTCGGTGCGCTTCGCCGCGAGGATCCCCGCGAGCCGCGCGACCTCGAGCACGGGTCCCTTCCCGAGCGCATCGCGGCGCACCGCGTCGGCGAGCGCGGGCGAGATCCGCACGAATCCCTCCGCGACCGCCATGCGGGCGGTGACCGGCTTCGACCCGACGTCGATCATGCGGGGTCGACCGCCGCGGTCGAGGTGCGAGAGCCTTGGCTTCTTCCTCGTCGATCGCCTCGCGCCCATGCGGTCCTCCTCGCGTCGGGTCAGCCGTCCCACGGGAAGAAAGCGTACCGGGCGCCCGGCGAGGGTCGCTCGTGCGGCGGCACCTCGAGGAATCCGTCGCTGCGGGCTCCGGCGACGAGGTCGCCGGAGCTGCGGACGTCGAGCAGCTCGGCTCGCCCCGCGCGATCGAGCCTCGCGAGGCGATGCCACCAGAGCGGGATCGGGTCGACCGGCGCCGCGGCGGCGACCTCGACCTGACGACTTGCGGCGATGCGGATGCCCGCGGCGGCGGCGATCGTGGGGATCACGACGCGGCGCGTCGTCACGAGCGCGGAGAGGGGATTCCCCGGCAGCCCGAAGACCGGCACCTTGCGGGCTCCGGCGGCGGCGAGCGCCGCGAGCATCGGTCGCCCCGGTCGCTGCGGCAGCCGGTGGAAGAGGACCTCGCCTCCCGCCCGCTCGATCGCCTCGCGGGTCGGGTCGCGGTGCCCGACCGACACGCCGCCGGTGACGACGAGGAGGTCGCAGGTCGAGATCGCCGCGGCGATCGACTCGCCGAGGAGATCAACCTCGTCGCGCACCCGTCGCCGCTCGGCGACCTCGATCCACCGCCGCGAGCCGAGGAGCGCCGCGAGCGCCGGACCGTTCCCGTCCCTGATCTCGAAGTCGGAGGGCACCTCCTGCGGCGGCACGACCTCGTCGCCGGTCGTGAGGATCGCGGCGCGGAGCCTGCGGCGGACGCGAGGATGCACCTCGCCGACGGAGGCAAGCGCGCCGATCGCGGCGCCATCGAGGAGCTCGCCCGCCTCGAGGACGACGCTGCCCGCCCGAGCGTTCTCGCCGCGGCGGCGGAGGTGCTCGCCCGCCCTCGCTCGCGCCGCGAGATCGGTCGGGATGGTGATCGCGGCGACGTCGTGCGGGGCGCGACCCGTCACCTCCTCGACGTCCTCGCGTCGAAGGACGAGCTCGGCGCCGGTCGGGATCGGGGCGCCGGTCGCGATCCGCGCCGCGGCGCCCTCCGGAAGCGTCGGCGGTCGGGCGCCGATCCTCGCCTCGACGGCGACCGGAAGCGTGACGCCGCCCGCACGAAGGTCGCGGAGGCGCACCGCGTAGCCATCCATCGCCGAGTGGTCGAAGGCGGGCTGGTCCCGATCCGCGAGGACCGCCGCGGCGAGTCCGCGACCCACCGCGAGCTCGAGCGGGCAGCGCTCCTCGCCGGGCGACCACGCGCCGAGGCGCCGCGCGACGAGCTCGATCGCCTCCTCGGGAGAGCGTGGCGCGGAGTCGTCGCGTGCGGCGGGCATGATCGAGGCCGACCTTACACTGCGGCGATGGAGTTCGAGGTGAGGCTCTTCGGACCCGCGGCGCAGGCGGCGCGGGCGGATCGCCTGCGGGTGCGGTGGGCGTCCTCCGACCGCCGACCGTCGCCGCGCGAGCTCCTCGCGGCGCTCGGCGAGCAGCATCCGGCGGTCGGATTCGCCCTCGGCGCCGCGAGGCTCGCGGTGAACCACGCCTTCGCGGCGGACTCGAGCCGCGTCTCGCCGGAGGACGAGGTCGCCCTGATCGCCCTCGTGGGAGGCGGATGAGCGTCCTCGTCGCGGTCGCGATCGTCGAGGGCGCGATCCTCGCCGAGCGCGAGCGGATGCTTCGATCGAGCGATCCGTCGCTGCGAGCGCTTGATCGCGCGACCGACGGCGTCGGCGCAAGGCTCCGCTTCGAGGGCGTCGTCCGCGGGCTCGAGGAGGGTCGCCCCATCGCGGCGCTCGACTACGAGGTCTACGAGCCGATGGCGTCGCGGGAGCTCGCGCGGGTCGCCCGCGAGGAGGCGGAGCGGGCCGGGGCGCGGTCGATCCTCGTGCTGCACTCCTCCGGTCGCGTGGCGGTCGGCGAGGTCTCCTTCCTCTGCGAGGTCGCCTCGGCGCATCGGGCGGAGGCGCTCGCGGCGCTCGCGGCGTTCGTCGACCGCATGAAGCGCGAGGTCCCGATCTGGAAGCGGGTCATCCCCGCGGACGGCGCCTGACCGGCGCTCAGGACGCCGAGGAGAGGAGCTTCGCCGCGGCGACCGCGAGCACGACGGCGAGGAGGAGGTTCAGCACCCGCGGCGTCGCGCGGCGGCTGCCGAGCAGTCCGCCGACGAAGCCGCCCGCCGCGGCGGCGCCGCCGAGCGGCAGGAGGTCGAGGGTCGGCGTCCATCCCGCCGTCATGAGCCCGCCGAGGCCGGCGAGCGAGTTGAAGAGGATGAAGATCGACGCCGTCGCGGCGGTGCGCCGCGGCTCGGCCCATCCGAGGAGGAGGAGCAGCGGGCTGAGGAAGATCCCGCCGCCGGTGCCGGTCACTCCCGCCGCGAGCCCGATCGCCGCTCCCGCCGCGAGCCGCGCCGAGACCGATGGCTCGCGCGCCGCAGGGGGCATCGACCTCGGTCGCGTCGGCAGGCTCCGCGCGAGCATGCGGAGCGCCGCGAAGGCAAGCGTCGCGCCGATCGCGAGGCGCAGCCAGAAGTCGGGAAGCGGGATCGCGCCCCCCAAGAACGCCGCGGGGACGGACGCGAGGAGGAAGGGCGCCGCGAAGCGCCATGCGAAGTGACCCGCGGCGGCGTAGTGGGCGAAGGCGATCGCCGCGACGAGGACGTTCACCGCGAGCGCGGTCGAGCGCATCGGCTCCGGGGCGACGCCCGCGAGCGCCATCACCGCGAGGTATCCCGAGGCGCCGGCATGCCCGACCGAGGCGTAGAGACCGCCGACCACCAGGAACCCGAGGGCGAGCAGGATGAGGTGGTCGCCGCCCATCGCGATCGCCTCAGCCGCCGATCGCCGACATCGGGCGGACCGGCTGCTCGAAGCGCGGCGACTCGATCCCATGCCCCGCCTGCTTGCTCCACGCGGCATCGACGAGGAAGCGGCGGAGCGACGCGTCGTCGGCGCCCTGACGAAGCAGCGGTCGCAGGTCCCACTCGGTCGTGCTGAAGAGGCAGGGACGCACCTTGCCGTCGGCGGTGATCCGAAGCCGGCTGCACGCGCCGCAGAAGGGCTGGCTGATCGGGGCGATGAAGCCGACGCGGCCAGGCGCGCCATCGGCGAAGCGATAGGTCCGGGCGGTGGCGGAGGGATCGTCCCCCTCCGTCGGACGAAGCGGATGCACCGCCTCGATCGCGGCGCGGGTCTCCGCCGCGGGCACCCAGCGGTCCTGCCGCCAGGCGTGACCGGAGTCGAGGGGCATCCACTCGATGAAGCGGACCTCCACGTCGAGCCGCCGCGCGAGGTCCGCGAAGGCGACCGCCTCGTCGTCGTTCTCGCCGCGGAGGAGCACCGCGTTCACCTTGACCGGACCGAGTCCCGCCTCGATCGCATGGCGGATGCACGCGAGCACCTCCGCGAGCGGCGTCCGCGCGCGGGCGAGCCGCGCGAAGCGCTCCTCGCGCAGGGAGTCGAGGCTCACCGTCACGCGGGCGATCCCGGCGCCGCGCCACGCGGCGACCGAGGCGCGGTCGCCGCGCGAGCCGTTGGTGATGAGCGCGATCTCGCAGCAGGTCTCGTCGCGGAGACCGGCGGCGATCGCAAGGAGCTCTGGATGCAGCGTCGGCTCGCCGCCGGTCAGGCGGATCTTCCGGATCCCGAGCGACGCCGCGACGCGACCGAGCCTCACGAGCTCCGACGCCCCGAGAAGCTCGCCCGCCGGCGCGAAGGCGACGTCTGGCTCCATGCAGTAGGTGCAGCGGAAGTTGCAGCGGTCGGTCAGCGAGAGCCGCAGGTCGCGGATGGTCCGACCGTGCGAGTCGAGCAAGACGCCGAGATCCCCCACAGGCCGCGGCGCCGGCGGCGGCATCGCAGCGCTGGCGCGGGAGCGGATGGGCTCGTGGCGCCGCCACTGCGGAAGCGCGACGCTCGCGCCCCTGACCTCCGTGGTGGTCGACGCGATCGCCTTCACGAGCGGACCTCGATCGGACCGACCCGCAGCTCGCCGTCGGAGAGGATCCTCGCCCGCAGACCGCCTTGCCCGCGCATCCGCCGCTCGGCGCCGGAGGCGATCGCCTCGTCCATCCAGGCGCAGGGCTTGCACTCCTCGCTGCCGCGGAAGCGGACGCCGGAGATCTCGAACTCGCGCCCGATGAGGGCGAGGAGGTCGAGGTGCTCGGTCACCACGTTGCGGCGCGTCGCGGAGACGTCGCGCCGCTCCTCCGGCACCTCGAGGTCGCGCCAGACCGCCTCGAGCACCTCGCGGGCGACGAAGGTGATCTGCCCGCGGTAGTCGGGCTTGTAGTCGAAGAAGCGGTCGCCCCGCAGCCCGCGACCCGCGACGCATTCGACCGACTCGACCGCGACGGTGGGGTGATCGAGCGGCGGCTGCCCGCTGCGACCGTAGAAGTTGTGTCCCGGCGAGATGAAGAGCTGCGCGATGCGCGGCGAGGGGGTGCTCATGTCGCGGACGCCTCCTGGGGGACGGTGCGATCGCCGCGCCCCCCGGCGACCCGGTCGGCGAGGCGACCGAGGTCGGCGTAGGCGTTGAAGCGGCGGTTGCGGACGAAGCCAAGCAGGGTGATCCCGCACGCGCGGGCAAGGTCGACCGCGAGGCTCGAGGGCGCGCCCACCGCCGCGAGGACCGGCACGCCCGCCATCGCCGCCTTCTGCACGAGGTCGAAGCCGGCGCGACCGCTCACGAGGAGGAGGCGGTCGCGGAGCGGAAGCCGACCGGCGAGGAACTCGCGACCGATGACCTTGTCGAGCGCGTTGTGGCGACCGACGTCCTCGCGGAGCGAGAGAAGCCGACCTTCGGCGTCGAAGAGTCCCGCGGCGTGGACGCCGCCGGTGCGGGCGAAGTCGGACTGCGCCTCCCGCATCGCCTCCGGGAGCGCGTGGACGACCTCCGGCGCGAGGCGCGGCATCCGCGGCGTGACCGCGTGCCGGCGGCGGACCTCGACCGCCGCGATCGAGGTCTTGCCGCACGCGCCGCAGCTCGAGGAGACGAAGCTCGTCCGGTCGAGCCCGCCGAGCGAGGGACGCGAGGTTCGGGCGAGCCGCGCGAGCACGACCGAGCCCGCCGCGTCCTCGACCGGCTCGAGCGACGCGAGCTCCTCGGGATGCGCGAGGACGCCCTCGGCGACGAGGAGTCCCGCCGCGAGCGCGAGGTCGTCGCCGGGAGTGCGGAGGAGCAGGACCGAGCGCCGCTCGACGGAGCCGTCCTCGAGCGGCGCCTCGACCCGCACCTCGAGGGGCGCCTCGACGGCGAGGTCGTCCGCGCCCGGCTCGATGCAGGTCTCCCGCGCCGTGCGCACGGGGCGCCGCGTGATGCCCTCGTCGCGGACCTCGCTCATGCCCCCATCCTCGAGCGCCGTACCTCGACGACGATGTGCTTCATGAGCGGCTGGTCGGACTGCGGGCTGAAGTCGCCCGCCGCGCACAGGGCGTTGAGCTCGGGCATGTAGCCCATCGCGCAGCCGCGGGGGATCGAGGTGGGGATCGCCCGGAAGCCGCGGACCTCGCGGGTCGATCCATCGCGGGCGAAGCTCGTGACGTCGACGAGATCGAACTTCGAGAGACCGCGGTCGCGCATGTCGGACTCGTGCATGAAGACGAGCGTCCGCAGGTTCCGGACGCCGCGGTAGCGGTCGTCGTTCGAGTAGATGGTGGTGTTCCACTGGTCGTGCGAGCGCACCGTGCCGAGGACGAGGCGACCGGCCGGCGGGATCGAGTCGGGAAGCGCCGCGAGCGAGAACTCCGCCTTCCCCGAGGGCGTCAGGAAGACCCGCTCCCGCGCCGGTTGGCGGAGCCGGAAGCCGTCCGGGCGGCGCACGCGGCGGTTGAAGTCCTCGAAGCCCTCGAGCGCGTGCGCCATGCGGTCGCGGACGAGGTCGTAGTCCGCCGCCCACGCCTCCCACGGCGTCGGCGAGCGGTCGAGGGTCGCGCGGGCGATGCCCGCGATGATCGCCGCCTCCGAGCGGAGCGCGGGCGACGCGGGCTCGCGGTGCCCGGTCGAGAGGTGCACCATGCTCATCGAGTCCTCGACGCTGACGGACTGCGGGCCCCTCGCGCCGAGGTCGCGCTCGGTGCGCGGCAGGCAGGGGAGGATCAGCGCGTCGCGACCGTGCACGAGGTGGCTTCGGTTGAGCTTGGTGCTGACCTGCACGGTGAGCCCGCAGCGGCGGAGCCCCTCGAAGGTCGCCTCGCGGTCCGGCGTCGCCATCGCGAAGTTGCCGCCCATCCCGACGAAGACCTTCACCTCGCCGCGCCGCATCGCCTCGATCGTGCCGACGGTGCCGAGCCCTCGCGCCCGCGGCGAGGTGATCCCGCACGCCTCGTCGAGGCGGGCGAGCCAGGCCTCGGTGGGGCGATGGTTCTGCCCGCAGGTGCGGTTCCCCTGCACGTTCGAGTGCCCGCGGATCGGGCAGGCGCCCGCGCCCTCGCGACCGACGTTGCCGCGGAGCAGCAGGAGGTTCGCGATCTCGCGGATCGTGTCGACCGAGTGCTCGTGCTGGGTGAGCCCGAGGCACCACGCGAAGACGGCGGACTGCGAGCGGCGGTAGAGGTCGCCGAACTGCTCGATCGTCGCGCGGGGGACGCCCGACTGCCGCTCGAGCTCGGACCACGGCGTGGCGATCACGATCGCGCGGTAGGCGTCGAAGCCGCTGGTGAAGCGCTCGATGAACGCCCGGTCGAGCGCCGCCGGATCGCGGTCGGCGACCTCGAGGAGGTGCTTCGCGACCCCGCGGAGGAGGGCGAGGTCGCCCGCGAGGCGCGGCTGCACGACGAGCGTCGCGGTCGGCGTGGCGCGACCGACCGCCATCGCCGCGAACTCGTGCGGGATGATCGCGCGGGTCGCGGCGCCCTCCACGAGCGGGTTCACGTGGACGATCGTGCCGCCGCGGCGGGCGAGGTGGACGAGCGAGGTGAGGAGCCGCGGGACGTTCGAGGCGGCGTTCGAGCCGATGAGCGCGACGAAGTCGGCGCGATCGAGGTCGGCGAGCTCGATGGTGCCCTTGTTCGTTCCGATCGACGCGAGCAGGGCGCGACCGCTCGCCTCGTGGCACATGTTCGAGCAGTCCGGGAGGTTGTTGGTGCCGAGCTCGCGGGCGAAGAGCGAGTACATGAAGGTCGCCTCGTTCGAGAGCCGACCCGAGGTGTAGAAGGACGCCTCGTGCGGACCCGCGAGCGCCCGCAGGTGGCGACCGACCAGCGCGAACGCGTCCTCCCAGGAGACCGGCACGTAGCGGTCGCTCGACGGGTCGTGGCGCATCGGCTCGACGAGCCGACCCGCGTCCTCGAGCGCGAAGTCGGTCCACGTCTCGAGCTCGCGGACGGCGTGGCGGGCGAAGAACCCGCGATCGACCCGCTTCGGCGTCATCTCCCACGCGGCGTGCTTGACGCCGTTCTCGCAGAGGTCAAGCCGCAGGCTGCCGCCGTCGTCGGGCCACGCGCAGCCGGGGCAGTCGAAGCCGCGGTCGGCGTGGTTCATCCGGGCGAGCGCCCGCGCGCCCTCGATCGGCACGCCGCTCTTGAGGAGGATCGCCGCGACGCCGCGGGCGGCGCCCCAGCCGGCGACCGGCGAGGCAGGCGGCTCGTGCGACGCGGGCGCGTCGGAGTCGGGACCGAACCCGCGGGCGGGTCGGTCGGGCGAGGCAGGGTCGAGGGGATCGGGCACGCGCGGCTCCGGCGTCTCGGTCGTTCGCTCGGACGATACCTCGCGGCGCTGCCGGGGGTCCCGCTCGAGGGAGAGCACGCCTGCGTGGACTGCGGTCGATGGACGCGCCGCGCGAGATTCTCCGAAGGCAGGCGGAGCTGTTGCGGGAGGTCGGACCTGCGGAGCGGCTGCGGCGGTCGCTGGCATGGTCCCGCGAGCTGCTGCATGCCTCGCAGATCCGAGCAATCAAGGTCGGCGCGGCGGAGGGTCTCGACGAGCACGACGCCCTCGAGCGATGGATTCGGCAGCAGTACGGCATCAACCCGTCGGGGAGGGGTTCACGGCGCAGCGTCGGAGGGTCCTCGGATCCGGGACGGGTCAGCGTGCCTGAGGCGGCGCTCGTGGAGGCGTGAGGGCCCTCGCGGGTCTCAGCCCTTCACCGGCACGCACCAGCGGTAGTTCGGGATCACCTCGAAGGCGTGACCAAGCGCCTGCGCCGCGTGCCAGGTCCAGCGCGGGTCGCGCAGCGAGCCCTTGCCGATCGCGACGAGGTCCGCGTCCCCGTCGGCGAGGACCTTCTCGGCGAGGTGGGGATCCTGCAGCTCGCCGACGGCGATGGTGGTGATCCCCGTCGCCCGCCGCACCGCCGCCGCGAGCGGCACCTGGAAGCCCGGCGCGACCGGGATCGAGGCGTTCGCGGCGTTGCCCCCGCTCGAGAGGTGGGCGTAGTCGCAGCCGCGGGACTTGAGCGCCGCGGCGTAGTCGACCGAGTCCTCGACCGTCCAGCCGCCGCGGTCGTCCGCCCAGTCGGTGCCGCTGAAGCGGACCCCGAGCGGCATCGAGGCGGGAAGCGCCGCCCGCATCGCCTCGAAGACCTCGAGGGGATAGCGCATGCGGTGCTCGCGCGAGCCGCCGTGGCGGTCGGTCCGCAGGTTCGTCAGCGGCGAGAGGGCGCTGGAGAGGAGGTAGCCGTGCGCCGAGTGGAGCTCGACGAGGTCGAAGCCGAGCCGCGCCGCGCGGCGGGCGGCGGCGACGAACGCGTCGCGCACGGCGGCGAGTCCGCGCTCGTCGAGGACCTCCGGCAGCGGACCGTCGTCCTCGGCGGGCACCGCGGACATCGCGACCGGAATCCACCCGCCTTGGTCGAGGGGCACGAAGCCGCGGCGCGGCGCCTTGAAGGGTCGGAAGCGAGATGCCTTCCGACCGGCGTGGGCGAGCTGGATGCCGATCGCGGTCTCGGGCGCGACGGCCCGCAGCGTCGCGAGGACCTTGGCGAGCGCCTGCTCGTTCGAGTCGCTCCAGAGCCCGAGGCAGTTCGGCGTGATGCGGCCGCGCGGCTCGACGGCGGTCGCCTCGAGGAGCAGGAGCCCCGGGCTCCCGCACGCGAGCGAGCCGAGATGGACGTGATGCCAGGCGGTCGCGTCGCCCTCGACCGCCTCGTACTGGCACATCGGGGCGACGACGATCCGGTTGCGGAGGGTCACCCCGCGGAGGGCGATCGGCTCGAAGAGTCGGGGGATGGGCATTCCGCGATGCTAAGGGGAAGACCGGTCGAGCCAGTCGAGCCAGTCGAGCCGGTCGAGCAAGTCGAGCCGGTCGAGCTGGTCGAGCAAGTCGAGCCAGTCCGCGACCCCGCCGTCACCTCACCGAAGGTCCATCACCCGCGCTGGTTCATCGACCTGCGAACGTCGCCCCTGCGAGACCGTCCACCGCGACTTGGTCCTTGGCGACTTGGTCCTTGGCGACTTGGTCCTTGGCGACTTGGTCCTTGGCGACTTGGTCCCTCGCGACATGTTCCCTCGTGAAGTGGTCCACCGCGACCTCGTCCACTGGGTCCACCGGGTCCACTGGGTCCATGTCCACTGGGTCCATGTCCACTGGGTCCACCAGACGCCCGATCTCGCGATGTGCTACGGCCTCACCTCGACCGTGCTCTTCGCGTCGGTGAGCACCTCGTAGAGCATCTCGACGTCGGTCGGACGCAGGCGGACGCAGCCCATGCTCATGCTCTTGCCGATCGAGTCAGGCTCGATCGTGCCGTGGATGCCGTAGCCGTCGAAGAGCTTGTCGCCCGGGGTCTTCGAGACGAGCCCGATCCAGTGCTCGCCGATCGGGTTCTTCGGGTCTTTCGCGGCGAAGTACTCGCCGGTCCGCGGGCTGTACCACTCGGGATCGATCAGCTTGCTGCCGTCGCGGACCTCCGCGATCCCCTCGGGGGTCGAGTTCAGCTCGCCGAGTCCCACCGGGAAGCTCGCGACGAGCACGCGGTCGTCGCCCTCGACGAGGAAGAGGTCGAGCCGGTAGGTCTTCTTGTGCACCACCGCGTGGAACGCCCCGACGGGCACCTTCAGCTTCTGGTTGACCTGGAGCGCGTTGGGATTGCGGAGCTTGTTGATCCGCTGGAGAAACCGCCAGTCGACGTTGCCGCCGGCCTCGCGCTTCGCGATGCGCTCGAGGCTGTCGCCGGGCTTGACCTGATAGATCCGCGCGAAAGGATCGTCCGCGACCGGCTCGGGCGAGAAGACGAGGCGGGCGTTGATGCGGGCAAGGGTCTCGTCGGCGAGCTTCAGGTCGGCGGGGGAGAGACCGCCCGAGACGACGGAGTCGGTCAGCTCGGCGCGGACCTTGACCGGATCCTGGTCGGCGCGACCGGCGAGGATGGCGATGCGGCTCGACGATGCCTGCGGGGCGCTCGCGACGGTGCTGGTCGCGGCGAGGGGCGGGGCGACGGGCGGGACGCTCGGGGTGGACCTCGCGGGCGCGACTTGTGGCGCGACCGGCGGGTTGGTCGGCGGGGGCTCGGACTTCGGGGTCGCCTCGCTCTTCGGGGCGCTGCCCGGCTGGATCGCCGGCTCGACCTTGGGGGCGACCGGCGTCGATGCCGCGGTCGCCTCGGTCGTGATCGCGCGGCTCGGCGCGGTCGGCGGCGTGCCCGCGGCGCTACTTGGGCGTCCGATCTCGATCACCTCGGTCGCCGGCGCCGCGGTCGGCGTCGCGGGACGCGCGGGGGGCGGGGTGAGGCTCGTCGTCGGCTCGCTCCGCGCAGGCGCCGTCGGCGCGGCGGCGGGAACGGAGAGAGCCGCCGGCGTCGGCGTCATGGTCATGGTCTTGGTCGTGGTCGTGGTCGCGGTCGCGGTCGCGAGCATCGCGGGCGCCGGCTCGATCGCGGCGTCCTCTTGAGATGCGTCCTCGCCCGACGGCACGAACATCCACCACGCGGCGGCGATCGCCCCGATCGCCACGAGCAGCCAACGGGATGGACCCCGACGGCGGCGGCGGTTGCTCATGAACTGGCTGCGGGCTCCGGTTCTCAAGGTCTGGCTCTGGAGGGCCATGCTCGCTCCTGCTGGTCGTGCTCGGCGTCTCCGCATCCCGGCGCGGCGAATCGCGACCGGGGTCCGGCGGAGGACGCGACAGAGTACCGAGACGTGGGCGTGGGTCGGGGCGACGCCGCCCGCGACGGCGAGTTCATCGGCGATCCGTCGGGAGCGACCGCAGCGTTCGGCGCTCGGTGATCACGAGGTCGACCGCCACGTCGTGCGGCTCCCGCGCGACCGCCGCGACGACCTGCGCGTCGAAGCAGACGCCGACTCTCCGTGGCCGAGGACCGACCTGCTCGAGCAGCCGGTCGTAGAAGCCGCCGCCTCGCCCGATCCGCCCTCCGGTCGAGTCGAAGGCGAGCCCGGGGACGACGAGGAGGTCGACCGAGGACGCCTCCAGCGCGCGACCGGTCGGAGCCGGCACCCCCAGCTCGTCCAGTCGAAGGCTCTCCCGCCAGTTCCGCTCCCCGTTCCGCTCGACGGCGACGAGCTCGACCGAGGGCGGGGAGGCGACCGAGCGAGGAAGGAGCACGGTCTTGCCGGAGGCGACCGCCGCGTCGATCGCCCCGCGGAGGTCGGGCTCCCTCGGGAGCGGCACGAAGAGGGCGACCGACCCAGCCGAGCGCCACTCCGGAAGCTCCATCAGCGTCGCGGCGATCGCGGCGGAGGCCGACTCCACGGTCGCCGGGGTCAGTCCGGCGAGCGTGGTCCGCATCGCGGCGCGGAGCTCCCGCTTGGAGGTCGGACCGGGATGCCCGCCGGGTCCGCTCACGCCTCGCCGCCTCCACCGTCGCGGCGGGCGACCGCCTGCCGGCGGTCGTGAAGGCGCCTCGCGACCTCGACCTCGAAGCCGCGGTCGGAGGGCTCGTAGTAGCGGCGGGCGACCGGCAGATGGTCGGAGGTCCCGACGCCGTCGGCGGCGGAGTGGGGGTTCGCGTAGCCATCGCCCCCCTCGCGGGCGGGGACCCGCTCGGCGGCGCGGTCGAGGGAGTCGCGTCCGGTCCGGTCGCGGAGCGCCTGCGGGACCTCGAGCGTCATGCCCTCGCGGACCTCCGCCATCGCGGTCCAGATCGCCTGCGCCGTGGCGTTGCTCTTGGGCGCCTGGCACATGTAGATCGCCGCCTGGGCGAGGGTCAGCTGGCACTCGGGCATGCCGACCCGCTCGGTCACCGCCCACGCCGCCGCCGCGACGGAGATCGCCTGCGGGTCGGCGTTCCCGATGTCCTCGCTCGCGAGGATCGCGATCCGCCGCGCGACGATCCGCGGGTCCTCGCCGCCCGCAAGGAGCCGGGCGAGCCAGTGGATCGCGGCGTCCGGATCGGAGCCGCGCATCGACTTGATGAAGGCGCTCAGCAGGTCGTAGTGGGCGTCGCCGTCCCGGTCGTGCCGAAGGTGCTTCGCCTGCAGGGAGGACTCGATCGCGGCAAGGTCGATCTCGACGAAGGGACGAGCGCCGGCGGATCCGGGGTGGGGCGAGGTCGAGCGGACCGCGACCTCGAGGGCGCCGAGCGCCCGACGGGCGTCGCCATCGCTTCGGCGGGCAAGCAGCGCCGCCGCGTCCTCGGCGAGCCGCACGTCGAGGTCGGGGAAGCCGCGGGGATGGCGGATCGCCCGCGCGACCGCCTCGCGGAGCTCCGGCTCGCCGAGCGGTCGGAGCTCGGCGACCACCGATCGGCTGACGAGCGCCCCGTTCACCGCGAACGCCGGGTTCTCCGTGGTCGCACCGACGAGGGAGAGGGTCCCGCGCTCGACGTCGGCGAGGAGCGAGTCCTGCTGCGCCTTGCTGAAGCGGTGGATCTCGTCGAGGAAGAGGACCGTGCCGCGCCCGCCCTCCTCGAGGCGGCGGGTCGCCTGCTCGATGACCTCGCGGATGCGGGCGACGCCGATGAGCGCGGCATGCGCGGCTTCAAGATGCGCCCCGACCGCGTCGGCGAGCAGCCGGCCGAGGGTGGTCTTCCCCGTGCCCGGCGGACCATGGAGGATCAGCGAGCCGATCCGACCCGAGGCGGCGAGGCGTCGGAGGATGCGTCCCTCGCCGAGCAGGTGGGGTTGCCCGATCACCTCGTCGAGGGATCGCGGTCGCACCCGCTCGGGCAGGGGCTCGACGCCCTCGCGGCGCTCCCGTCGCGCCTCGTGCCAGAGATCGGGGACCCGCGCCATGGAGGCGATCGTATGGAATCCGACCGCCGATAACTCGCTCCTCTCCTCGCGAGGACGGGGCGGGATCCGGCGTTCGACGGTGATTGGCGAGGTCCGTCGGCGGTCCCCGACCGTTGCTCCGTAGCATCGCCCCCGGTTCATCAAGAGCTCGGTGGTCCCGCCAAGGTCGCGCCGCGGAGCGGTCGATCTATCCCGGGCACCGGCGACCCCTGCGGCCGCGTTCCCTCTCGGAGATCCCTCGAACATGTGCGGCATCGTCGCCTACATCGGACGCAGACCCGCCCTTCCGGTCCTCCTCGAGGGGCTCAAGCGCCTCGAGTACCGCGGCTACGACTCCGCGGGGCTCGCCGTCCTCAACGGCGGTCTGAAGGTCGCGAAGGCGGTCGGTCGCGTCGCGGTGCTCGAGGACCTCGTCAACCGCCAGGGCGGCTTCGACGCCACGATGGGCGTCGCCCACACCCGCTGGGCGACCCACGGCGGCGTCACCGAGAAGAACGCCCACCCGCACCGCGACGACGCGACGCTCGGGCACGGCGTGGTGGTGATCCACAACGGCATCATCGAGAACTACGCGACGCTGAAGCGCTACCTCGAGGAGAAGGGGCACGTCTTCACCTCGGAGACCGACACGGAGGTCCTCGCGCACCTGATCGGCGAGCTCTACCGCGGCGACCTCGAGCGGGCGGTGCAGTCGGCGCTCCGCGAGGTCACCGGGGCGTACGCGATCGCGGTGATGTGCGCGAAGGAGCCGGACGTCATGGTGGTCGCCCGCAAGGGAAGCCCCCTGATGGTCGGCGTCGGCAAGGACGAGTACGTGGTGGCGAGCGACTCCTCCGCGATCGTCGCCCACACCACGCAGGCGATCACCCTCGACGACTACACCGTCGCGCGGATCACCCGCGACTCCTTCCGGACCACCACCGTCGACAACGTGCCGGTCACCGCCGAGATCCGCGAGCTCGAGTACGACCTCGGGCAGATCGACCTCGGCGCGTTCGACCACTACATGCTCAAGGAGATCCACGAGCAGCCGAACGCGCTTCGCCTCTGCATGAAGGGTCGCCTCGACCTGCGGAGCGGGCAGATCGTCCTCGGCGGCGTGAGCGAGTTCGCCCGCGAGCTCGCCCGCGCGAAGCGGGTGATCTTCGTCGGGCAGGGCACGGCGCTCCACGCGGGCATGGTCGCGGAGTACCTCATGGAGGACCTCGCGAAGATCCCCACCGACGTCGACTTCGCGAGCGAGTTCCGCTACCGGAACCCGATGGTCGAGGAGGGGACGGTGGTCGTCGCGATCAGCCAGTCCGGCGAGACCGCCGACACCCTCGCGGCGCTGCAGGAGGCGAAGCAGCGCGGGGCGCTCGCCCTCGGGCTCGTGAACGTGGTCGGCTCGAGCATCTCGCGGGAGACCGACGCGGGCGTCTACCTGCGGGTGGGTCCGGAGATCGGCGTCGCGAGCACCAAGGCGTTCCTCGGGCAGGTGTGCGTCGCCACCATGCTCGCGGCGTTCGTGGGTCGGCGCCGCTTCCTCTCCGCGGACGCGGTGCGCGAGCTGATGGAGCAGATGGAGCGGGTGCCCTCGCACATCGAGCGGATCCTCGCGCAGAGCGAGGAGATCAAGCGGGCGACCGCCCGCTACGTCGAGCGCGACAACTGGCTCTTCCTCGGGCGCGGCTACAACTATCCCGTCGCCCTCGAGGGCGCCCTGAAGCTCAAGGAGATCTCCTACATCCACGCCGAGGGCATGCCCGCGGCGGAGATGAAGCACGGTCCGATCGCCCTGATCGACGAGGGCATGCCGGTGGTGTTCGTCGCCACCCGCAACAGCCAGTACGAGAAGATCCTCTCGAACATCGAGGAGGTCCGCAGCCGCGGCGGTCACGTGATCGCGGTGGCGACGGAGGGCGACGAGGAGATCCGCCGGCACGTGCAGGAGGTCTTCTGGGTGCCCGACGTGCCCGAGCCGCTGCAGCCGCTGCTGACGGTCGTCCCGCTCCAGCTGCTCGCCTACCACGCGGCGCTCATGCGCGGTCGCGACGTCGACAAGCCGCGGAACCTCGCGAAGAGCGTGACGGTCGAGTGAACTGCCGAGGTGACCATGAGTTCCGGTGGAGACATCCTTCCGTCGCCCGCAGTCGCTCCATCGACGCGGGGCCAGCAAGCACCTCCGGTCCCCCGGGGCAACGCATGGCGGGACCGTTTCGGACTGGGCTGGCTGCGCAACCTGGCGAGAGGAGTTCGCAACCGCCGTCGTCGTCGTCGGGAGGAAGGGACGATCGGTCGTCTCTACGGACTAATCATCGATCGTCTCGACAGCGGGGTGGACCTCCTTCGTCCGGACTTCGAACTCGTGGCGCGATCGATCGAGGGAACGGAACGAGATGGACGACTGCTGATCGGTTTGACGGTGCATGAGTCGCCTGAGTGCGTGCTTGATCAAGTCGCGAACCTCGCGAAGTTTGCTCCGCAGGCTGGCGTCGTGCTTCATCTCGCTGGGTCGTTCCGTCGCCAGCTCGGAGAGGACGCTCGGGTCCTCGGCAGGGAGTTGGCGAAGGTCCATCCCTCGATCATCGTCAACCCCCGCAGCTTCGAGACGGTCTACGGGAGCGGATCGCTCCTCCAAGCGCAGGTCTCCAACTGGATGCTGGCTCGGGAGCGAGGCTCGTTCGCGCGGTTCAGCCTGATGTCGAGCAACGAGCTGCTTGTCCGGAGCGGACTCGAGCAGCATCTTGCTGGAGCGGACGTCGCCGTGTCCTACAACCCCATCGACGTGCCCGGCGCGACCGCGGGCATGTGGCGATCCAGGCTCCGGCGAGCCTCGATCCTTGGTGACCCCATCTTCGCCCACGTCATGGGACGCAACCCCGGTCGATCGATCGTGCAGGGACTCCACGAGGGTCTATGCATGCGGGCCGAACTCTGGGATGAGTTTGCCCGCGTCTTCGACCTCGACTTTCCCCACCACGAGATCCTGTACCCGACCGAGGAGCTCTACCTTCACAACCTGCTTCAGCCCGTGGTGCAGCGACTGCGCGTGGTGCCAACAACCTGCCTACGGAACCTTGGGGGCATCACCGCGGCGCAGATCGAGGAGGTCAGGCGAGGAACTTCGGCGGAGCGCTTCTCCGTGAAGCGGGTCGCCCGACGGATCGATGATCCGATCCGACGGGCGATTCGGGAACTGCCGGACTGAGCCGAGGCGGAGTCCTCTGGTCGCGATCGCGGGTGGATCGACCGGGGGCTTCAATGGTCATCGACCGGCCATGGGCCATCGCGGAACGCCTCGTACTCCGCGGGAATCCCGGAGAACACCACCCGGTTGGACTTGATTCGGTCGAACCGGACGTCGCGTCCCCACGAGATCAGCAGGTTGAAGAGGGGGGCGACGTATCGCTCACCAGCGCCCGCCGCCAGCGGGTGCCCGAGTGCCTGAAGCCGCACGGCTTCACGGAAGTCGCCGACCCTCCGGAAGTAGTAGAGACCCGTGCAGCACTCGTCTGAGACCCGGCGCTTCTCGGTCGTCGCCGAGACTCGGTCACCGCGGCCGTCCGCGGGGACCACGAATGACCACTGCTCGCCAAGCCCATGGAAGGTCTCGAGGTACCCATCGATGCGATGCAGATCAAAGAAGGCAGGTCGGGCGTATCGAAGGTGGATCGTATCGATGTTGAAGATGGTGAGCGGGTCTTCCTTCGAGGCATCGACGGCATCGATCGCCTGCTGGACCGTGTCCGCCTGCCCCTCGGTTGGTCGTTCGAGCTCGACGAGATGCCATCGCGTGAGTCCGCAGGAGAGCGCGACTGCCCGCACGTCACCTTCCGCGCGGTCCTCGGCGAGCGACGCGAAGAGGAACACCTCATCGCGAAACAGGTCGCGAAATCCGTGGACGGCATGCCACAGGAGTGGTCGACCATGGGCAAGCAATCGGTACTTGGGTCCGACGTAGCCGGCCGCCGTGAATCGACGCGATCTGCCCGCCATGGGAAAGACGATCAAGAGGCGGACTCCTCGGCACGAAGGAACAACCGCATGCCGTTCGCGAGAAGCGCCGACTGTCGCATGGTGCAGTCATCATGGAGCGGCAGCATCGCGAAGAAGAGCAGCGCCGACATGGACGTCAGCGCGGGACTACGCTCGGCTCCGAAGACATCGTCAAAGGCTTCCCCGATCAGCGCGTGCTGTGGGCGCTCGTGGATGCGGGACCGAAGATCAATCGGCGAGTCGATGACCGTCTCGTGTTCTCCCGCGAGGATGAAGTCGTACAGACCGACCGCGGAGTGATGGAGCTTCGCCAGGTCGTACAGCGGGTCTCCGCCGATGGATGGCACCCCGTCGAAGGAGAGACCCCGCGGATCGACCACGCGGATGATCTCCGCCCGCGAGTCATAGAACACGTTGCTGAAGCAAAGGTCTCCATGCACGAGCGAGCATGCGGACTCGCTCGGGAGGCGCTCCGCGAGTCGATCGATCATGTCCTGGAGGGACGGGAGCCGTCGACCGTTGAGCCGCGTCGGGCGATTCAGGTCGGTCTTGCGGGAGCTGGCCCAGCGTTCGACGCGCCTGAGCGTCTTGCAACGATGATCCTCCGCGGCGCAGCGTCCAGGCTGGGGGAACTGGCGGCAGGCATGCACGAACGATCGACAAGCCTCGAGCACCGAGCTCCAAGTGCTCAGCGGAAGCTCCCCGAACACCGCGAGCTCAGCCAGGGTGGGCAGATGCAGGTACTCCAGCCGGTAGCCGACCTCGCCACCCTCCTCGAAGTCGTCCAGAAGAGTCGGGCACGACATGCGGATCGCGGCGGGCACGCTGCGGAACCAGTGGATCTCCCCTTGCATCTTGACGGAGTCCTGGCTCGACTTCCTCACGATCCGACCGGCGACGTCGAGATCGTTAAAGGATCGTTCGGTCGTGAACCGACCCCGAGCTCGGTAGTAGTTAGCGAGGTCGCCAAGGTCGAGCCAGTCCACCCCCTGGAACGCCCGCAGTTGTCGTCGGCGTCCGTAGTGCTGCAGGGAAGTCACGAAGTCTCCGTCGCTCGACTCAAGGCATTCGACCAACAGGGAGGGATCCTCGAACGCGAAGAAGCCGCTCAGCACCTCCGGACGGTGCGATCGCTCGATTGGGGTCGGCTGGATGAGGAGCTCCCCAGAGGGACCTGTTCGCACGGTTGCCCACGCATGCGGCGTCCGCGCCGAGTTGACGCTGACCACGTCGAGGTCTGTGGGGAGCGATCCGAACAACGTGTCGCCGTGGAGGATGCGCACGGGTGTCGCCGGGGACCCCATCGAGCGAATCGCCCGGAGAATCGAGTGACCGAGCCGAAGTCCGCGCGGGATTCGGAGGTCGATGACCTGGTTCGCCGTCAGCCACTGGCGATCGGGCCGCGATGGCTCGAAGTCGTCCGGAAGCGACAAGCAGATTGGGCGGGCGAACGAAGACGCCAGCTCGTATTGGTGCCGCACGAGCCTCCGCGATCCGAGGGGAAGGAAGGTCGGGGGAAGCCGACCAAAGTCCGCCTCGACGGAGGGATCGACGTACGCGCCGGAAGTGATGAGGAACATCGGCGGTGGCTCAGGCGTCCGTGGGACCGGACACTCGGATCAACTGGTGGATCTGCTCCAGCGTCATGGAGGCAAACTCGCTCGGACGAATCGCTCGATCGTCCACGTAGAAGCCCTCATGACCGCACCAAGGCTTGCCTACGACCAGCTCGTCGAATGGGATCTGATTTCGATTCAACCACTCGATGATCACCGGCACCGTCTTCGCGGTGATCAATCCCAATGACGAAGAGAAGGTCCGCATGTTGCGGCTCGTGTGGATGATGATCTCGAACCCCATCGCCTTGTAGCGGCGCAGGACTTCAACGACTTCAACGCGCGGCGACAGTTCGGAGTAGTTGGTGCCACCCTCGGTCAGGGTGCCGTCGAGATCGATGACAAGTCGCTTCGGCATCGTGCGGTCCCCGATGATCCGCGCTGGAGACAGCCGCCTCCGCGGGCGTAGGCGCTACCGCAGACTATGACGCCGCTCGGGGTCTGCTGAGTCGCCGAGGCGCCCGAACGAGGTCAGTTCGAGCCTGCGAGGTCGATATCGGTCCTGACGCGGTCCGGATAACGGAAAGGACTGGACCGGAGTGGCTCCGGCCGCGATCTTCGGGACTCCCCCGATCTCCTTCTCCGTCGGAGTCCAAGCCTTGTCGCCACGGTCAATCGTCGTCTGCTTCCTCGTCATGAGCACGCTTGCTGGAAGCAACGGGTGCAGTTCGGTGCCGGTTCGTCCGACCGCGGGGGTTCCGCCCGCCATGCCCGCGGCTGATCCCGCGGTCGCGCCGCTCGCGTTCATGGCGGGCACCTGGGTGATGGAGCAGGCGGGCGGCGCGGTGATCGAGGAGCACTGGATGGCGCCGGCGGGCAAGGGCATGCTTGGAAGCTTCCGCCGGATCCTCGGCAACGGCGTGATTGCCTTCTACGAGTTCACGCAGGTCGTCGCCGACGGCGACCGCGTGCTGCTGCGGCAGATCCACGTGCACCGAGACTTCGACGTGGATCCACGCCGCAAGGACCCGATGGTGCTCCGCCTCGAGAAGGTCGAGGGAACCTCGGCGTCGTTCGTGCCGCTCGAGGATCCCGCGGCATCGAACGCGGGCAGCCTCGAGCGGGTCTCCTACCGCCTCGGAGCGGACGGCGTCATGACCGTCCGCGTCGAGGAGAAGCCGCGTCCAGCCAAGGAAGGCGAGGCGCCTCGACCGCCGCAGGTCATCGAACTGCCGATGCGTCGGGTCGGCGGCTGAGGTCGAGGCGGGAGGGGAGGAGCGAATCCTCGGTCGCTCGAAGGTCGAACCCACCGCACTCCCAGGAGGTCCCGCATGCCGCTCCGCACCATCGCCCTCTCGCTCGTCGCCCTCGTCGCCGGCACCGCCTGCGCTCAGGACGCCCCGCAGACGCCGGAGCTCCTGGAGAAGTGGAGGAACGTGAGCTTCTACACCCTGAAGTCGAAGTCCCTCGAGGGCGAGACGGTCGACCTCTCGCAGTTTGCCGGCAAGGTGACGCTGGTCGTCAACGTCGCAAGCCGCTGCGGCTACACGCCGCAGTACGCGGGGCTCGAGAAGGTCTACGACCAGTTCAAGGACCGCGGTCTGGTGGTCCTCGGGTTTCCCTCCGGCGACTTCGGCGGGCAGGAGCTCGACGATCCCAAGGCGATCCGCGAGTTCTGCACGAGCCGCTACTCGGTCTCCTTCCCGATGTTCGAGAAGGTCGTCGTGAAGGCGGGCGACTCGCAGTGCGAGGTCTACCAGTACCTCGGCACCCGCACCGGCAAGCTGCCCGGGTGGAACTTCTCGAAGTACCTCGTCGGTCGCGATGGTCAGCCGATCGCCTTCTGGGCGAGCGGCACCAAGCCTGACTCGAAGGAGATGATCGACGCGATCGAGAAGGCACTCGCGGCGGAGGCTTCCGCCCCCGCGGCGCCCGCCGCGGAGGCTCCCGCGAAGTCCGGCTGAGCCGCCGGTTGGATCACGCCGCCTCGTCGCCCTCTCGACGGGCGACGACCTCCGCGTCGGCGAGCTGCTCCGCGGCACGGCGCCGAAGCGGCGCGGTCGACTCCGGTAGCGCCGCCGCGAGGAGAAGCGCAAGCCCCCACTCGTGCGGCAGGAGCGACCACTCGATCGCGATCGCCGCGATCGCCGCCTGCGTGGGACCCACCGCGGTCGAGGCGAGGACGAGACGCATCGAGCGGAGCCCCCCGCGTCCGCCGGGAAGGACCGCCGCGACGAGGGCGCCCGCGTAGCGACCATCCGAGACGAGGATCGCCGCGACGAGGAGCGGCGACCACGCGAGGTCGAGCCACGGCTCGAGCCGGAGCATGGCGAGCGCGACGACCCCGGGAAGGCACGCCGCCGCGGTGGCGCGGAACCGGCGTGCCGCGCCATCGCCGCGGACGATGAGTCCGAGCATCGCGCCGCCCGCGACTCCGCCTGCGGCGACGATCGCGGCGGATTCTCCGCGTCCCGCGAGGACGACCGCCGCGGCGAGGAGAGAGATCCCGATTGCGGTCGCGAGCAGTCCCGCCGCCCGCACGAGGTCCGCGCCGCCGGGCTCGCACGACTCGGCGGACGCCGCGTCGCTCCTCGCGAGGCACCACGGTCCGACCGAGAGCGCCGCCGCTGCGGCGAGGAGCGCCGACCACATCGCGGCGTCGAGCGAGCCCTCGATCGACCACGAGAGAAGGATCGCGGCGGCGCCCGCGGGCACCAGCGCCGTCCACGCCCCGAGGAGTAGCGCGTCGCCGCGGACCCGCGGTCGGAGCCCTCGCAGACCCCGCACGCCCTCCGCGGCGCCCGCTGCAAGAAGGAGCGCCGCGAGGATGCCGACGAGCGACCGCTCCGCCCGACGATGCTCCCAGCCGATGGACTCCACCTCGAGGCGGAGCCGCATCACCTCCGCCTCTCCCTCCGCCTCTCCCTCCGCCTCTCCCTCCGCCTCTCCCTCCGCGCTCGACTCGGGAGGCACGAGCGGCGCGCCCAACGAGGTGCTCGCGAGGGCGTCCGCCGCGAGCCTCCGCTCCGTCGCCGCGAGCGCATCGCGCGCCGCGCTCGCGCCCTCGAACCAGCGCTCGAACGACTCGGGCGCGACGCGTCCCAGGACTCCTGGACCGCAAAGGACTCCGGCGAGAAGTCCCGCCACGATCGAGGCGCCCGGCACGCCGGCGCGGCGGAGGACCGCGGCGAGGATCGTCGCCGCGGCGACCACGCCGAGGAGCGCGAGGAAGGTGGTCCACATGAGGGGGTTCCCGCCGCCGGGCGACCGTAGAGTAGACCTCGGGAGAGTAGACCTCGGGCGAGTAGACCTCGGGAGAGGGCGCGCGAGCGTCCTCCCGCGGAGGAGACGACTTCATGCAGCGACTCGTGATCTTCGGCGTGCTCCTCGCGGCGGGCGTCCTCGCGCCGCCGGCGTCCTTGGCGTCCTCGGCATCCTCGGGGAACTCGCCGCTCGAGTCGGCGCTCGCCCTCGTGCCCGCCGACGCCGCGGGCTTCGTCGCGGTGCCGAGCCTCAAGCGGTTCAACGACGACCTCGTCCAGTGCCTCGAGCGGATGGACCGACCTGGCACCGCGATGGTCGGGCGTCCGCTCGATCAGGCGAAGGCTCGGCTCGGGATCTCCGTGGCGGTCGAGGATCGTGGTGCGCTGGTCGCGTTCTGGCCTGCGGCGCCTGCGCCCGCGGAGGGCGTGCCGCTCGCGCCGGCGGCGGTGCGGCTCCTCGTGCCGACGAACGATCCAGCGGGCTTCCTCGCGGGGAACTTCACCGCGGCGCCCGACGTCGCGGAGGACGCGCACCGAGGTCCGGACGGTCGAGTCTGGCACGCCCGCGCGGCGGGCTCGCACGTGCTGCTCTCGACCGATGCCGAGGCGGTGCGAGGTCATGACGCCGGCGCCGGGCTTGCCGAGACCTTCCGCGTGCGCATGGGCGAGGGATGGATGAAGCGACTCGAGGAGTGCGACCTCGTCGCGTGGGGTGGTCCGCTCGCGATGCGCGACCTTGCCGTGCAGGGACGCGCCGCGGTGCCGCCCGAGGTCGCCGAGGCGCCGGGCTACGACCCGGCGGCGGCGGAGCGTTGGCGGGTCGCCTTCGAGCAGTCGCTCGAGGACGGCGTCGTCGCGGTCGACGTCGATCCGCTCGGCGTCGCGCTCCGCACCTTCGCCACGATGCGGTCGGACTCGCCGCTCGGAGAGATGACCGCGGGCGCTCGCGCCGGTCGCGCCGCGCTCGACCGCCTGCCTCGGCAGCCCTTCTACGTCGCGGGGGCGATCGACCTCGACGCGGTCGGCGGCGCCGAGCCGCTCCGCCGCTTCGCGGCGCTCGCCGGTCTTCCGGAGGGCGCGTGGCTCGAGGTCGCCCGCAACGTGATCGCGGCGCAGTTCGCCGCCTACCCGAGCAAGCTCGGGCTCGCCGCGGGCGGATTCCTCAACGACTCGTCGCTCGCGGTCGAGACCCGCGACCGCGGCGAGCTCCGCCGCGAGGTCGAGCAGGGCGTGCGCGGCGCAAGCGGTGAGTCGGGCGGACTGCGGATCGTCGGCAAGTTCGAGGCGGACCGCGTCCTCAAGAGCGGCGAGAAGGTCGACGCGTTCGAGGTGACGCAGACGCCGCTGCCCGCCGGCTCCGGCGACGGCGGCGCCATCGACCTCGCGCAGCGTCAGCTCGCCTGGCAGGTCGCCTTCGGAAGCCGCGGCATGCACGGATTCCTCGAGGACGCCGCGGGCTCGTGGAGCGTGATCACCTTCAGCCAGCGTCCGGACGTGCTTGCCCGCGCGGTCGCGGCGGCGGCGGGCGGCGACGGCACCCTCGAGCAGGATGGATCGGTCCGGGCGATGCGGTCATGGCTCCCGAGCGATCCGCAGCTCGTCGGCTTCGTCGGCGTCGGGCAGTTCGGTCGCCTGCTGAAGCAGCTCGCGGGCATGATCCCCGGCGGCGATGGCGGGCTCATCCCGGAGATCCCGACGAACCTCGAGCCGATCGGCTTCGGGCTCGCGGTCTCGCCCGGTCGCGTGGAGACGGCGCTCGTGATCCCCGCGGGCGTGCTTGGTCTCGGCTACGACCGGATCGTCGAGCAGGCGCTCCGCGGCGGACCTGCCGCGGCGGGCGCCTCGGAGCCGCCGGGCGGACAGGCGCCGTGAGCGGGGTCGCTCGCGCGACGGCTTCCGCGTGGCTTCTCGCCGGCGGTCGGACGCTCTGCCTCGAGCCGTGGGCGATCATGGGCGTCCTCAACGCGACGCCGGACTCCTTCTCGGATGGCGGCGTGCATCTCGATCCGCTCCGCGCGGCGGAGGCGGGTCTCGCGATGGTCGAGGAGGGCGCGGCGATCCTCGACGTGGGCGGCGAGAGCACGCGACCGGGCGCTGCGCGGGTGCCGGTGGAGGAGCAGATCCGCCGCGTGGTCCCGGTGATCCGCGCGATCCGACGCGCGAGCCGGGTGCCGATCTCGGTCGACACGACCCTCTCGGCGGTCGCCCGGGCGGCGCTCGATGAGGGCGCGGATGCGGTCAATGACGTCGCGGCGGGCGCGGAGGATCCGGCGCTGCTGCCCCTCGTCGCGTCGCGCGGCGCCGGGATCGTCCTGATGCACCGCCTCGCTCCGCCGCCCGAGGACGCCTACAGCGACCGCCATGCGCGACCGCCCGCGTACGGGGACGTCGCGCGGGAGGTGGCGGCGTGGCTTCTCGAGCGGGCGGCGCTCGCGGAGGGCGCGGGCGTCGAGCCTCCGTCGATCGTGCTCGATCCGGGACTCGGGTTCGGCAAGGACGTCCGGCAGAACTTCGAGCTCCTCGCGCGGGTCGGCGAGGTCGTCGCGCTTGGTCGACCCGTCCTCGTCGGCGCGAGCCGGAAGAGCTTCCTCGGCGCGGCGGCGGCGGAGCCGGATCCGACGCGGCGCGACGTCGCCTCGGTGGTCGCGGCGGTCGCGGCGTGGTCCGCGGGGGCGAGGATCCTCAGGACCCACGAGGTCCGCGGGCTCCGGCAGGGGCTCGCGGTGGCGGCGGCGATCCTCGCCGCCGGTCGCCTCGAGGACGCCTGATCGGAGTCCGGCGCGAGGATCGAGACTTGACGGTGAGGGCGGTGAGGGCGGTGAGGCGGTTGGGGCGGTTGAGGAGGTTGCCTGCGTCCGCGGGGCGTTCGGGGCGAAGGAACCTCTCGCTACCATCCCCACCCCCGGTGCCCGGTGGGCACCCTGCAGGTCCTTGACGGAGCACTCCCCCATGGCAAGTCCCGCCACCTTCGAGTTCACCGACGCCAACTTCGAGACCTCCGCGATCCAGTCTGCGCAGCCCGTCCTCGTCGACTTCTGGGCGGAGTGGTGCGGACCCTGCCGCGCGATCGCGCCGACGATCGACCAGCTCGCGACGCAGTACCAGGGCAAGGTGCGCGTCGGCAAGATGGACATCGACCGCAATCAGAAGGTCGCGCTCCAGTACGGCGTGCAGTCGATCCCGACGCTCCTCCTGATCAAGGATGGTCAGGTGAAGCAGAAGTGGGTCGGCATCGTGCCGGCGGCGACGCTGAAGCAGGCGCTCGACTCGGTCGCGGGCTGAGCGGTCGCGTCCGCGGCGGTTCCGGGGAACTCGTTCGAAGGACTGCGTTCCAAGGCCTCCGTTGCAGGGCCTCCGTTGCAGGGCCTCCGTTGCAGGACCTCCGTTCAGGGGACTCCGTTCCAAGCACCCCGAGGTCTCCGAGGAATCCCTCGGCGACGCCGCGCAGGAAGTCCATCGCGTGGGTTCCCGGACGCGCGGTCGGTTCTCAGAGATCGACGGAAGGATCCGACCGGCGATGACCGGCGCGTTCTCGCGCGATCTGTCGCCGCCACCTTGCCGCCGCCTGAGGGATGGGATAGCGTTGCGACTGCCGTCTCGGCGGCGACATCCCGCGTTCGGGAATCAGGGGCTGTAGCTCAGTTGGGAGAGCGCCTCGATGGCATCGAGGAGGTCGTCGGTTCGAGCCCGTCCAGCTCCATGGGTAGCGCGATCCAGGCGGTGAGCGTTCCGCGAGGGAGGAGGGACCGACGTTTCCGTCGTGCCTGAAGCGGACCGCGGCGTTTCCGACGCTCGGGCGAACCAGGATGAAACGGATCGGAGCGGGGGTGTCAGGTCACGGAGGGCGAACACCGGCGTGGCATCGTCGCCCCGGCAGGAGACAGTTCCACCGGAGATCTCCTCGCTCCCGGACGTCAGATGCCGGAAGTCGTGATCGCGGCGGATGACCGGTGCAGTCCGGGTACGCGTCGCCTCACCCCACCGGCGTACTGGAGGCGCTGCTAGCCGCCCGACAGGCGGAAGAGGTGCATGGTGTCCTTGACGAGCAGCTCCCGGACCGCCGGGTCATCGAACACCGGCTCTCTCGCCACCTCGGAGTAGCCCGTCCTCGCGAGGACCTCGCGATAGTCTCGACGTCGACCATCCGGCTCTACGGCGAGGAACTGATCGGGCTGGTTCGGAACGATCATCAGGAGCGGGACGCGCATCTCCCCAAGCCGCTGGAGCCACCATTCGACTGCCGCGTAGGTGCACTCTGAGAAGCTGTGGATGTTGAGCGCGAGGTCGAAGCTGCCTGGCCGAAGCACGCGATCAAGCTCGTCCATCGGCACCACATCCACGCGGTCGAGCAGACCCCGGTGGCGCAGATAGAGCTCGCAGAGAAACGTCGAGTCGGCGACCGCATCGACGCATGCATAGGACGCGATGTCGGGCCTCGCCTCAAGCATCCGGTGCGCGAGGCGCCCGTAGCCAGCCCCGATGTCGAGCACCCGAAGTCCTGGTCGATGGAGGATCCCCGCGTGCCGCTCAAGGAAGTTGATCTCGAGGATCGAGTCGAGGAGGTCGCGGCTCACTCGCCCGAGACCGGGAAACTCGAAGGTGGGGCACCCGAAGGCGCCGTCCTCACGGAGGCGACCAAGAAGTCCGGCGCCGTCGCGCTGCCGCACCGAGTTGGCGAAGATGAATAGGAGCAATCGGGCCCGGAGCGGGTCGGTGGCCCCGTAGGGACCGACATACGAGTTCCGACCGCCGCCCCGGAAGACCTCGATGCCGCCTTGGCTCCATCCTGCCCGAGGGTTCGGTCTCGACGCTGCGCGACTGCTCCAGAGTGAGTGGTTGGCAATCGGCAGCGTGACAGCCTCGTATCGCTTCTTGAGCTCGACAAGCCGCGACACCGCCTCGTTGAAGGAGACGGGCGCTGCGTTCTCAGCGAGCCGCCGCTCGTAGGCGTCGAGTTCCGCGAGTTCGCCTCCGCTGACTCGGGTCAGGTGATACCCGCGCCTTCGCAGCAATCGTCGAAGCCACTTCACGGCTCACGCTCCTTTCGAAAGCGCCCCGAAACAAACGATGGTCGCGGTGCGTCGAGACCGCGGCGCAAGAGCGTATCGCGACGGGTAGAACGCCGCCCGCTCCTGGACTTGGGTCATGAGTAGGAACCAGACTCGCGCCACCCGACCGATGGCGTCCGCCGACTCGTTTCGCCCTCTTCGTCCGCCCGCCTCGGGGACGTGCTCCCCGAGGTTCCTTGGCGATGCGGAGGACGAGTATCTCAGTCCCGGTGGTGTCTTCGACGCGGGAGCCTCGGTCCGAACAACTCTCGAAGGACCTGCTTGTACGCGAATGTCTCGTCGAGTATCAGCTGCCGCGCCGTACGGGTGCCTTCGCACAGGGACTCGTAACTCCTTGGACTCAGCCTCAGGTCCAGGATGGCGTCGGCGATCGCCGAGGGATCCCCATCGGGGACCCGGAGGCACGCAGCCTGCAGATGATCGAACGCGGGCACGACGTTCGAGACGAGCGCCGGGCGACCGATGATCACCGACTCAAGCGGAAGCTGCGCCAGTCCCTCCGCGAAGGTGTTTCGGGTCGGGGTGATCGTCAGATGGCACGCGGCGATGGCGTCGATCAGTGCCTGTCGATCGAGCCGACCAGGAGTCTCTACCACCGACTCCAGACCGCCCTCGCGGATCCTTCGGCGAAGTTCCTCCAGGTGTGGACCGTCCCCGGCGATCGACCACCTGAACTCACCGGGATGGGAGATCTCCAGTCTTCGTGCCGCCTCGACGATGTCGAAGACGCCCTTGAACTCCTCGACTCGCCCAGCGCTGAGCACGCGAAGCGGCGACAAAGGAGTGGGCACGGGGAGACCGATCGGAAGGCGATCCCTGTAGGACGGCAAAAACAAACGCGTCCTGGCGTGCACGGCGGCGTCTCCTCCCGCAACCTGACGGCGGCACTCCTCCGAGGTCGCCAGGACCTCGGTGCAGACCAGCCGAACAATGCAACGGGACAGCCATCGTCGAAGCCGACGCACTGGCTTGGCCGCAGCGCCTCGAGGCCACATCGCGCAGTGCAGTTCGTAGTACACCGGGCATCGGCAGAAGAGGAATGGCAGTAGACCGATCGGTTCGAGATCGTCGTGGACGATCACGGCGGTCGCGTCGAACGTCCTCGCCCCTAGGAACCCCCGAAGACCGTGTCGCAGATGTGAGAGCATGTACCGAACTCCACCCGCGCGTGGACAGTGGATTGGCACGATGCTGATCAACGGATGGTTGGTGACGCTCGATCCCGAGAGGCGAGGGGAGATTCGGAGGTGAACGCACTCCTCGTCAGCGAACTCGAACATCTGCTGCGAATATGGCACGGCG
>VGXO01000028.1 GCA_016873275.1 Phycisphaerae bacterium
GGTTGAGGGGGGTTGAGGGGGGTTGAGGGGGGTTGAGGGGGGCACCGTGGCGGCGGGGGCGACTGGTACTTGGGCGGGATCGCTCGGAGGCATCGACTCTCCCCTCGCGGGTGAACCCTGCGGTGAAGCCTGCGATCAGACCTCCGACGAGTCCGCCGATGGAACCCCCCGCCAAAGAACGCGACCCGGTCGGTGGACCGGGTCGCGAGAGGAGATCGCCGTGGGGAGCGGTCAGGGGACCGGGATGAACGGATTCGGTCCGACCTGCACGAAGTCGTGGTAGACGAAGTGGCTCGGCGTCGAGCCGAGGCCCGCCGTGAAGATGCGGGCGACGACCTCGCCGGTCTGGGCGTTCACGTACTGGCTGATGTCCTCGGTGGGATCCACCGCGAAGTTCGCCGCCGCGTACTGCTGCGGCATGATGTCGAGACCGACGAGCCGCCACCGGCGGGTGACCTGGTTGAGGACGTAGACGATCCGAATCACGTTCGGACGGCTCGCCGCCGCGACGTTCTGGATCGTGAGTCCGACCAGCTCCTCCGCCTCGCCGTCGTAGGTGGCGGTCACCTGGATGTCGGTGATCCAGCCGCCCGTGAGGTAGACGAGACCGGCGACGCCAAGACCGCCGTTCGCCCGCTGGGTCTTGATCTCGACGGCGATGCCGTCGTCGGCGCGGAGGCGATAGGGGCTCTGCGGCGTCACCTGCGTGCCGGTGTAGATCCGGTAGTTGGTGACGAGGCTCGGCCAGGAGATCGAGGTCAACGCCGCGGCGGCGGCGCTCACGACCTCGGGGAACACGCCGCGGTTCGCCGGATCGGTCGCGCTCTGGCCAATCCGGTGACGGGTCTCTGCGCCATCGCCGACGATGTTGTCGCCAGCGGCAGGGCAGAGGTCATTGCCGGGGAAGTTCGTACTTCCGTAGCTGATCGAGCACTGCTGGAATCCATTGCTGCGGAGCAGGTCGCCGAGTTGCTCCGGGGAGAGCGGCATGTCGCCGTAGATCTGCTTCGCCCATCCCTGCATGCACGCCGCGACTCCTGCGATGAGGGGCGCCGCGGCACTGGTCCCGTTGAATCCGCCGGTGTAGGTGCGGAGCCGGTTCGCCTCGAGCGGCGGCGTGGTGGGGGCGGTCCTTCCCTGAAACGCGACGCCGTAGCCGGTGGTGCCCACGCCGGTCCCCCACGCCATCAGGTCGACGACACCGAGCGGGTTCTCGCCGGAGTGCCAGTTGCTGAAGTCAAGCCGGCAGAACGCGCCGCCCGGATTGATTGGGGCGAGCTGCGCGCCCGGCCAGCACGCCCCGACGATGAGGGCGCCCGAGCGGATCTCCCCACCCTCCGACTCGACCTCCGCGGAGCTGTTGCCCGCGGAGATGCACGACAGGACGCCGAGGTCGGTGCCGAGGCGGATCAGGGTCCAGACGCCCGGATCCGACACGAGGGTCGGGTGCGTGCCGTTGCCGCAGTAGGGACCGCCCGCGGGTCCGATCGAGAAGTTGAGCACGTCGCCCGGCTCGAAGGTTTCGAGCGCCGAGACGATCGCCGTGGCGAGACGCGGTCCCTCCTCCACGCTGACGATCGGGAAGAACCAGCCCTGCGCTTGGTGAGCGATGCCGGTCACCCCGAAGCCATTGTCGGCTGCGACGGTGATGCCAAGGCATGCGGTGCCGTGATCGGGCTCTGTATCCGCTTGCGGAAGCAGGATGATCGTCTGACCAGGCTCGGAGTTGACGCGGGGGGTGGTCAGCGGGGTGCCGCCGCTGCCGTCGGGATTCGATGGCGTCGCGAGCACGAAGTCCTCGTGGTTCACGAACGCCGCGAACTCGACGACGCCCACGTTGATACCGGCGCCGTTCACGAGCGGCCGAGCACCCGCCTGATAGTTGTTGGAGAAGTCCTGGGCGAGGTTGCGCAGTCCGGCGAGGTCGAACCCGCCGCCGCGGAATCCGCTCGCGAGGAACGCGGTGCCAGGCGAGGGCGCGGGCGGGATCCCAATCTCGCCGAGAACCGGCTGGATCACCGTGTACGCCTGAAGCCCTCGCGCCCGGACGGCAGTGATGGTGGTGCCGAAGATCGTCTGCTCCTGGACGACCTCCGGCCTTGCGGTGAAGTCCGGCGTCGGCGCCGGCTGGGGCTGCCCGCCGCACTTGTTGATGTTCGGATCCTCGATCGACGCATTCTGCAGCGCGAGGAAGGCGCAGTACGCGTCCCAGGAGACCGAGCAGCAGGAGGGATCCTGAAGACAGATCACGTCGCAGCAGTCGGGGTTGCTGCAGCCGCCGACCGCGTGCGCCTCGAAGCAGGGTCCGGAGATCAGCGGGATGAACGCGGCAAAGATCGGATCTGGACCGCCGGGAGGTTGACCAGGATCACCGTTACGAAGACACGGGTCGTACCGCTCCGCGGGAGGAAGCGTCGCGTTGTTCGCGTCGTACACCGTGCCGTAGCAGTAGACGTTCGCGAGCGCGGCGCAGTAGGTGTCCCAACCGCGAGGATCGTCCACGTCGATGCATCCCGGAAGGATCTCGCCGACCGCCTCGCAGCACTCCACGTCGGCGCAGCCGTACTGGTCGTTCGGCGGATCGCCCTGACCGCCCGGGTCCGGGTTGCAGTTGCCGAGTGCCGGCGGCGCGCAGCCCGGATTGGGCGCGTTGCAGACGACCGGGTTCATCGGGTCGCAGCCCTGCTGCGTCGTCACGATGCGCCGCTCGAAGCTGACCCAGTCGGTCGCGTTGAGCTGGTTCAGCGCCTGCGCCACCTGCTCGATGACCTTCTCCGGCGCGTCGACGTAGACGATGCTCGAGAGATCAGGCTGCGGGCGGCCGCTGTACTCCTCGGCGCGGCGGGTCAGGTCGCGGAGCTGATCCGGCGTGCGGTTGATCCACTGCTGCACGGTCGAGCCCGACTGCAGCAGGATCTGCTCGACGGCGTTGAGGTCCGAGCCGTTGAGGCTCGCCGGGATCGGCGCCGGGGTACGCGGCGCACGGACCTGCAGGTCGTCGCGGAACTTCACGATGAGCCGACCCGTCGCGACGCTCTCGCCGGTGCGCTCGTCGATCGGAAGCACGAGGCTCGCGGTCGGGAACTTGCGTCCCTTCACGGCGCGCTTCGGCAGGTTCTTCGGCTCGCCGGTCCACCACATCTCGACGCCGGCGCCGCCGGAGGGATTCGGGGTCGCCTGCGGAGCGACCGCGGCCCAACTCGTCGTGACCGCGATGGCACCAGCGAGCGAGGCAAGGGCGAGCGAGCGAACCTTCATGCGGAGATCTCCAGATCGACGGACCGCGGCGCTCGCCGGGTCCGAGGGTCGGACGGTCCGCCCATCCATGGCGCGGACGCTTGGTGTTCGACGGGGAGCCTTCCCGAGTTCCCTCGTCTCATCACGGTTACGAATGCAACCTCTGCGTCGCCCGTGAGAAGCGACGCTTGGGTGGAGAGTAGCAGAGGCTTGGGGGGGCGGCTACCGCGACCTCGGTTTGCGCGGTCTCAATCACCTCGAACACGACCCCCCAGTTGCCCATGAGAGGCGGCATCCCGGGGCAGGCGCAGGAGGCTCGAGGCTTCCTAGTCGCGGCGATCGCGGCGGTCGCGGCGGTCGCGATCCGGAGAGCCGAGCTTCGCGGACGTCGCTCGTCGGGCGGGTCAGCCGGCACCCGCCGCGCGGACCCGCTCGGCTCGACGCCGCGTGGAGCCCGGTCGGGCTGCGGGCGGCGCCGTCTCCCCGAGCACCTTGGCGGCGAGGTCGCGCCGGAAGAAGGCTCCCGGGAAGCGGATCTTGGACGCCGCCTCGCGGGAGAGGTCGCGGGCCCGCCGCAGGTCGCCGGCAAGCGCCGTGACGGTCAGCACCCGACCGCCCCGGGTCACCGCGGTTCCGGGACCTGCGCTCGGATCCGTGGTCGTGCCGGCGTGGAAGACGACGACCTGCTCGCCCGGACCGCCGCAGGCTTCCGCGGCGTCGATCCCCTCGATCCGATCGCCCGTCTTCGTCGCGCCCGGATAGCCCTCGGCGCAGACGACGGTGGCGACCGCGGCGCGGGGATCGAAGGTGATGCTCGCCTCGTCGAGGGAGCCGGAGGCGGTGCGCCAGAGGATCTCCAAGAGGTCTCCCTGCAGGCGGGTCATGAGCGGCTGCGTCTCCGGATCGCCGAAGCGGCAGTTGAACTCGAGGACCTTCGGACCGCCTGGGGTGAGCATCAAGCCGGCGTAGAGGACGCCGCGGTACTCGATCTCCTCCCGGCGGAGCGCGTCCACGATCGGGACGAGCACGTCGCGCTCGACGATCCGGAGCAGCGCGTCGTCCGCGGCGGGGACCGGGCAGAAGGCGCCCATGCCGCCGGTGTTCGGTCCGACGTCGCCCTCGCCGACCCGCTTGTGGTCCTGGCAGGGATCGAGCACCCAGATCGTCCGACCATCGACGAGCGCCATCACGCTGAGCTCGGGACCCTCGAGCCGCTCCTCGATCACCACGGTCCTGCCGGCGTCGCCGAAGACCTTCCGCTCCATCGCGTCGCGGACCGCCTCGACCGCCTGCTCCTTCGTCTCGCAGACGACGACGCCCTTGCCCGCGGCGAGTCCCGATGCCTTCACCACGCAGGGCTCCTCGCGGACCGAGGCGTAGGCGATCGCCGCGTCGAGCGAGGTGAAGGACTTGCCCTCCGCGGTCGGCACGGAGGCGCTCCGCATGAGGTTCTTCGCGAACGCCTTGTCCCACTCGAGGCGCGACGCCTCGCGCGACGGGCCGAACACGCGCCGCTCGCCCTCGGCGAGGAGGTCGGCGTAGCCCTCGGCGAGCGGACCCTCCGGACCGATCACGACGAGATGGATCTGCTCGCGGTCGCACCAGCGGTTCAGGCGGAACGCCTCGCGGGTCGAGATCGGCTCGGGGCAGGGGCGCCCAAGCGCGAGCAGTCCCGCGTTCGCGCTCGGCTCCACCCAGAGCGTGCCGAGCCGCGGCGACTGCCGCAGCTTCCAGGCGATGGCGTGCTCGCGACCACCCGTCCCGAGGAGGAGGACGTTGCAGGGGGACGGGCAGGGGACGGTCATGGAGGCTCCGGCGGACGTTCGTGGGCGCGGACTAGGCGTAGAGCGGCTCGAACTCGAGCCCATGCGCCTCCGCGACCGGCAGGTTGGTCAGGCGACCACGGTCGGCGTTGATGGCGTTGGCGAAGTGGGCGTCGGTGCGGGCGAGGCGATCGCAGCCGTGGCGGGCGATGCGGAGCGCCCATGGCAGCGTCGCGTTGGTGAGGGCGATCGTCGAGGTGCGGGCGACGGCGCCGGGCATGTTGCCGACGCAGTAGTGGACCACGCCGTCGACGGTGTAGACCGGGTTTCGGTGGGTGGTGACCTTCGCGGTCTCGACGCAGCCGCCCTGGTCGATCGCGACGTCCACGATGACCGACCCGGGCTGCATGTGCCTGAGGTCCTCGCGGCGGATGAGCCGCGGCGCCTTCGCGCCCGGCACGAGCACCGCGCCGATCACGAGGTCCGCCCAGTGCAGCCGCTCGCGGATCGCCTGCGGGTCGGAGTAGACCGTCGTCACGTTCGCGGGCATGAACTCGTCGAGCCGACGCAGGCGGTCGAGGCTGATGTCCATGATCACCACGTCGGCGCCGAGACCTGCCGCCATCCACGCGGCGCAGGTGCCGACCACGCCGCCGCCGAGGATGAGCACGTGCCCGGGCGAGACGCCCGGCACCCCGCCGAGCAGCACGCCCTTGCCGCCGAAGGGGCGCTCGAGGAACTTCGCGCCCTCCTGCACCGAGAGCTTCCCCGCGACCTCGCTCATGGGGGTGAGGAGCGGCAGCGAGCCGCGGTCGTCGGTGAGGGTCTCGTAGGCGACGCAGATCGACTTCCGCTCAAGGCATCCCACGGTCAGCTCGCGGTCCGCGGCGAAGTGGAAGTAGGTGAAGACGACCTGGTCCTGCCGCATCTGCGGGATCTCGACCGGCTGCGGCTCCTTCACCTTCACGACGAGGTCCGCGCGGCTCCAGATCGACGCCGCATCGGGCACGATCTGGGCGCCCGCGGCGACGTACTGGGCGTCCTCGAAGCCGCTGCCGAGCCCGGCGCCGGACTGGACGAGGACCACGTGACCTTCCCTCGCGAGCATCTCCGCGCCAACCGGGCGCATGCCCACGCGGAACTCGTCCGTCTTCACCTCGGTCGGGACTCCAACGATCATCGGTCGCTCTCCTGTCGGCGCCAGTCCGCATGGCTGCAGCGGTCGCCCGCGCCAGCGGACTCCGGGCAAGGGGGCGGATGATATCGGCGGTCCCCGCTCCCCTCCGGGCCGCGCGGGGGGTCTGCTACATTCCGCCGCTTCGTTGCCCGCCCGCGCCCCGTCCGGCGAGCGGGACTCGACGCGTTCTCCTTCCCGGAGCGACTTGATGGTCTCGCCCTCGGAGTTCGTCCGCCGGCGCGCGGGCGTTCATGCGGTCGCCGCCCTCGCCCTCGCCGTCGGCGTCATTTCCCACGCGGACGATCAGGCGCTCCTCGGTCGCCTCAACCAGCCGCTGCAGCGGGTGACGGAAGCGAACCGGAGCTGGAAGCCGCTCTTCGAGGCGATCGCGGCGATGACGCCGCCCCCGAAGCCGGTGGGTCCCGACTTCAACCAGACGACCATCTGGACCGGCATGCCGGACTGGACCGCCGTGGCGGCGTGGGCGCAGGCGAACGCGAAGGTGGCGGACGCCCTGAAGGAGGTCCAGGACAAGATCGTGCTGGGGCTTCCCTACGGCGCCGACGCCGTGCCGGCGAACCTCAAGCAGGCGGGGCTCTACGCGGCGGTCTCCGTGACCGACGACGCGCGGATCACGACCTTTCCCTACCTCGACGGCATCCGGACCCTCGGCGCGTGGGCGACCGCGGAGATGTACCGCCTCTGCGAGGCGGGCGAGTTCGACGCGGCGTTTGCGATCGGCGTCTCGCACCTCAAGGTCCTGCGGCAGATCGCGGACCGCTCGATGCTCGCGGAGAAGTCGCTGGGGATGCTCTGGATGTGCGAGGCGTGCTCCATCCAGCGGGACCTCTTCTGGAAGTACCTCGACAAGATCCCCGCGACGACCTTCCAGCGGCTCGCGAACGACGAGTACCCGTTCCTTCGACCGACCGACAACGAGCGGATGAAGCGGCTGGAGATGCCGGAGGGCGACCGCGTCGTCGCCGAGGCGATGCTCGAGCTCGGGTTCGACTCGAACGGCCAGCCGGACATCGACCGCTTCGAGGAGGTCTTCGCGGAGATCCAGGCGTCGTCCAAGCCGCTGACGCGGTTCGGCGCCGCGAAGCGCTGGAAGGCGATCGCCGCGGTGCACGGCAGCCTCGACGCGTCGAAGACGAAGCTCGAGAACATCTACGACGACTGGTGGCGGCGCTGGCGGATGCGGCAGTACGACCCGCTGCAGGAGCTGCCCACCGAGCTCTCCCGCACGAACGAGATCCGCTACGCGGCGGTGGTGGTGTCGATCCTCGACATCCAGTCGCTCTTCGCCCTGCGCAACCGGCTCGTCGCCGAGGTGAACGGCACCGTCCTCGCGGCGGGTCTTTGCGGCTACAAGCGGACCTTCAACGTCTGGCCCGACCTGCCCGCCAAGTACTACGCGGTCT
The DNA here is from genome assembly GCA_016873275.1 of Phycisphaerae bacterium. Taxonomy (GTDB): domain Bacteria; phylum Planctomycetota; class Phycisphaerae; order Phycisphaerales; family SM1A02; genus VGXO01. The sequence goes on from VGXO01000028.1 coordinate 7,602, forward strand.
TCGCGCCCAAGCGGTTCGACTTCGATCCCTACGACCGCGAGTACGGGAGCTTCCTCTTCCGCTTCCTCGGCAGCGACCGCAAGCCGATCGACACGCCGGAGGGACGGGTGTGGGTGACCGGGTGCGTGCTCTACGCGCGGGGCGCGGACCATGAGGATGGCGGCTTCACCGAGGGCGACCCGACTGGCGCCGCGGGCGACCTGATCCTCTTTCCGCCGCTGCGGGCGCTCGCCCGCGAGGAAGGTCTGCTGAACTGACCGCGAGGCGGCGTGGTCCGAGGCGGGTCAGGTCGGCGCGAGGCGCGACAGGAGCGAACGAACGTGGCGAGCGAGGCGAACGACTCCACCGAGCGGGTGGTGATCATCGGATCGGGTCCGGCAGGCTGGACGGCGGCGATCTACGCGGCGCGGGCGAACCTCTCGCCGCTGGTCCTGATCGGCGTGCCCGCGACCGACCCGGCGCCGGTGCTGCCGGGCGGGCAGCTGATGCTCACGACCGAGGTCGAGAACTACCCAGGGTTTCCCGAGGGCGTGACCGGTCCGAAGATGATGGCGGACTTCCAGGCGCAGGCCGAGCGGTTCGGGACCCGCGTCGTGGGCGAGGACGTCCTCTCCTGCGACTTCTCGCGGCGACCGTTCGTCCTGAAGACCTCGGAGGGTCGCGAGGTCCGGACGCGGTCCGTGATCATCGCCACCGGCGCGGTCGCCAACTGGATCGGCGCGCCGAACGAGTTGCGCCTCGCCCGCTCGGGCGGCGGCGTCAGCGCCTGCGCGGTCTGCGACGGGGCGCTGCCGATCTACCGGAAGAAGCACCTCGCGGTCGTGGGCGGCGGCGACACCGCGATGGAGGAGGCGGCGTACCTCAGCAAGTTCGCCTCGCAGGTCACCGTCATCCATCGCCGGGGCGAGCTCCGCGCCTCGCGGACGATGCAGGATCGAGTCAGGGCGCTGCCGAACGTCGACTTCCGCTGGCACTCGAAGGTGGTCGACGTGCTCGGCGCGGACCGCATCGAGGGAGTGCTCCTCGAGGACGCCCGCACCGGCGAGCGATCGCGGCTCGACGTGGCGGGGCTCTTCGTCGCGATCGGGCACAGCCCGGCGACGCGCTTCCTCGCGGGAAGCGGCGTCGAGCTCGACGACAAGGGCTACGTGATGCTCCGGACCCGTTCGAGCCGGACCAACATCGAGGGCGTCTTCGCCGCGGGCGACGTCGCCGACCCGACCTACCGCCAGGCGGTGACCGCCGCCGGCATGGGCTGCGCGGCGGCGATCGACTGCGAGCGGTGGCTTGCCGAGCACGGCGTGCACTGACGCGGGACGCCGCGTCGTACGATGCCGCCATGACTTGGTCGAGAACGCATGCCCTCGTCGTTGCCGCGCTCCTCGCCGCGGGCGGATGCGGCGCTCCGGCGCCGATCCGCGATCCGGAGGCGGTGATCGCCGATCCCCGGGCGACCGCCCGCGACCAGCTGCGGGCGATGAACCAGCTCGACGCGACGCCGGAGGCGCCCGAGTACCTCGAGGCGCTCCGCCGCCCCATCAACCTCGACGGATACGCCCTCGACGTGCGCAAGGCGGCGTTCGAGCGGCTCTACGAGCATGACCGGGCGCAGCTCGCCAAGCAGCTGGCGCTGACGCTGCCGAAGCAGGATCCCGGACCGTGGCGCGACTGGGCGTGCACCCGGATCGGCGAGCTTGACTGGAAGGAGATGACCCCGACCCTGATCCGCGTCTGGGCGGCGCCTCGGCTGCCGTGGGTGGACGCGAAGACGCCGCGACCCGAGGCGCTTGCCCTCGAGCGGATGTACGGCGCCGACCGCGTCGCGGCGGTCCTTCTCCGCGAGCTCGTCGAGGCGGACCCGTTGGTGCAGGCGAACCTGCGGATGCGCTGCTGGGAGCTGCTGCTCGCCCTCGGGCAGGAGTCCACGCTGCGGGAGCTCGTCTCCGACGGCAGCATCGGTCAGAACGATCCGATGCTCCGCGCGATCCGCCGCTTCGTCGCCGAGCTCGGCACGCTGCCCCGCAACCGGGACGAGATCCTGTGGGCGGAGTCGATCGGGCGGAGCGGGCAGACCGCCTTCCTCGAGGAGGCGAAGCAGGGGATCACGCTGCTGGCTCCGGCGCGCCGCGAGCGGCTGCGCATGCGGGACCTCCACGTGGTGGTCGCGGCGGCGAAGGTCGAGCCGTCGTTGCTTTCGAGCTCCGACGAGGAGCTCCTCGCCCGGCTGAAGGAGCGGCTCAAGGAGCGCCAGGCTGGTCGGCACTCGCCCTCCTTCGAGGGCTACGGTCCGGCCGACGCCTTCAGCGAGACGCTGAGCGGTCAGCGGGACAAGATCGACTGGAGCGACCTCGTCGCCCTGCACCTCGCCCTCGATGCGATCGACTCCCCGCCGCTCGCGGCGCACCTCTTCGACTTCGCGGAGCGAGATCAGCTCGATCGGACCACCGAGTTCGGAGGTCTCATCGACGTCGATGCGCAGGGGCGGTTCCGCCTCGTCGAGTTCAAGCCTCGGTCGCGGGGCGGCGACCTCCGCTACGAGACGCCGACCGAGCTCATGCAGGCGCTCGCCACCGGGCTCTTCCACGTGCACCTGCACGCCCAGAAGTTCGAGAACCGCGACTACGCGGGACCGCACCTCGGCGACTTCCAGTTCGCCGACTCCTGCGGTCTGCACTGCCTCGTCTTCACCTTCATCGACTCGCGGACGCTGAACTGCGACTGGTACCGGCAGGACCGCTGCGTGGTCGACCTGGGCGTCGTGAAGCGACCGACCGGCTGAACGCCGATTCCTCGATGCCGCTCCTCGTCCTGGCGCTGGTCGCGACGGTGGTGCTGCCCGGACTCCTCGGCGGCGGCGTCGTCGAGCCGCAACCGGTGGTGCCGACGCTGCTCGTCGCGTGGGTGCCCTGCCTCCTGATCGCCGCCGCGGCGTTCCTCGCCGAGTGGCTCGCCGAGCGGGGGCTCGAGCAAGGTCGCGGCGGGGCGCTCCATGTGCTGCGGATTCGGCTCGTGACGCTGCAGTGGCTGGCGGTCGCCTGCCAGATGGTGGCGGTGGTGGGCTTCGGTTGGCTGGACCTCGTGCGCGACTGGGTCGGCAACGTTCCCGTCGTGGACGAGGCAGTCGCGCTCGTCCCGCCGCTCGCCGCGATCACCGCCTGCTGGTGGGCGACCTCGCCGATGGAGTCGCTGCTGCGGGGGCATCCCCGGACGGAGCCGCTCGGGTGGCGACGCCGAGGCTCCATCGTCCTCGGGCAGGTCCGGAACCAGCTCGCCCTGATCGGGGCGCCGGCGCTCCTCGCGCTCGGGGTGAGCGAGGCGGTCGAGCTCGTCGTCGTCCGCGTCGCGCCCGAAGGAGGACTGCTCGCGCTCCTCGCGACGCCCGCGGCGATCCTCCTCCTCGTGGTGGTCGCGCCGACGCTGATGGTCCGCGTCCTCGACACCACGAGCCTCGAGCCCGGTCCGCTCCGGCGCGACCTCGAGCAGATCCTCGCCGACAACCGGGTCCGGCTCCGCGACATCCGCGTCTGGCGGACCGGGGGCACGCTCTTCAATGGCGCCGTGATGGGGATGCTCGCGCCGGTGCGGTACCTGCTGCTGACCGACGCGGTGCTCGCGTCGATCCCGAGCGAGGGATTGCGGGCGATCGTCGCCCATGAAGTCGGTCACATCCGGCGGCGTCACCTGCCCTGGCTCGTCCTCGTGATGGCGGGCACCATCGGACTGTGCTCCCTGCTGGCGGAGCCGCCGGCGCGATGGATCGCCGAGCAGATCGAGCCGGAGTTCCCGCCCGATCCCGCCTTCGACCGCCTCGCCGCCGCGGTCGGGGCGCCGATCCTCGCCGCCGAGGAGACCCGCACCGCGGACCGCCGGGCGTGGGCGGAGATCGCCGCGGGCGTGCTGGTGATCACCTCGACGATCCTCGCCTTCGGGTGGGTCTCCCGACGCTTCGAGCGGCAGGCGGACGCCTTCTCCGCCCAGTACCTGAGCGTGGTCGGCGCGACCGCGGTCGCCGGGGGCGGACCACGACCCACGTCGCCCGAGCAGGCGGTGGTGACGCCGGCGGCGGTGCTCGCGATGTGCCGGGCGCTCGGTCAGGTCGCCGACCTGAACGGCGTCAGCCCGACCGCGCCGAGCTGGCGCCACGGCTCCATCCAACGGCGGCAGCGCCACCTCGTCGCGCTGGTGTCGCAGCCGATCCTGCGGCTGCCGATCGACCGCCAGGTCGCGCTCATCAAGTGGAGCGGGACGGTGGCGCTGGTGATCGTGATGAGCGTCGAGTTCGTGCGGCTGACCGCCGCGTGACCGGCGTCCGGGCGGGCGAGGAGCGATGTAGCATCGACCGCATGACCCACCAGCCGCTGAAGCGCGACTCGGGCGACGGCACGCTCGCCTTCCGAAGGATCCACGGCTGCGGCAACGACTACGTCTTCGTGCGCGGCGAGGACCTCGCTCGGCGGGACCCCTCGCGGCTCGCGATCGCCCTCGCCGACCGCCACTTCGGCGTGGGCGGCGACGGGCTGATCGCGGTCGAGGCGGCTCCGGCGCCAGACGACGCGGACCTCCGGATGCGGATGTGGAACGCCGACGGATCGGAGAGCGGCATGTGCGGCAACGGGTTGCGGGGTGCCCTCCTCTTCGCCGTCGAGGAGGGTCTCATCGCCCCCGCGGCGGGCGGTCGCCTCCGCGTGCGGGTCGGGTCGCGCCTCGTGACGGCGTCCCTTGCCGCGCACGAGCGAGGTCGAGCGGAGGTCGAGATCGACATGGGACCGCCGGTCGTCGAGAGCCAGCGCGTGCCGGTCGCGTGGGGCGGGATCGATCCATCCGAGCGGTTGCTGGGCGAGCCGATCACGCGGCTTCGCGGCTGCGGCGTGCCCGATGGGGCGTGGCGAGTCCTTGCCTCGGTCGTCGAACGCTGGAGCGTCGTCTCGATGGGCAATCCCCATCTCGTGCTCGAGGTCGAGGAGCGTTCGCTCGATGGGATCGACCTCCGCACGCTTGGTCCGGCGCTCGAGCACGCCGCAGGATTTCCCGAGCGCATCAACGTCCACGTCGTCGCCGCGCTTGGTCCGGACGCCTTCCGCATGGCGACCTGGGAGCGGGGGAGCGGGATCACCCTCGCCTGCGGCAGCGGGGCGTGCGCGAGCTTCGCGGCGCTTCGCGCCACCGGTCGCGTCGCCGGTCGCGCGGTGGCTCGCCTGCCCGGCGGCGAGCTCCGGCTTCGCGAGGGCGACGGCGGATCGATCCTCATGCGGGGCGAGGCGGTCGAGACCTGCCGGGGCACCACGCGACCCGAATCACTCCCGGCGCGACCGCGGATCGACGTCAGGTCGCGAGCGGTCGAGGTAGTCGGAGCCGGACCGTGACCGCGCCCCGCGAGCGTCTCGACGAGGTCGAGGAGCGCCTCCTCGCGGCGGCGCGGGTGAGGTCGTCGCGGCTGCGGGAGGACCTCGCGGCGTGGGTCGCGATCCCGACGGGGCGAGGTCATCTCGAGGGCATCGAGCGGCAGCGCGAGGCGATCGTGGATCGACTCGCGGCGCTCGGGGCGACCGCTCGCCGCATCGCGGGCGATCCACGACCCCCGTGGCTGCACGGGAGCGAGGCCGGCACGAGCCGCGCGATCCCGGATGCCTCGGTCATCACGACCCCCGGTGCCGGCCCGGCGTTCCTCCTCGTCGGGCACCTCGACACGGTGCACGATCCTCACGGAGCGTTCCAGCGGCTCGAGGAGGTGGGCGGCGGACGTGCGGTCGGACCCGGCGCCGCCGACATGAAGGGCGGGATCCTCGTCGCGGTCGCGGCGCTCGAGATTCTGCAGGAGCTCGGTCACGCCGTCCGCTGGACGTTCCTCCTCAACGCCGACGAGGAGACCGGCTCGTTCCACTCCGCGCGGCTCCTCGACGCGGAGGCGCGGCGTCACGACGTCGGGCTCGTCTTCGAGCCGGCGCTTCCCGGCGGAGCCCTCGCGATCGCCCGCATGGGCGCCGGGCAGTTCCGCCTCGACGCCCGCGGTCGCGCGGCGCACGTCGGGCGCGACTTCACCGAGGGCGTCTCCGCGGTGACCGCGCTCGCGCGCTGCCTCGTCAAGGTGCCCGAGTTCTCCGATCCGTCGGCCGGGCGCCTCGTGAACGTCGGACCCATCAGCGGCGGCGCCGCGACCAACATCGTGCCGGATCACGCGGTCGCGTGGGGCAACGTGCGGTTCGCGGATCCCGCCGCGGCGGCGCGGCTTGGTCGCGACCTCGCCTCTCTCGCGACGCCGCCGACGGCGATGCCCTCGATCGCGGTCGAGTTCCTCGCGAATCGACCCGCGAAGCCGACGACGCCGGCGGTCGAGGCGATCGCGAACGAGGCGGCGGCGGTCTCGCGGGCGCTCGGACGGGATCTGCCCTTCGCCACGACCGGAGGCGTCTGCGACGGCAACATCCTGCATCAGGCGGGGCTGCCCACCCTCGACAACCTCGGGGTCCGGGGCGGGAACCTGCACCGGCTCGACGAGTTCGTGGAGCTCGACAGCCTCGTCGAGCGCACGGCGCTCGTCGCCATCCTGATCCGCCGCCTCTCGCTCGCGGGAGCCCCTCGCCGGGACCGATAGGATGACTCCGAGCCTGGCGGCGTCCCTGTGTGGATGGGAGGTCGTCCCGGCGGTCCCGCGGACGCCGTCTCCATGACCTCGATGCACGCCACGCCCGTCGCGCCAGCGCCGCTTGCCGCGGAGAGCCTCCTCTCGAACGCCCGCCTCGACGAGGCGGTCGCGGCGGCGATGAAGGAGTGGCGGCAGGCGCAGTCCTCGCTCGTCGGAGCGCGACCGGCGCGGGCGGACCGCCGCGAGGCGTTCGCCTGCTGGCTCGACCGCAACGCGAAGATCCGCGGGCGAGCCGGCTTCTACCCCTACGTCGGCAGCGGCGTCGGTCGGGGACCGCTCGTCGAGCTCCTCGACGGAAGCGTCAAGTGGGACATGATCTGCGGGATCGGCGTCCATCTCTTCGGGCACGGCGATCCGGAGCTCGTCGAGGTCGCGATGCGGGCGTCGCTCTCCGACCTGCTGATGCAGGGCAACCTGCAGTTCAACGGCGACTCGATCGAGTTCGCGGAGGTCCTCGCCGCCGAGGGCTCGCGAGCCTCGCGCCTTCGGCACTGCTTCGTGAGCAACTCGGGCTGCATGGTGAACGAGGCGGCGCTGAAGCTCTGCCAGCAGAAGACCGGCGGCGCGCCGCGCATCCTCGCCTTCGCCAACTGCTTCATGGGTCGCTCGACCACCATGAGCCAGATCGGCGACGCGCCGGGCTATCGGCAGGGGGTCCCCCTCAACGCGCTCGTCGACTACCTGCCCTTCTACGACCCCGAGATGGGCGCCCGCTCGATCGAGATGACCCGCTGGCACCTCGAGCAGGCGATCCTCCGCTATCCGAAGCAGCACAGCTGCCTGATCGTCGAGCTCGTGCAGGGCGAGGGCGGCTTCAACGTCGCGCCGCGGGAGTTCTTCCTGCCGCTCTTCGAGCTCGCCCGCAAGCACGGCATCCCCGTCTGGGACGACGAGGTGCAGACCTTCGGCCGCACGACCTCGATGTACGCCTACGAGGCGCTCGGGCTCGGCGAGTTCATCGACGTCGTCTCGCTCGGCAAGATGAGCCAGGCGTGCGCCTGCCTCTACACCCCCGAGATGAACCCCGGACCCGGACTCCTCTCGGGAACGTTCAGTGCCTCGACCGCGGCGTTCCGCGTCGGGCGGCGGGTGCTCGAGCGGCTCCGCGACGGAGGCTTCTACGGCCCGAACGGCCGGATCGCGGCGCTTCATGCGGCGTTCCGCACGGGCGTCGAGGCGATCATCGCCCGGCATCCGGCGTGGTTCCCTCCGATGCGGGACTCGCTCGGGCGGACGAGCACGCGGGTCGTCGGCGGCACCGGGGGCATGATGCGCTTCACGCCCTTCGGCGGCGCGAAGGAGAAGGTCATGCGGCTGATGCACGTCCTCTTCGAGGAGGGCGTGGTCGGCTTCTACTGCGGGCACGATCCCTACCACGTGCGGTTCCTGCCGCCGGTCGGCGTGATGAGCCCGGAGCAGTTCGGTCCGGTGCTCGAGATCGTGGAGCGCTCGCTCGGTCGGGTCGCCGCCGAGTAGGGAGTCCGCCATGTTCGTCATCCGCCCCGCCTCGCCCGACGACCTCCCGACGCTGCTCAAGCTCGCGCGGATGGTCCACTTCATCAACCTCCCGGCGGACCGCGACATGATCGCGGCGAAGATCGCCCGCAGCCGCCGGAGCTTCGCCGGCGAGCAGGATGACGCCCGCGAGCGGGAGTTCATGTTCGTGCTCGAGGACGCCGCGACCGGCAACGTGGTGGGGACGAGCGCGATCATCGGCTCCATCTCCTGGCCTGGTCATCCGCACACCTACCTCCACGTGCGGAAGCGATCGCTCTTCAGCACCGACCTCCAGACCGGTCAGGTGCACCTCACGCTCGAGTTCGCGACGGACGAGAGTGGCTGGAGCGAGCTCGGCGGGCTGATCCTCGCCCCGGGCTACCGCGGTCATCCCGAGCGGCTCGGGGCGCTCCTGAGCCTCGTGCGGCTCCACTTCATCGGGCTGCACCGGGACCTCTTCGCCGAGAAGATCATCGCCGAGCTCATGGGCGCGGTGACGCCCGACAGCCGCAACCTCCTCTGGGAGTACCTCGGGCGGCGGTTCATCAACCTGTCGTACAAGGAGGCGGACCTCTTCTGCCAGCACTCGAAGGAGTTCATCACGAGCCTCTTCCCGCGCGGGGAGATCTTCGCGTCGCTGCTGCCGCCCGAGGCGCGCAACCTGATCGGTCGCGTCGGCGAGGAGACCCGACCCGCGAAGAAGATGCTCGAGGACCAGGGCTTCGAGTTCGAGGACCACGTCGATCCCTTCGACGGCGGTCCCTACATCTCCGCGCAGCGCGACCGGATCCCGATCGTCGCGGCGACCCGCTCGGCGGTGCTCGAGGTCGCGGAGGGCGAGCATCCGGAGATCGGGTTCCTCTCCGCCGACGGCGAGCTCGGCTTCCGCGCGATCCGCGGTCGCTACCGCCTCGAGGGCGAGCGGATCCTCGTCGCCCCGGCGCACGCGGAGGTGCTCGGCGCCGCGACCGGGCTGACCGTCGGCTTCACGCCGACCAAGGCGCCGGGCGGTCGGCGCCGCGGCGGCAAGGCGAGCACCGCATGAGCGATCGACCGGTCGCCGCCCTCGACCTCCTCGGCGGCGAGTGGACCTCGATCGAGGGCACGGGGCTCCGCGCGCGGAATCCGGCGCGACCCGAGGACGTCGTCTGGAGCGGCTCGCCGCGCCCCGAGCACGTCGATCGCGCGGTCGAGGCGGCGCGACGGGCGCAGCCCGCGTGGGCGGCGACGCCGCTCGGAGCGCGGGTGGCGCTCCTGCGGCGGTTCCAGTCGCTCGTGAAGGAGGGCGCGGAGGACCTTGCGAGGCTCATCGGTCGCGAGATGGGGAAGATCCTCGCCGAGGGAAGGCTCGAGGTCGCCGCGGTCGCGGGCAAGGTCGACGTCACGCTCGAGGACCGCGTGATGGATCGCGTGCGGGGCTTCTCCGTCGGCGCGACCGCCGGCGTCGAGGGCGTCTGCCGCTTCCGTCCGCACGGGGTCATGGCGGTGCTTGGACCCTTCAACTTCCCGGCGCATCTGCCGAATGGTCACCTCGTGCCGGCGCTTCTCCTCGGGAACACCGTGATCTTCAAGCCGAGCGAGAAGACGCCGGCGGTCGGGCAGCGGCTCGTCGAGCTCCTCCATCGCGCGGGGTTCCCGGCGGGCGTGGTCAACCTCGTGCAGGGAGGCGCCGAGGTCGCGGCGCGGCTCGTCGGGCATCCGGACCTCGACGGGATCCTCTTCACCGGCAGCTGGCCGGTCGGTCGGCGGATCATGGAGGCGAATCTTGACCGCCCCGGACGGCTGCTGGCGCTCGAGATGGGCGGCTCGAACGCGATGGTGGTGATGCCCACCGCCGGCTTCGATCGGTCGATCGTCGAGGCGGTGCGGGCGTCGTTCGCGACGACCGGGCAGCGCTGCACCTGCACGCGGCGGATCATCGTCCACGAGCGGATCGCCGATCGCTTCCTCGCGACCTTCGCGAAGGTCGCCTCGACGGTGCTCGTGGGACCCTACGACTCCGCGACGCCGGTCTTCATGGGTCCGCTCGTCTCGGAAGCCTCCCGCGCCGCGGCGATCGAGTTCCAGGCGGACCTCGCGAGGCGCGGCGGTCGCGTGATCGTGCCGGCGTGCCCGCTCGACGGACCGGGCTTCTTCCTGACGCCGGGGGTGATCGAGGTCGAGCGCTTCCGCCGCGAGACCGACCGCGAGGTCTTCGCGCCGATCGTGCAGGTCGCGGTGGCGCGGGACCTCGAGGACGCGATCGATCAGGCGAACGCGACCGAGTTCGGGCTCGCCTCGGCGATCTTCACCGCCGAGCGAGCGGAGTTCGACGCGTTCCTCGCCGCGAGCCGCGCTGGCTGCGTCAACTGGAACTCCGGCACCGCGGGGGCAAGCAGCAAGCTCCCCTTCGGCGGTCTCGGCAAGAGCGGCAACCATCGTCCGGCCGGCGCGTTCTCGGTCGACTCCTGCGCGATGCCGATCGCCTCGATGGAGGCGTCGCTCGACGCCCCGGTGCCGCCGATGCCCGCGGGGATCGGCTTCGATCCGACGAAGGCGGTCTGAGGAGCGCCCTCGCCTGCCGCGGCGTACCCTCGACCGCATGCGCGTGGCCGAGCCGACCCTGTCGATCGTCATCCCCGCGTGGAACGAGGAGCGGACGCTGCCGGCGACGCTCGTGGCGCTCCGCGAGGCGGTCGATGCGCTCGACTGCGGAGCGGAGATCCTCGTCGTCGACGACGGCTCGACCGACGCGACCGCCGCGGTCGCCGAGGGCGAGGGCGCCCGCGTCCTCTCCGGGCACTGGCGGCAGATCGCCGCGGCGCGGAACGCGGGCGCCCGCGAGACGCGGGGTCGATACCTCGTCTTCGTCGATGCGGACACGATCGTTCCCGCGGCGACGCTTCGCCGCGCCGTGGAGCTGATGCGCTCGGGCGCGGTCGGCGGCGGGGCGAACGTCGTGCTCGACGAGCCGGCGCCGTGGGCGATCCGCCTCCCCCTGTGGATCTTCATGACGACCTATCGCCTGCTTGGGCACGCCGCGGGGTGCTTCGTCTTCTCCACGCGCGAGGCGTTCGAGACGATCGGCGGATTCGACGAGCGGTTCTTCGCGAGCGAGGAGATCGGTCTCTCGAAGCGGCTGCGGTCGATCGGGCGGTTCGTGAAGATCCGACCCCCGGTCGTCACCTCCGCCCGCAAGGTCCGGCTCTACGAGCCGCTGCCGCTCCTGCGCCAGTCGATCTCGCTCCTCCTCCGCGGTCCCTCGGCGTGGCAGTCGCGGGAGGGACTCGGGATCTGGTACGAGGGACGACGCGAGTAGCGGCCGTTGCTCGCCTCGTGGCGGGCTCCGTGGCGGGCTGGGCCTGCGCCCGCTCAGCCGCCGATCTTCTCGGCGAGGAACGCCCCGACCTTGTCGAGCGCGATCCGCTCCTGGCTCAGCGTGTCGCGCTCGCGCACGGTGACGGTCTGGTTCGTCAGCGTGTCGCTGTCGATCGTGAAGCAGTAGGGGGTGCCCGCCTCGTCCATGCGGGCGTAGCGCTTGCCGATCGACTGCTTGGGGTCATGCTCGACCGCGAAGCGGGCGCGGAGCTCGCGGTGGAGCCGCTCGCTGACCTCGGGCATGCCGTCCTTGTTGACGAGGGGGAAGATCCCCGCCTTCACCGGCGCCATCCGCGGGTGGAACTTCATGACCACGCCGCTCGGGCGGGAGGGATCGGGCGTGTACGCCTCGCAGAGCAGCGCCAGCGTCCCGCGGTCCGCGCCCGCGGAGGGCTCGATGACGTGGGGGAAGTAGCGCTCGTTCTTCTCCTGGTCGAAGTAGCGCATCTTCTCGCCCTTGCCGCAGAACTCCGCGTGGCGGCGGAGGTCGAAGTCGCTTCGGTGGGCGACGCCCTCGAGCTCGCCGAATCCGGGCGCCGTGAAGGGGAAGCGGTACTCGATGTCGCAGGTGCCGGCGCCCTCCTTCGCGTAGTGGGCGAGCTCGTCGCGGTCGTGCTCGCGGAGGACGAGGTTCGCCCCGGTGAGCCCGATCGAGCGCCACCAGCGATGCCGCAGCTCGCGCCAGAAGGCGTACCACTCGCCCGCGGAGTCGGGGCGGATGAAGAACTCGATCTCCATCTGCTCGAACTCGCGGCTTCGGAAGGTGAAGTTGCGCGGCGTGACCTCGTTGCGGAACGCCTTGCCGATCTGGGCGATGCCGAACGGCACGCGGACCCGCGTCGAGTCGAGCACGTTCTGGAAGTTCGCGAAGATCCCCTGCGCGGTCTCCGGGCGGAGGTAGGCGATGCTCGAGGCATCCTCCAGGGCGCCGACGTTGGTCTTGAACATCAGGCTGAACGCCCGCGGCTCGGTGAGCGTGCCGGGCTCCTTGGCGTCGGGACCCACCACCCGCGTCAGGTCGGTCCTCGCGAGCGAGGTGAAGGGGCGCACCATGTAGCGGTCGGGCGAGAACTCCGCCCGCTCGTACTTGGCGAGCACCTTGCCCGCCTTCTCCCGCTGCGCGTCGTCGCCCTCGATGAACGCCATCATCCGGCGGGAGCCGTCGTCCTCGCGGGCGACGAGCACCGCGAGATGGTCGGCGCGGTAGCGGGCCTTGCTCTCGCGGCAGTCGACCATCGGATCGTTGAACCCGCCGACGTGCCCCGACGCCTCCCACACCCGGGAGTTCATGATGATCGTGCAGTCGACGCCGACCATGGAGAGCGGCTCGCCGTCGGGACCGTCGGGCGGGCAGAGGACCATGTCCTTCCACCAGGCGTCCTTCAGGTTCCGCTTGAGGGCGACGCCGAGCGGGCCGTAGTCCCAGAAGCCGTTGATGCCGCCGTAGATCTCCGAGCTCTGGAAGATGAAGCCGCGGCGCCGGCAGAGGGCGACGAGGTCCTCCATGCGGATGGGATCGCGGATCGGGGCGGGCGAGTCGGTCGCGGGCGCGGTCATGCGGGACTCTCCAAGGGAAGCCGAGATCGTAATCGGACCGATGGCGCGGCGAGGACGAGTCCTCGCGTCGGTCCCCTCGGCGATCGGGCGTCGCGCGGGGCTCACGCCTCCGGCTTGATGCCGATCAGCGTGAAGAGCTCCATCCGCGCCGCGGCGCTCTTCAGGAACACGCCGTGCAGCTTGCTCGTCGTGGTCCACGCGCCCGACTGCCGCACGCCGCGGTAGCACATGCAGAAGTGCCGCGCCTGCACGATCACCGCGACGCCCTGCGGGCGAAGCGCCTCCTGGATCGCGGAGGCGATCTGGGCGGTGAGCTTCTCCTGCACCTGGAGCCGCTTCGAGAAGATCTCGACGACTCGCGCGAGCTTCGAGAGCCCGACCACCCGACCGTCCGGGATGTAGGCGACGTGCGCCCGACCCACGAAGGGCACCATGTGGTGCTCGCAATGACTCTGGAGCTCGATGTCCTGCAGGAGCACCAGCTCGTCGTAGCCCTCGACCTCGCTGAAGGTGCGGGCAAGCGGCGCGAGCGGATCCTGGAAGTAGCCCGCGAAGTGCTCCTTCCAGGCGCCGATCACCCGGCGGGGCGTGTCGAGCAGCCCCTCGCGCCCGGGATCCTCCCCGACGTAGCGGAGCATCCGGCGGACGAGGTCGATCCCCTCGGGGTCGTCGTCGGGGCGTTCGGGCAGGGTGGGACCGGTCATGGGAGGGCGGAGTGTAGTGAGGAGAAGCGTCGGATCGACCCGCGGCGTCAAGGGTTCGGCATCGCCGCGGACGCGGAGTCGTCGGCGCCCGTCGATCGCCGCCCATCGCGTAGATTTCTGCCCATGCTCCGCTTCGACCACGCGATCAAGCCCTCCCGGATTCCCGGCGCGGGGCTCGGGCTCTTCACGGTCGATCCGCAGCCTCGCGGGCGGGTGCTGATCATGCCCAACGAGGCGCAATCGATCCGCTCCGCGGCGGAGCTCGCGATGCTGTCGCGCGACTCGATCGAGCACGCCTCGAGCGTGCGCTGGTTCGAGCAGGTTCACACCGTCGATCCCGCGTGGTCGGAGGAGTCGCACCTCAACCACAGCTTCGAGCCGAACTGTCTCTGGCACCTCGGATTCGTCTTCGCCCTCCGCGACCTCGCCGCCGGCGAGGAGCTGACCATCGACTACCGGCACCTCCTCGACGAGGCGACCCTGCTCGACTTCCGCGACTCGATCACGGGTCGCGAGATCAGGGGATTCGCCTGGCGCGAGTCGATCGCGCGGTCGAGCCGCCTGCTCGTCGAGCTCTTCGAGGCGGACGCGATGGTCCTCGGGCGAGGTCGCTGACGGGTCGCTCTCTCGCGCTCGGCTCCATCCACCTCCGCCACCACGCGAGGATCTCGTGCAGCCGATGCAGCCGCAGGTCCGGCGGACCGCTGCGGCTCATGCCATGACTCGTGCTCGCGGGATAGCGCACGAAGCGGGTCGGCACGCCCTGCACGACGAGCGCCGCGTGCACCTGCTCGCCCTGCTCGATGTTGCAGCGGAGGTCGCCCTCGCTGTGGATGATCAGGGTCGGGGTGCGCACGCCCTTGAAGTGGGCGATCGGGCTCGAGCGCCAGAGCGCCTCCGGTCGGTCCCACGGGGCGCCGACCCAGTAGCGGTCGGGACGCTCGTAGTGGTCGGTGCTGCCCTGCATCGAGAGGAGGTTGCTCACGCAGCGGTCGGTGATCGCCGCCCGCAGCCCGTGGTCGTGGGCGATCGCCCAGTTGGTCATGTAGCCGCCGTAGCTGCCGCCCATGATCCCGACCCGCTCCGCGTCGACGTTCTCCCGGGTGCGGATGAACTCGAGGACCGCCCGCACGTCCTCCCAGTCCTGGTGACCCCACGAGCCGCGGATCGCGGCGCAGAACGACTCGCCGTAGCCCTTGCTCCCGCGGGGGTTCGAGAAGAAGACCGAATGCCCGGCGGAGGCGAGGCACTGGAACTCATGGAAGAAGGTGAGCCCGTACTGCCCGTGCGGACCGCCGTGCACTTGAAGGATCGCCGGGACTCGCCGCGACGCGGGGACTCCCGGCGGTCGCAGCTCCCACACCTGCACCTTCGTGCCGTCGGCGCTCTCGACCCAGTGCTCGATCGGCGCCGCGATCGAGCGCGACGAGACGAAGGGGAGGTTGAAGTCGGTCAGCGTGCTCACGCGGATCCCGGAGGCGCCGACCTCGCCGATGGCGACCTCGTCGGGGGTGGTCGCGTCGCCGAAGGCAAGCGCCAGCCGTCGCCCGTCGGCGGCGAGGTTTCCGAGCGAGAGCTCGACGCCCTCTTGCGTGAGGAGCCGCGGCGTCGAACCGTCCAGCGGCAGCGAGGCGATCCGCCCCGAGCCCTGCCAGCCGATCCGCGCGAGGATCCGCGAGCCATCCGATGACCAGCGGAGCGACGCCGCGAAGCTCGCGTCACGGCTGTCGGAGAGGGTCGGCGCCATCATGCACCAGTCGGTGCCCGCGAGGAGATCGCGCCACTCGCTAGGTCCCTTCGCGGGACCGACCCACAGTCCGAGGTTCCGGGTCGAGTAGAGCCCGTCCTCGCCGAGGCGGGCGGCGATGGCGAGGTGCCTGCCGTCGGGGCTGAAGGCGACCGCGTGCTTGGGACCGACCGGCGCGGAGGCGATCCGGGTCGCTCGTCCCGTCGCGACGTCGATGCGGAGGATCTCGCTGCGCCATGGGTCGAGCACCGCCGTCGCGGCGGTGTTCGCGGTCACCGCGATCGATCGCCCGTCCGGCGCGACGTCGAAGGCGAAGTCGCCGAGGCGGTCGCGATCGAAGAGCGTCCGGACGCGACCGCTCTCGAGGTCGAGCCAGTCGAGCCGGAAGCGATCGCCGAGGAAGTAGCCATCGCCGTCGAGGCGATACCACGGATCCTCGACCACGCGAGGCGGCTCGGAGAGACCTTCGCGCTCGCGCCGGTCCCTCGCCGCCTTGGTCCGCTCCTCGGAGAGGGGTCGGAAGGCGAAGGCGATGCCGCGACCATCGGGGGACCACTGCAGTTCTCGCAGGGTGCCCTCGGACAGGTCGGTCACCACCCGCGCCTCGCCGCCCGCGAGGTCGAGGATGGCGATCTGCGGACGCCCGATCTTGGGATCGCCGCCTCGGATGAAGGCGAGCCGCGAGCCGTCGGGCGACCATCGGCCGAAGCGGTCCTGATCGCCTGCCGTGAGCGGGCGAGCATCGCGGGTGCCGTCCACCTCGACGAGCCACAGGTTCTTGACGACGCGGTTCCTCGCGACGTGGCTCCGCGTGAAGGCGATTCGACCTCCGGCTGGATCGATCTGCGGATCGGAGACGCCGACGAGCTCGAGCAGGTCCTCGGGGAGGACGGGTCGGCGCGTCGAAGTTCGTGGCGCGTGGGTCGAGCGAGGCGAATGAGTCATTCGAGGCATGGCGCGAATGTAGCATCGCGAGTCGATCGCCTGATCGACCGAGCCGCCGGACCCATGCCGACGAACGCGCCGCCCTCCGTCCCCGCTTCCGAGCTCCGCCTCGGCATCGACTTGGGCGGAACGAAGATCGAGGGGGCGCTTCTCGACCGCCGCGGCGGCATCGTCTGGCGGGAGCGCGTGCCGACGCCGCAGGGCGAGTATCAGGGCACGATCGACGCGATCGCGGGACTCGTCGCCGCCGCCGACCGCGCCGCGGGCGAGCGGCTTCCGCTCGGGCTTGCGTTCCCGGGCTCGATCTCCCCGCGCACGGGAGTGCAGCGGAACTCGAACAGCACCTGCCTGAACGGGCGACCGGTCCTCGCCGATCTCGAGCGGGCGATCGGTCGTCCGGTGCGGGCGGAGAACGACGCGAACTGCTTCGCGCTCTCCGAGGCGAGCGATGGCGCCGCGGCCGGGCAGGGCGTCGTCCTCGGCGTGATCCTCGGGACCGGGGTCGGAGGCGGCGTCGTCGTCGAGGGTCGCGTGCTCCGCGGTCGGAACGGCATCGCCGGCGAGTGGGGGCACGCGGCGCTCCCGAGGCGCGGCGAGCTCGAGCGAGGCGAGGCGTCGCGCGGCTGCTACTGCGGCAAGGTCGACTGCCTCGAGCAGTGGATCTCGGGACCAGCGGTCGAGCGCGAGCATCTCGCCCGCAGCGGTCGGGAGTGGAGGCTCCCCGAGATCGCCCGTGCCGCCGCGGCGGGGGACCGCGAGGCGACGGAGGCGATCGACCGCCTCGTCCATCGGCTCGCCCGCGGTCTCGCGATGGTCTGCGACGTCCTCGATCCAGACGCGATCGTCCTCGGCGGCGGCGTCGGCAACCTCGCGGTGCTCTACGAGCGCCTCCCGGAGGCGATCTCGCGCGAGGTCTTCAGCGACTCGTTCGACACGGCGATCCTCCGCCCGCGGCACGGCGACTCGAGCGGCGTGCGCGGCGCCGCGTGGCTGTGGCGGTAGGAACGCGAATCTCGCTCACCCCGCGCGAGCGCTTCGCCGCACGAACCTCGCCGGCGAGAGCAGCGGGCTCTCGAGGTCGCTGCGACCGGTCGTCACGAGGTCCGCGACCATCGCGCCGGTCGCCGGGCCGAGCGTGACGCCCATCATGGCGTGACCGGTCGCGAGCATGAGTCCCGGTCGCCCGGGGACGAAGCCGATCGCGGGCATGCCATCGGCGAGGCAGGGGCGGTAGCCCGCCCACTCCGCGACCCGCGTCGCGCCCGGGATCCCCCGCAGGTACCGCGCCGCGCCGATCGGCAGCTGCTCGAGGCGCTCCCGCATCCATGGGCGATCGAGCGAGCCGAGCTCGAGCGTGCCCGCGAGGCGGAGACGCCCGTGGAAGGAGGTGACCGCGATGAAGGTCTCGTGCAGCACGGCGCCGGTCGAGGGCAGGGGCTCGACGCCCTCGAACTCGACGTGGTAGCCGCGGGCGCCATGCATCGGAAGGTCGAGTCCGACCAGCGCGGCGAGGCGGTCGGACCACGTGCCCGCGGCGAGGAGCAGGAGGTCCCCGCGATGCTCGTGACCGGAACCCGTGCGCACGCCGCGGATGCGTCCGTCCTCCTCGATGATCGAGGAGACCTCCTCGCCGAAGCGGAACTCGACGCCCCGCGAGGCGAGGGACTCCACGAGCCCGAGGACGAGGCGGCGCGGATCGAGCGTCGCCGCGAGCTCGTAGTGCCGCGCGCCTGAGACCTCGTCCCGGTAGGCGGGCTCGCGCGACCGGAGCGTCGCGCCGCTCCAGAGCTCCGAGGGATAGCCGAGCGAGTCGAGGAGCGACGCCTCGCCTGCCGCGGCGGCGAGCGCGGGCTCGGTCGCGAAGACGTCGAGCCAGCCCTGGCGGCGGTAGCCGCAGTCGCCCGCCGCCTCGACGAGCTCGTCGAAGCGCTCGAGGCTCGCGCGACCCATCGCGGCGAGCACCGGCATGCACGCGTCGAAGTGGTCGCGCCGGCAGTGGCGGTGGAAGGTCCACATCCAGCGGAGGAAGTCGAGACGCAGGCGAGGTCGGACGAGGAGCGGGCTCCGTCGATCGAGCATCCAGCGAAGCCCGCGCCAGGAGACGCCGGGTCGCGTCAGCGGTGGATGCCCGTAGCTCACGAGTCCCGCGTTGCCGCAGGAGGCGCCCTCCCGAGGATGCTCGCGATCGATGATCCGCACCGCGATCCCGCGGCGGGCGAGCTCGTGCGCTGCGCAGAGCCCGACCACGCCGGCGCCGACGATCACGACCTGCGTGGGCTGTGGATGGCGGGGGCGCATCGGGGGAGAAGAGGATCGGCGTTCGATCCGCCGTCGTTTGAGCGGAGCGAAGCCGAGCCGTATCTTCGCCCGCCCGCGGACCGGCGTCGATCCGCTCGAGCCGCCCTCCGCCACTTCCTTCGCGAGCACGCATGGCGACGACCACCTCGACCGCTTCCCCGCTTCGCCTCGGCATCATCGGTTCGGGCGGGATCGGGGCGATCCACGCCGACGCCGCGACCCGTGCCGGCTGGACCGTCGCCGCCTTCGCCGACGCGGAGCCGGCTCGCGCCGAGCGGCTCGCCGCCTCGCACCCGGGAGCGAAGGTCCATCGCGACGCGGCGGCGCTCCTCGCCGACTCCTCGCTCGCGGCGGTCTCGATCGCGACCCCGAACGCGACGCATCGCCCGCTCGCCGAACAGGCGCTCGCCGCGGGCAGGCACGTCCTCCTCGAGAAGCCCGCCGGGCTCGACGCCGCGGAGTGCGACGCGATCGAGCGGATCGCCGCGAGGTCGCGAGGGATCCTCCAGATCGGGCTCGTCTGCCGATCCTCGCCCGCGTCTCGGGTCGCCCGCTCCCTCGTCGAGGCGGGGCGTCTCGGCTCGATCTATCAGGCGAGGGCGTCGCTCCATCGCCGCCGCGGCATCCCCGGGCTCGGCGGGTGGTTCACGACGAGGTCGATGTCGGGCGGAGGTCCGCTCATCGACCTCGGCGTGCACGTCATCGACCTCGTCATGCACGTCGCCTCGCCGGGGCGGGCGCTGCGGGCGAGCGGCGTCGTCTACGCGCACTTCGGGCGACCGCTCGACGACTACCGCTTCCACGACATGTGGGGCGGTCCGCCGCGACCCGGCGGTCCCTTCGACGTCGAGGACCACGCGACGGCGCTCGTCCGCTTCGAGGGCGGGTTCAGCCTCGAGGTGAACGTGGTCTGGGCGTCGAACCTGCCGGAGGGCGCGCTCCGCGACGGGATCGTCCTCTTCGGCGACCGCGGCGGGCTCTCCTTCGAGCCGCTCGGTCGGGAGGTGACGCTCGCGACCGAGGAGGACGGGCACTTGGTCGACGTGAAGCCGATCACGCCTCCCGAGGAGGGCGGGCAGGCGGCGTGGCGCCGCCAGTACGAGGGCTTCGCCGCGGCGGTGCGCGGCGAGGCGCCGCCGCTTGCGACGATCGGCGAGTGCCGTCGCGTCCAGCAGGTGATCGACGCGATCTACCGCTCGGCGCAGGAAGGTCGCGAGGTCGAGGTCTGAGCCTCCGGTCGGCTCAGCTCGTCTTCATCGCCGCGCGGTACTCCGCGAGCGTCTTCTCCATCGACTCCTTCACGCGTCCCGCGGGCGAGCTCGCCACCGCCTTCTCCTGGATCTCGATCGCCTTCGCCTGATCGCCCGACTCCCAATGCGCCCGGGCGAGCGTGTCGAGGATCGAAGGATCGCTGCCCCCGGAGAGCTCGACCGCCTTCTTCGCCGCGTTCATCGCCATGACGAGCGCCGGACCCTTCGCCTTGCCGGACTCGAGCACGCCCCACGAGAGGGCGTTGAGCATGCCGGCGGAGTCAAGCTCGGCGACGAGCTCCTCGGCGAGCGGCACGCCCTCATTCGGACGGTCGAGCTCGACGATCAGGAGCTGCGCCTTGTTGAGCCTCGCCTGCGGATCGTCGGGGAACTCCGCGAGCTGCTCCTCGACGAGCGCGAGCGCCTTGTCGAACTCGCCCGCCCGGGTCGCCGCGAAGTACGCCTTCATCCGCCCCGACCACGCCTGACGCATCGCCTGCTGCCGCGCCCAGGTGGCGGCGTACGCCTTCGCGTCCCACTCGCCCGCGACGATCTTCGCGAGGGGCGCATCCATCTCCATGGGATGGCCGATCCACGCGACCACGCCATCGCCATCGACGACGAACGCGGTGGGGATGCCGCGCTGTCCCGCCGCCTTCATGTAGTGGTCATGGTTCGAGCGGTCGGGGTCGGCGGCGAGGGTGTACTGCGCCTTCTGCTTCCACTCGTCGGCGTCGAGGAAGCTCGTGACCTTGCCGACCTCCTCGTCGCTGATCCCGATGATGGTCACGCCCTTCTCGGCGTACTGCTTCTGGAGGTCCGTGAGGTGCGGCATGCTCGCCTTGCAGGGACCGCACCAGGTCGCCCAGAACTCGACGACGGTGACCTTGCCCGGCTCGAAGCCTCCGAAGGCATCGCCCCGCACCCAGTTCGACACCTCGAGCGCTGGCGCCCTGTCGCCGATCATCAGCCGCGCGACCGCGGCGTCCGCGGCGGGAGCCTGCGCCGCCTTCGCCGGCGCGACCGGCGTCGCGGGCACCGAGTCCTGCGCGATCGCCGCGTGGAGGGGGATGGTCGCGACGAGCACGCCCGCGAGGGTCGATGAACGGGTCGATGGCATGGTCAGCATCCTTCGGTCGAGGGTGGGACGCGACGGGACCTCGCCGCGGAGGACCCGCATCCCGCGGACGACTATACCGCTCGCCGCGGCGGGAACGATCCCGCTACGCTGCCCGAATGTCCGCCTCCGCCTCCGGTTCCATCCCGGCGCCGACCATGCCCAGCACCATCATCGACGGCAAGTCCCTCGCGGCGACCGTCCGCGAGGACGTCGCGCGGCGGGTCGCGGCGCTCAAGACCTCGGGGCGGAGCGTGCGGCTCGACGCGGTGCTCGCCGGCGGCGACCGCGCCGCGGAGCTCTACGCGGAGAGCCAGGCGAGGACCTGCACGGCGGTCGGGATCGACTACCGGCTGCACCGCCTTCCGGAGGACGCCACCTACGAGGACGTCGCCGGGCGGGTGCTCCTCCTCGACACCGACGACTCCGTGCGGGCGATCATGGTGCACCTGCCGCTGCCGCTCGGCGTCGACACCGAGCGGGTGCAGTCGCTGATCGTCCCGGAGAAGGACGTCGAGGGCGTCAACCCCGCGAACATCGGAAACGTCGTCTACGGTCGCCGCAGCCTCGTGCCCTGCACGGCGCGGGCGGTGCTCGAGATGATCGAGTCGACCGGCATCGAGCTCCGTGGCAAGCGGTGCGTCGTCGTCGGGGCGAGCAACATCGTCGGCAAGCCGATCGCCGTGCTCCTGATGCGCGCGGAGGCGACGGTGATCTCGACCAACAAGTTCACCCGCGATCTTCCCTCGATCGCCCGCGAGGCGGACGTGCTCGTCGCGGCGGCGGGGGTGCCGCGGCTCGTCGACTCGTCGTGGGTGAAGCCCGGCGGCGTGGTCATCGACGTCGGCATCCATCGGATCGACGGTCCCTCCGGCGTGCAGACCGTCGGCGACGTGAACTTCGAGTCGGTGCAGGGCGTGGCGGGTCACCTCTCGCCGGTCCCGGGGGGCGTGGGACCGATGACCGTCGCGATGCTGCTTCGCAACTGCGTGGACGCCGCGGAGCGGGGATGACGCCTTCGAGGCGCCTCCTCGCCGTGCACGATCGAGCCAGTCAGATCGCGCCGAGCCGGCGACCGACCTCGGCATAGGCATCGAGCAAGGCGGTCTGGACGACTTCCGGCACCGCCGGTCCCGGAGGCGTCTTGTCCCATCGCCCGGCGTCCACCTCCGACTGGAGCCAGTCGCGGAGCGGCTGCTTGTCGAAGCCGCGCGGGATGACGCCCTTGCCGAGCTCCTCGGCGGGCCACCAGCGGCTGCTGTCGGGCGTGAGGATCTCGTCGACGAGGAGCAGCTCCTCCGTCGGGCGCCCCGACGGATCGAGGGCAAGTCCGAACTCGAACTTGGTGTCGGCGAGGACCAGACCCTTTGCCGCGGCGATCTCCCGCGCCGCGGCGTAGAGGCGAAGCGTCCGGTCGCGGAGCGCCCGCATGAGCGGCTCGCCGACGACCTCAGCGCCCCGCTCGAAGGAGATGTTCTCGTCGTGACCCTCGGCGGCCTTCGTCGCGGGAGTGAAGATCGGCTCGGGGAACGCATCCCCCGGTCGCAGGCCCGCGGGGAGCCGCACGCCGCAGGCGGTGCCGTGGCGGCGGTACTCCGCGAGCGCGCTTCCGGCGAGGAAGCCACGGGCGACGCACTCGATCGGCACGACCTTCGCGGCGCGGCAGACCATGATCCGGTCGCGGAGCAGGGGGCGGTCCTCGGGACGAAGCTGCGGCACTGCATCCACGTCGGCGTGGATCACGTGATCGGGGACGATCCCGAGGCGACGCAGGCGACGGAACCACCAGAGGCTGATCTGGGTGAGCAGCCGACCCTTGCCCGGCGCCGCCTCCGGCAGCACGACGTCGAAGGCGCTCACCCGGTCGGTCGCGATCACGAGGAGCCGGCGGCCGCCATCGAGGTCGGGCGGCAGCTCGTAGAGGTCGCGCACCTTGCCGGTCCGCCGTCCCGGGAGCGCGAGGTTCGTCGAGGAGATTGCGACCTCCCGGGTCGAGAGGACGGAGACGTTCATGCGGGGCATTCTCCGGCGCCGGTCGAGGCGGCGCGCCGAACCGCCGCGGCGACGGGACGCGCACCCCCGACCGCTACACTAACGCCCCGCCTCGACCGCGGTCGAGGCGAGGCGGCCGGACTCTTCCCGTCATCTCTCCAGTCGCCTCTCCTTCGTGCCGACCCGACCGCGGATCCCCGCCGATCGCCCGTTGAAACGCCCTGAGCCACGCCCAGCGATGACCTCCGCCGCCCCCGACGCCGAGCCGACTCGGCCGCGCGCCTTGCACGAGCGGAGGGGCGAGAGGATCCGGGCATGAGTACCTGGCTCTTCCGCCTCGAGGAGGAGGACGGGGTCACGCCCGACCTCGCGGCTCGAGCCATCGGTCTTGGCGCCGACGGCCTGCCGATCCCGGGTCGAGCAACGCTCGAGCCGGCAGGGCTTCTCCGCCTCGAGACGCGCGAGTCGGGCACGGCGGCGCTCTCGCTCCCGATCGACGCGGGCCCGGCGGGAGTCCTCCGCCTGCAGACCACCCTGCTGCCGCCACGGACCGAGCCGTATCCGCTCCTCTACGAGCTGGCCCGGCACCGGATCAAGCTCTATCTCGCCAAGGGCGAGGAGTGGGGGATGTTCGAGGGCGAACTTGCACCCGACGCCACCGCGCGCTTCGAGGAGGCGCGAGACCTGCTCGGTCGGGCGACCACCGAGCCGGATCCCCGTCGCTCCGCTCGCCTTGCGCGAGAGAGCCTCATCGCCGGACTCGATGCGTCGGAGCGCCTCGCCTCGGCGCACGCGCGGATCCAGATCCGCCGCAAGTACTCCGGGAAGAAGGTGTCCGACGCCTCGTTCGGGCTCGAGATCGACCTCGCCCTACCTCCGAAGCTCGCCGAGTCCAGGCATCTCGAGCCGTTCGGTCTGGTCTCGCTGCCGGTCCGTTGGGCGGAGATCGAGCCGAGCCAGGGACGCTTCGCCTTCGATCGCCTCGACCGCTGGATGGTCGCGCTCTCGAGGGCCCGTCGGCGGATCCTGTGCGGTCCGCTCGTCGACCTCTCGCTCGACTTCCTGCCGGACTGGGTGCTCGCCCGCCGCGGCGATGCGTCGGCGGTGCGCGACGCTGCGTTCGCCTTCGCCGAGCAGATGGTCACCCGCTACCGCGGCGCCGTCGCCCTCTGGAACATCGCGTCGGGACTCGCCTCGTCGGCGTCCGACGACGACGAGGTCACCCGCGCGATCGCGCTCGTGCGGATGGCGAGCGTGCTGGTGCGGCAGCTGCATCCGGAGGGCAAGATCCTCATCGAGATCACCGATCCCTTCGCGGAGCGGCGGTGGATGAAGCCCGAGGGGATCGGTCCGCTGCGCTTCATCCGGCGCATCGGCGAGGAGGGCATTCACTTCGACTCGGTGGGGTTGCGCCTGGTCATGGGCGAGAGCGTCGAGGGGTGCCGCGACCTCGCGGAGCTCGCGGCGCTTGCCGATCGGTTCGTGAACCCGGAGCGGCACGTGGTGGTGACCGCGCTCGGGGCACCTTCCGAGCCGTGCGCCGGCGACCCCAGCGGATGGCATGGGGCGTGGGATCCGCTCCGGCAGGCGGCGTGGCTCGGCGAGGCGCTGCCGATCCTCCTCGCGCGACCTCGCTTCACCGCGGTCGCGTGGAGCGCCCTCCTCGATCGCGCGGACCACCCCGGACGAGCCGGGCTCTACGACGCGTCCGGTCGGGCAAAGCCCGCCGCCTCGAGGTTCGAGGCGATCCGAGAGGCGCTTCGCGGGGAGGCGCTCGAGCTTCCCGACGGGCTGTTCCAGGCGCATCGACCGACGAGCCCGCGGGTCGAGCGATGACCACGCGGACTGAGTCGGGTCGCGAGGCGAGGCAGGGCGCGGCGATTGGGTGCTCGCCGCCCCGTGCCGCGGCGCCGGCGGTCCTCGGGTGCAGCCTCCTGCTGCTCGTCCTCGCGCCCCGCACGCCGGTCGCGCCGCAGCCGGTCGAGGCGCGGGCGTTCATCGATCCCTCCTCCTCGCCGGTCGAGGAGCTCATGCTGCTCCCCGGAATCGGCGAGCGCCGCGCGATGCTGATCGACCGCCATCGGCAGGAGCACGGCGCGTTCGAGGCGCCGCAGGACTTGCTCGACGTGCGGGGGATCGGTCCCCGGACGCTCCGGCTCATGGAGCCGTGGCTCGTGTTCGATCGGGACGCGAGCACGGCTCCGGAGTCGAGCAGGTGACCTCGGAGCGATCAACGAGCGAGTCGCCGCCGTCCGCGCCGGCGTGGCTCGACGTGATCGTCGAGGATCCGGTGATCGCCCGCCTCGCCTCCTTCGTCGAGCAGGGCGGGGCGAGCACCGTGCGTGGTCTTGCCGGCTCGATGGCGGTGGTGCTCGCGGCGGCGATCCGGCGCCGGACGAGCCGCGCGGTGCTCCTCCTCGTCGCGCATCTCGACGAGGCGGAGGAGGCGATCGACGAGCTGGCGGACCTCGCGATCCCGGCGAGGCTCTTCCCGGCGCTCGAGGTCCTGCCCGGCGAGTCGACGACGAGCCTCGAGCTGCTCTCGGCGCGCCTGACCCTCGCCCGCGACCTGCGTCTCGGTGCCGATCCGGGGATCGTCGTCGCGCCGATCGCGGCGCTCATGCAGGGGGTGCCGACGCCGACGCGGCTCGCCCGCATGCTGCGGACGATCCGACCCGGCGATCGGGTCGATCCCGCGGAGCTCGCGGCGTGGCTCGCGGACGCGGGATACCGGCGGGCGACCGCCGTCGAGAGCCCCGGCGAGTTCGCGGTGCGCGGGGGGATCCTCGACGTGTTTCCGCCGGGCGGTCTGACGCCCTTCCGCCTCGACCTCTTCGGGGACGCGGTGGAGCGTCTCTTCGAGGTGGACGTCGCGACGCAGGCGTCGGACCGCCGGCTCGACAAGGTCGAGGTGGTCGGCGCGTCGCTCGAGTCGATCGCGGAGGACGAGGGGACGGTGCTCCTGCCGGAGGTGATGCCGGAGGGGAGCGTGGCGTTGCTCGTCGAGCTCTCCGAGCTCGTCGAGCAGGGTCGCGGCTACTACGAGCGGGTCTCCGGGGCGAGGTCGGTGCATGGACCGCCCGCGGTGCTGAAGTCGATCACCGAGCGAGCCTTCAGCGTGGTCGACGCGAGCCAGTTCTCCGAGGGGCAAGCGCCGCACCGCGCGGTCGAGCTTCCGGTCGAGCCGATTCCGGCGTTCTCGGAGGGCGTGCCCGCGGCGTTCGCGGAGCTCGACGAGCTTGCCGAGGCGGCGGAGGTGGTGGTGCTCGCCGACACGCCGGGTCAGGCGCAGCGGGTGGGGGAGCTCGTGCGGGAGACGCTCGGCGGTCGCGCGATCGCGATCGAGGAGCGCTACCTCCACCGCGGGTTCACCTGGCGCGGGACCGAGCGCCCGCGACCGCTCGCCCTCGTTCCCGAGCACGAGATCCTCCATCGCTGGCACGCCCGGCGGCGCGGACGCCGGCTCGGCGGCGGTCGCATCCGCGAGGCGTTCCTCGAGTTCGAGCCGGGCGACTTCGTGGTCCACCGCGATCAGGGCATCGCCCGCTTCGTCGGGCTCACCACGCTCGCGGAGGGCGACAAGCCGGAGCAGGAGTACCTCCTCCTCGAGTTCGACGGGAAGGCGCTCCTCCACGTGCCGGCGACGCGGATCGAGCTGGTGCAGCGCTACGTCGGCGCCGCGAGCGCGGCGCCGAAGCGGTCGATGCTCGGCGGGCGGCGCTGGCGGCGGCAGAAGGAGCAGGTCGCCGAGGCGGTCCGCGACCTCGCCGCGGAGATGCTCCGCGTGCAGGCGGCGCGGGAGTCGTCGCCGGGCATCCGGCATCCCGAGGACACCGCGTGGATGCGGGAGTTCGAGGCGTCGTTCCCCTACGAGGAGACCGAGGACCAGCTCGCGGCGATCGCCGCGGTCAAGCGGGACATGCAGAGCCCGCGACCGATGGACCGCCTCGTCTGCGGCGACGTCGGCTTCGGCAAGACCGAGGTCGCGATCCGCGCGGCGTTCAAGGCGGTCGAGGCGGGCACGCAGGTCGCGGTGCTCGTGCCGACCACCGTGCTCGCCGAGCAGCACGAGGGGACCTTCCGCGAGCGCTTCGCGGGATATCCGTTCCGGGTCGAGAGCCTGAGCCGCTTCAAGGGACCCGCGGAGCAGAAGCAGATCCTCGAGGACGCGGCGGCGGGTCGGATCGACGTCCTCGTCGGGACCCATCGGATCCTCTCCAAGGACGTGTCGTTCAAGGACCTCGGGCTGGTGGTCGTCGACGAGGAGCAGCGCTTCGGCGTCGAGCACAAGCAGCGGCTGCTGCAACTCCGCGTGACCGCCGACGTCCTCACGCTGAGCGCGACGCCGATCCCCCGCACGCTGCACATGGCGCTCTTGGGGATCCGCGACATCTCGAGCCTCACCACGCCGCCGGTCGATCGCCGGGCGATCGTCACCGAGGTGATCCCCTTCAACCCGAAGCGCCTCAAGCAGGCGATCGACCGGGAGCTTGCCCGCGAGGGGCAGGTCTTCTTCGTGCACAACCGCATCGGCGACCTGCAGGAGGTCGCCGACTTCGTGCATGGGCTCGCCCCCGACGCCCGCGTGGTGGTGGGGCACGGGCAGATGGATCCGCACGAGCTCGAGTCGGTCATGCGGGCGTTCATGCGCCGCGAGGCGGACATCCTCGTCTCGACCGCGATCATCGAGAGCGGGCTCGACATCCCGACCGCGAACACCATGATCGTGAGCAACGCCCACATGTTCGGGCTCTCGGAGCTTCACCAGCTCCGCGGTCGCGTGGGTCGCTCCCGGCATCGCGCGTACTGCTACCTGCTCCTGCCGCAGAAGCGGAGGCTCACCGAGGACGCGAAGCGGCGCCTGCAGGCGATCGAGGACCACTCGATGCTCGGCGCCGGCTTCCGCATCGCGATGCGCGACCTCGAGATCCGCGGCGCCGGCAACCTGCTCGGCAAGGAGCAGAGCGGGCACATCGCCGCGGTGGGCTACGAGATGTACTGTCGGCTCCTCGAGGACGCGGTGCGGGAGCTTCGCCACGAGAAGCCCCTGACGCCGGTCGACACGCTCGTCGACGTCGGGCTCGCGGGCATCATTCCGCGCGGGTACATCCCCTCCGACGCCCGCCGCATGGAGGCGTACCGGCGCCTCGCGCAGGCGGAGACGATGGAGTCGCTCGACGCGGCGCGCGACGCGCTCGTCGGGGCGTACGGCGCTCCCCCGAGCGGGGTCGAGCGGCTCTTCGACCTCGCGCGGCTGCGGCTCTCCGCGGCGATCCTCGGCGTGCGTGCCGTGCTCGTCCGCGAGCCGGACGTGGTCTTCCGGGTCGCCGATCCCGCCCCCCTCGAGGCGTGCCTCCGCGGCGCCGCCGGCACGGTGCGGGTGATCGGCACCCCCGACGGCGAGGGCGTGGTCGAGGTCTACTACCGCCCGCCAAGCAAGTACTTGGAGCGCGAGACGCTGCTTCGCGTGCTGCTGAAGCGGCTCGCGCCGGGGAACTCGAGTGCGAAGGACGCGCGACGCTGAGCTGGAGTCGTCAGGCGTCAGGTCGTCAGGCAACTTGGCTCGAGCTGCCCTCGCGGGCGAAGTGCAGCTCGAGATAGCGGGCGACGTAGTCGAGGATGCTCGTCGCCTCGGGGATCTCAGGGTTGTTGGTGGGTCCCGACGGCTCGAACCGCATGCCGCGGAAGCGCTCCACCGCCTCCTCGGTCGAGAGCCCGAACTGCAGGGCGAGGCTGAACGCCCTGCAGAAGCCCTGGATGAGCCCCGAGAGCGTCGAGCCCTCCTTGCTCATCTTGATGAAGATCTCGCCCGGACGACCGTCGTCGAACAGCCCGACGGTCAGGTAGCCCTCATGGCTTCCGATCGAGAACTTGTGGGTGAGCGAACGACGCACGCTCGGAAGGACGTGACGGCGAGCGGTGGTGGTCGGCATGGGATCTGAGGTCTCGAGCTCGGGCGACGGCGGATCGTCCGTGGTCCGCCTGCGACCGGCGACGAAGGGTGATCGGCAACCTTCGCGATCCGGCAACAGCGGACGATACCGCCGCGTCGGACCGCGACGGTCGACGGCATGAAGACGATTTCTTGTCAAGTCTGCGTCAGGTCCGCGTCAGGTCGGCGCGGGGCGATCGCGCGACTCGAGGCTCACTCGCCCTTCGCCGCCTTCGCCGCCTTCGCCTCGGAGCCCTTCGAGCCCTTCGAGCCCTTCGAGTCCTTCGAGTCCTTCGAGCCCGCGGAGCCCTTGCCGGACTTGCCGGACTTGCCGGACTTGCCGGACTTGCCGCCGGTCGACTCCTCGGTCGCCGCCGGGGCGGAGTCCTTCGCCGGCGCCGACTCCTCGGCGGGCGCCTCCTCGGTCGGAGCCTCCTCGACGACCTCCTCGGTCGCCTGCATGAACTCCTCGAGCTCGCGATCGGGCAGGACCTTGACGGTGATCTGCTGCTTCAGCTCGCGGTCAAACTGGATCAGGACCTGCTGCGAGCCGACCCGGCGGATCGGCTGGCTCAGGCGCACCGCCCGCATGTCGACCGAGTAGCCCATCTCGACGAGACCGTCGGAGATGTCCCGCTGGGTGACCGAGCCGTAGAGGACGCCCTGATCGTTGCAGGAGCGGACGAGCTTGACCTCGCAGTCAGTGAGCTTCTCGACGATCTCGGCGCGAGCCGCCCGCAGCGCGGCGAGCTCGGCTTGGGCGACCGCGCGGGCCTCCTTCAACGCCTCGATCCGCTCCGCACTCGGCGGCTCCGCGACTCCCATCGGAAGGAGGTAGTTGCGGGCGTAGCCCGATCGGACCTTGACGACGTCCCCGACGAGACCGAGGTGCTCGACGGTGCGGCTGAGGAGAAGTTCGACGCGACGGCTGGCCATAGAGGGCGCTGTCCTTTGCGAGGTGGGGGCAAAGTGAGGAGCGGTCCCGTGACCGCCCCAACGAGAGCCCCGCATTGTCACCAAGAGATCGCTTGGACGCAATGACTTGCCCGCCGATGGTGCTCGATCGATCACGCCCGATGACGCCTGATCGACCCGGAACTCAACCTCGCGGCGGATCGTCGTCGGCGCTCGCGAGCGACTTGATCCGCCTCGGCGCGAGGACTGGTCGGGGGCGATGCGAGACGATCACAAGTCGTTGACAGATCGAGCCTTCAGTCCTCTGTCGGACGCCGATCGGCAGCGGCTTCCACCAAGCGTTCGCGCGGCAATCGGGTCGCGTGGTCGCGTCGCCGGTGAGCCACGAGCCATGGACCCTCCGTCGGAGATTCCGACCGAAGGTCGCCAACGTTGCCTTGACAGGCGAGGGGGACTGGTACACTCCGCCCGGCGGTAGACCCTGCCGCTCCGGTCCGACTGCGCAACGCCCTGAGGCCGCTCAGCCGACTGTCCGAGTTCCAAAGGCCTCAGTAGGAATGCGCTTGTGAAGATTTTCGTCGGTAACCTGAACTTCAAGACCAGCGAGGGGACCCTCCAGCAGTTGTTCGCCGCCCACGGGGCGGTCGAGGAGGTCTTCATCGCGACCGACCGTGAGACCGGTCGCCCTCGCGGCTTCGCCTTCGTGACCATGCCTGACGACACCCAGGCGAAGGCGGCGATCGAGCAGCTCAACGGCAAGGACGTCGATGGTCGCACCATCAACGTCAACGAGGCTCGTCCCCGGACCGACGGTCCCGGCGGCGGCGGCAACCGTGGTGGCGGTCGCGGCGGCTTCGGTGGTGGCGGCGGCGGTCGCGGCGGCTTCGGCGGCGGCGGCGGTCGTGGCGGCTACGGTGGCGGTGGCGGCGGTGGCCGCGACCGCGA
>VGXO01000029.1 GCA_016873275.1 Phycisphaerae bacterium
ACGAGACCCGCGCTGCCGGGTAGGCGGAGGGCGATGCAGGCAACCGGGGCGACTCCCCTCGGAGCCCGCTCCGACCCGTCCCCTTCGAGCAATCTCAAAACGAAGCAATCTCGAAACGAAGCAATCTCAAAACGAATCGCGGGAAGAGGTCCGCCAAGGCAGCCCTCTTCCCGCAGGATGTCTACGGGAGAAACATGACCCAGCACGCCGGGTCGTCAAGAAACACCGGCGGAGATCTGGCGAAACTCCACGAATTGTCGAGTCAACCGCCGGGGTTGTGCCAGCCCTCGGGCGGCATGACGACCTGATTGCACTCCTCCGGACCCCACGTTCCGGGCTGGTAGAGGTAGCAGGGGGTCTTGTCGCCGAGGATGCCATCCACGATCCGCCACTCCCCGTCCACCTCGTCCTGACGCGAGAAGAGCGTCGCGTCGCCTCGGAGGGCGTCCCCGAGGAGACGCTCGTACGCCTCCATCATGTCCGGATCGGTGTCCACCGCCGAGAGCACCGCGTCCTCGCCAGCCATCGCGATGCCTGGCTTCTTCGCCCGCACGCCCAGATCGACCTCGATCCGCGGCTTGATCTGGATCCGGAGGTAGTTCGCCGGCGGCACCTGATTCTCGGGGAAGACCACCGAGGGCGGACGGCGGAACTGCACCCGGATCTCGGTGGTGGTCATCGGCATCCGCTTGCCGGTGCGGATGTACCAAGGGACGCCGTCCCATCGCCAGTCGGAGATCTCGAACTTCACCGCCGCATAGGTCTCGACGGTCGAGTTGGGCTTCACGCCCGGCTCGGCGTGATAGCCGACGAACTGACCGCGGGTCACGTGCTCGGTCGTGAGGGGATGGATGCTCTTGAGGAGTCCCACCTTCTGGTCGCGCACGGACTCCGGGTCATCCCAATGCGGCGCCTCCATCGCGAGGCAGGAGACGATCTGCAGCAGGTGGTTCTGGATGACGTCGCGGATGCAGCCGGTCGCGTCGTAGAAGACGCCGCGACCCTGCACGCCGAAGTCCTCCGCCATGGTGATCTGCACGTGGTCGATGAAGTGTCGGTTCCAGACCGGCTCAAGGAAGGTGTTGGCGAAGCGGAAGTAGAGGATGTTCTGGACCGGCTCCTTCCCGAGGAAGTGGTCGATCCGGAAGATCGACTCCTCGGGGAACGCCGAGTGCAGCGTCGCGTTCAGCGCCCTCGCCGACTCGGAGTCGCGACCGAAGGGCTTCTCGACGACCACCCTCGCCCCGTCGGCGCAGCCGGACGCCTTGAGCTGCTCCGCGACCTTCCCGAAGAGGACCGGCGGGATGGCGAGGTAGTGCAGCGGACGCTTCGCGCCGCCGAGCGCCGTCTTGAGCCTCGCGAAGGTCGCGGCGTCCGCGTAGTCGCCGCCCACGTAGCGGAGCCGGTCGGAGAGGATCTTGAACGCCGCCGGATCCACGCCCCCATGGGTCTTGAGGCTCTCGGTCGCCCGCTGCCGAAGCTGATCGTCGCTCCACGCATCCTTGGCGACGCCGATCACCGGCACGTTCAGGTGACCGCGCTTCGCGAGCGCCTGGAGGCTGGGAAAGATCTGCTTGAAGGCGAGGTCGCCGGTGGCTCCGAAGAAGACCAGGGCGTCCGAGGGCAGGGGAGTGGTCATGGGGACTCCTCGCGACCGCAGGGCGATCGGCGTTGGGGGATCCGAGCAGATCCGATCAGGCCTTCTTCTCGAGGTGACCGCCGAACTGGAATCGCTGCGCGGACATGATCTTGTCCGCGAAGTCGGCGTGCCCGCGGCTGTTGAATCGGTTGAAGAGCGCCGTCGCGAGGATCGGCGCCGGCACGCCCTCGTCGATCGCCGCCTCGAGCGTCCAGCGACCTTCGCCGGAGTCGCTCACGCGACCCTCGAAGTCCTTGAGGCTCGGATCCTTCACGAGCGCGGCGGCGGTGAGGTCGAGGAGCCATGAGCCGACGACGCTGCCGCGGCGCCAGACCTCGGCGACGTCGCTGATGTCGATCTGGAACTTGTACGCGTCGGGGTCCCGCAGCGGCGTGGTCTCCGCGTCCACGTCCTGCTTGCGGAGTCCCGCGTCGGCGTTCTGGATGATGTTGAGACCCTCGGCGTACGCCGCCATGATCCCGTACTCGATCCCGTTGTGGACCATCTTCACGAAGTGCCCCGCGCCGGAGGGACCGCAGTGGAGATAGCCCAAGTCGGCGGTGCCGCGGTTCGCGGGGCGACCCGGGGTCGGATCGATCGAGCCCTTCCCGGGTGCGAGCGCCTTGAAGATCGGATCGAGCCGACCGACCACGCTCTTCTCGCCGCCGATCATCAGGCAGTAGCCCCGCTCGAGCCCCCACACGCCGCCCGAGGTGCCGCAGTCGACGTAGTGGATGCCGGCGGAGGAGAGTTCCTTCGCGCGGCGGATGTCGTCTCGGTAGTAGGAGTTCCCGCCGTCGATCAGGCAGTCGTCCTTCGCGACGAGCGGGCGGAGGTCGGCGATCATCGAGTCGACGAGGGCGGCCGGGACCATCATCCAGATCGCCCGCGGACCCGAGAGCTTGCTGCAGAGGTCCTTGAGGGAGCTCGCGCCGATGGCGCCCTCGGCGGCGAGCGACTTGACCGCCGCCGGATTCACGTCGAAGACGACGCATTGGTGACCCGCCTTCATGAGGCGGCGGACCATGTTCGCGCCCATGCGACCGAGCCCGATCATCCCAAGCTGCATGTGATGCCTCCGACCTGCGGCGTCGAGCGGGGGGTTGGGCGATCGCGACGCAGCGTCGCATCGTCCGATTCCCCCGCGACCTGCCGCCGTCGCGAGGGGGCGGGAGTATAACGATGGAGAAGTTCGTCCCCGCCTTCGTCGCCGCCCCCGAGGAGCTCGTGATGCCGAACCGTGCCCCGACCCGCCTCGCTGCCGCGACCCTCGCCGCCGCCTTGGCGATCCCCGCCTCGATCGCCGCGCCTCCGTGGACGGTGGAGGAGACGCCGATCGAGCTCGTCCTCGATGTGAAGGGGCGCCTCGAGGCGATCCGCTCGCGGGGACTCCGCCTCGTGCCGAAGGCGTTCCGCGGGTCGTTCGTGGTGGCGGAAGTGCTGCGGCGGGGCGGGGTCGTCGAGGAGGGCGAGGTGATCTTGCGGATCGATGCCGAGGACCTCGCCAAGGAGCTTGATCGCGCGCGGATCCGCCTCGAGGAGTCCACGCTTCGGCTCGACCTCCTTCGCGAGGAGCAGAAGGTGGCGGAGGAGGAGGGTCTGACCCGCCTCGAGCGCACGCGGCTCGCGGCGGAGCGGGCGGAGCGGGCGCTCGAGCGGCACCGGGCGATCGAGAGCGAGCGGCAGCTCCGCGGCGCCGTGCTCGAGCTCCAGGGCAGCGAGGACTGGCTCACGAACCAGCAGCAGGAGCTCGACCAGCTCGAGGCGATGTACCGCGGCACCAGCCTCGCGAACGAGACGAAGGACATCGTCCTCGAGCGATCGCGTCGGGCGCTCTCCCGCGCGAAGGAGAGCCTCGCCCTCGCCTCGATCGATCACGAGCTCTACCTCACCGTCCGCCGCGCCGAGCGCGACCGGGACGTGGAGGACCAGGCGCGACTCAGCGCCCAGGACCTCGCCCATGCCGAGGTGATGTCGAGGCTCGAGGCGATCCGGCGCCGCCTCGCCTTCGCGGACGCCGAGCGCGAGCTCGAGGATCTCGCGGAGCAGGTCGAGGACCTCGAGGCGGACTTGTCGTCGCTCGAGGTGAAGGCGCCCGCGAGCGGGATCCTCACCGCGATCTCGCTCGAGCCGGGCGACGACCTCTCGGCGCGGCAGACCTTCGCCGAGCTGCTCGACGTCTCCGCCTTCCGCATCGACCTGCGCCTCTCGCCGCAGGACCGCGGCTGGCTCGCCCCCGGTCAGGCGGTCGCGGTGACGCTGCCGGCGGTCGCGGGACTCTCGGCGGCGGGCGAGGTGAAGGGGGTCTCGAGCGTCGGGATGCCCGATGGCGACGGCACGGTCTTCCCCGCGGAGGTCGAGGTCGGCGCGGCCGATTCGCGGATGCTCGTCGGGCTCGAGGGCAAGGTCTCGGCGACCCACCGGACCGAGCCGGTGCTCGCGGTGCCGAAGGTCGCGGTCTCCTCGCGGGATGGTCGAGACTTCCTCGTCGTGATCCTCGATGGTCGCGAGGTCGAGCGAGAGGTCGTGGTCGGTCGGCGCGGCTCGACCCTCGTCGAGATCGTCGAGGGGCTCGTGCCGGGCGACCGCGTCGTCGTGCCCGATCCGCCCGCCGAGGACGGGACCGGGTCCTGATGCACGACGTCCCGATGGGATCCCGCGTCCTCGCCGGTCGTCGAGCCGTGATTGCCGCCGTCGTGGCGGTGACCGGCGTCCTCATGGCGGGCTCGTGCCGCGCGCCCGTGGATCCGGCGAGGAGATCGACGACGCCTCGCGCGACGGTCTCGTCGACCGAGTCGATGGACCCGGTCGGTCGCGCGGCGCTTGACCGCGGCGTGCGCTGGCTGATCGACCACCAGAACCCCGACGGCTCCTGGGGCAGCTTCGAGTCCGCGCGACCGATGGAGATCTACCTCGGCACGGTGGCAAGCCATCGGGCGTTCAAGGACTCGACGAGCGGGCTTGCGGTGATGGCGCTGATCGAGCCGGCGCGGCGGGATGCCGCGGCGATGGAGGCGCTGCGGCGGGGCGTCGCCTACCTCGTCGCGGTCGAGCCCAGCCTCCGGGCGAACGGCGACACCTTCTACAACGTGTGGACCCACACCTATCTGACCCAGGCGGCGGCGAGGCTCCTCGCGTCGGGACTGCTCCCAGATCAGGACTCGTCGCTGCGTCGACTGCTCGACCGAGAGCTCTCCCTCCTGATCTCGACGCAGGCCGCCGACGGCGGCTGGGGCTACTACGACTTCGATCACCAGATGGCGGTGCCCTCGGGCGACATGACCACGAGCTTCAACACTGCCTCGGTGCTGCTCGCGGTGCGGGACGCGGAGGCGGTCGGGCGGGCGTTCCCGCCCCTGAAGCTCGAGGAGGGGCTCGCGGTCGTCGAGCGATTGCGCCTGCCGAGCGGCGCGTACGTGTACGGCACCTATGCCCAACTCCGACCCGGCGCGCCCTACAACATGGTCGCGGGCTCGCTCGGTCGCAGCCAACCCTGCAACCTGGCGCTCCATCTCTACGCCCGCGGCGTGGACCTCGCGGAGCTCGAGGCGGGTCTCTCCCGGATGCGGCAGGACCACAAGTACATGCAGATCGGTCTGGGTCGCCCGCGACCGCACGAGGCGTACTACCAGACCTCCGGCTACTACTACCTCTACGGGCACTTCTACGCGGCGGAGGCGGCGGCGCTGCTGCCGATGACGCCGCGCCGCGACTACTCGACCTGGCTCATCGACGTGCTTGCCGGCATCCAGGGCGAGGACGGGTCGTGGCTCGACTTCCCGATGTACGGCTACGGGCACGCCTACGGCACCTCGTTCGCCGTGCTCGCACTCGAGGCGTGCCTTCGTTCGCTCGAGTCAGGCTCCTGACGCTGCATCGCCCGACATGAGGCGATCGAGGAGCCATGCCGCGAACGCCTCCTTCCCGAGCGGCGATGGATGACCGGGCGGCAGTTCGACCCGACCATTGGCATGCAGGAGCCGCCCGGCGATCGTGGGGGCGTCCAACGTCTCGAGCGGGTTGGCGACCACGGCGTCGAGACCCTTGGTCCGGAGCTTCTCCATCGCCCGAGCCTCGAGGCGCTCCGCCGACTCGAGGGCGAACCCGCAGATCCGCTGCCCGGGCGGTCGCCGCGCGGCGAGCGCCGCGACGAGGTCGGGCACCGGCTCGAGGTCGAGCCGGAGACCCTCCTCCACGGTGCGACCGCGGGGGATCTTGGTCGTCGCGACCTGCCGCGGCCGGAAGTCGGCGACCGCGGCGGTCATCACGACCAGCGACGCTCGGGGCGACTCCTCCCGCAAGAGCGCCTCGAGTTCCGCCGCGGTGCGGAACCGCCGGATCACGAGCCGCGGATCCTCCGATCCCACGAGCTCCCCGACCGGTCCGAGGAGAAGCGTCGTCGGAGTGCCCCGGCGGACGGACTCGATCGCGATCGCGATCCCGAGCCGACCCGAGGAGCGATTGCCGATGAAGCGGACCGGATCGATGGGCTCGTGGGTCGGTCCGGCGGTGACCAGCACCTTCGGTGCCTGCGGCGCGAGTCGCGTCGCGTGCTCCTTCGTTTGCCCCTTGTGTCCCACCGCCGCATACTAGTGATTCGCGCGCCTCCGCCCGCCGTGGGCGGCGGGAGGCTTCCTCGCTTCGCCGGAGTCCCTCGTGGCACGCAAGGTCCGCAAGAAGCTCGGTGAGTTGCTCGTCGCCGCGGGGCATGCCACGCAGGCGCAGGTGGACGCGGCGGTGACGGCGGGTCGCTCCGGCGGCAAGCGGATCGGCGAGGCGCTGATCGAGGCGGGCGCCTGCAAGGAGGAGCACGTCGCGCGGGCGCTCGCCGAGCAGTTCGGCGTCGAGTTCCTCAACCTCGATCGTCCCGAGCACAGCAACCGGATCGACCTGTCGCTGATGTCGGACGACCTGGTGAAGAAGTACCTGGTGCTTCCGCTGCAGAAGCAAGGCGGTCGCATCAAGCTCCTGATCCATGATCCGATGGATCTCGAGACGCTCGACCTGCTGCGGTTCCGACTGAACGCGGAGATCGACACCGCCATCGCCCCGCGCTCGCAGATCCAGGACTTCATCGCCGCCAAGACCGGCGGCGGCGGAGGCGGCGCGGCGGGCGGGTCGAGCAGCATGCTCTCGAAGGAGAGCCTCGTCACCGACTCGGTGGACGTGACCGTCGACAAGAGCGTCGACACCTCGATCGACAGCTCGATCGACGTGGAGGCGGGCGGCGACTCGGCGATCGTCCGGCTCTGCAGCCGGATCATCATCGAGGCGGTGCGCGGCCGGGCGTCCGACATCCATGTCGAGCCGATGGCGGACCGGGTGCTGCTCCGCTACCGCATCGACGGGCACTGCCACGTCCGCGACAACCTGCCGAAGCGCATGCAGTCGTCGATCCTCGCCCGCCTGAAGCTCATGGCGGGCGTGAACATCGCCGAGCGGCGCGTCCCGCAGGACGGCCGCATCAAGATGATGGTCGACGGCACGCAGATCGACTTCCGCGTCTCGTGCTGCCCCGCGTACCACGGCGAGAGCGTGGTGATGCGGATCCTGCGGCCCGACTCGGTGCGGATCGGCCTCGTGAACCTCGGCTTCGAGACGGACAACCTCGACGTCTTCAACAGGGTGATCCGCCGACCGAACGGGATCTTCCTCGTCACCGGACCGACCGGATCGGGCAAGACGACCACGCTCTATTCGGCGCTCGACGTCCTCAACCGCCCGGACAAGAAGATCATCACCGCCGAGGATCCCGTGGAGTACAACTTCAAGGGGATCAATCAGGTGCAGGTGAAGGAGGCGATCGGACTCACCTTCCCGATCATCCTGAAGTCGATGCTCCGGCAGGCGCCGAACGTGATCCTCGTCGGCGAGATCCGCGACCGCGAGGTCGCCGACATCGCGATCCAGGCCGCGCTCACCGGTCACCTCGTCTTCTCGACGCTTCACACCAACGACGCGCCCTCGGCGATCACCCGACTCGTCGACATGGGCGTGAAGCCGTTCCTCGTCGCGAGCTCGATCCAGGCGATCATGGCGCAGCGGCTCATCCGCATGCTCTGCCAGAAGTGCCGACAGCCCGATCCCGAGCCGGACCTCAAGATGCTTCGGCTCGTGGGCGTCACCGACGAGGAGGTCGCCCGCGGCAACGTCTCGAAGCCGGGGCGATGCCCCGCCTGCAACAGCGCGGGCTTCCGCGGTCGCAAGGCGATCTTCGAGATGATGATCATGAACGGCGAGATCCGCGACCTCGCCTTCCAGCGGGCCCCGATCGCGAAGGTCCGCGAGGCCGCGATCCGAAGCGGCATGCGGAGCCTGCTCGGCGACGGCAAGATCAAGATCCTCCGCGGCGACACCACGCCGGGCGAGGTCGCCCGCTTCGCCCAGATCGAGGGCTTCAACCCGAACGAGATCTCCCGCTGACCGATCGGCGCGGTCGGCGGCGGTGATCCGCTCCGCCCGCGTCCGTCACGACCCCATCCGCACCGCAGCGACCCCACGCCATGAGCACCCTTCAGATCGATCGACTCCTCGACACGGTGATCCGCCAGGATTGCTCCGACCTCCACATCAGCGTCGGGCGCAAGCCGACGGTCCGCCTCAACGGCAAGCTCCGCGAGCTCCAGACCAAGGTGCTCGATCCGGATGACACGGTGGCGCTCATGAAGTCCGTGACCCCGGAGAAGAACCAGCAGGAGCTGCAGGAGAAGGGCGGCACCGACTTTGGCTTCGGCTACGGCGATCAGGCCCGCTTCCGTGTCTCGATCTTCCGGCAGAAGGGGCACGTCAGCATGGTGCTCCGCCTCATTCCAAGCCGCCTGCTGACCTTCGAGCAGATCGGTCTCCCGGCGATCGTGCAGGAGCTCGTCCGCCGTCCGCGAGGGCTGTTCGTCGTCACGGGTCCGACCGGCTCCGGCAAGACGACGACGCTCGCGACGATGGTCGACTACATCAACAACAACTTCGATCGCCACATCGTGACGGTCGAGGATCCGATCGAGTACTACCACGGGCACAAGAAGTCGGTCGTGAACCAGCGCGAGGTGGGCGCCGACGTGCCGACGTTCGCCGAGGCGCTTCGCCGCGTGCTGCGATCGGACCCGGACGTGATCCTCGTGGGCGAGATGCGGGACCTCGAGACGATGGAGGCGGCGATCCGCGCCGCGGAGACCGGTCACTTGGTCTTCGGAACCCTCCACACC
The DNA here is from genome assembly GCA_016873275.1 of Phycisphaerae bacterium. Lineage (GTDB taxonomy): Bacteria > Planctomycetota > Phycisphaerae > Phycisphaerales > SM1A02 > VGXO01. The sequence goes on from VGXO01000029.1 coordinate 8,842, forward strand.
ACCGGCGCCGCGGGCACCATCACCCGAATCATCGACGCCTTCCCGACCAACCAGCAGGCCCAGGTGCGGGTGCAGCTCTCGACGAGCCTTCTCTGCGTGCTGAGCCAGCAGCTGCTCGCCCGCAACGATCGACCCGGTCGCGTCGCCGCCTACGAGTTCCTGGTGGTGACGCCGGCGATCTCGAACCTCATCCGCGAGAACAAGACCTTCCGCATCGACTCGGCGATCCAGACGGGCCGCAAGTTCGGGATGCAGCTCCTCGACGACCACCTCTGGACGCTCTACTCCCAAGGGGTCATCTCGGCGGAGGAGATGATCGACAAGAGCAAGGACCCCGGGGAACTCACCGAGCGGGTCCATCGCTCCGGCGGGCTCGTCGGACGAGCGGAGCTCGACCAGAAGTCGGAAGAAGAGGCTTGATCGATCGAGGCTTGGATCGTGCGCCGGCTCAAAGGTCTCGGCGTGGGCAGCGTCGCCGTGACCTCTTGGCCGGTCACGGTGCACTCGTGCCAAGCGGCTCGGGGGAGAACGAAGTCCAGCCCGTTCGGATCACTCCCCGGCGCGGAGCGCGGGTTGTCGGGGTTCGAGGGGGGGTAGGGGGCAGGAAGCAGGGAGCGGGGGGCATGTTTGCCAATGATCTACTCGGTCGTGGCAAGGGCAGGCGCAAGGGCAGGGAGATGGGTTTCCGAGGCGATCTCTGCCTGTCCACGATCCTGTCTCTGCCTGTCCACGATCACCCGCGAGGCGATCGTTGCCTGTCCACAACCACCGCAACCACCGTTCTTTGCCTGTCCACGATCACCCACGATCACCATCCGCGGTCACCCACACGGTCACCCAGGACCAGCCTTCGCTGCCTGTCCACAACTACCCTCCACGATCACCCACGATCACCATCCGCGGTCACCCACACGGTCACCCAGGACCAGCCTTCGCTGCCTGTCCACAACTACCCTCGGTCACCCAGGACCAGCCTTCGCTGCCCAGCCTTCGCTGCCTGTCCACAACTACCCTTCACGGCCCTTTTTTGTATCAATGCAATGCCCCGAAGGCGGAACTTGGTGTCCCTTCGGAGCGGACCAAGTGTTTCTGAGGCAGATGCTTTTGATGGTGATGTCTACTTGTCAACTCGATCCGGAGCCAAAAATGGCACCGACCAACGGTGGTTCTCCGTCGGATAGTTGGGTCATGCGAGCAGTCGTTTCGAACTGGGGTCCAGAGAGGTCACTGGACTGGAGGTCCCCGGGCTCGCCTCGCAGTTCGGGCGGTTTGATTTCGGGGGTGGCGGCATGACGATCCCTCTCGAAGAACTCAAGGGTCGTCGCTTTGGTCGCGTGTTGACCAAGTTGGGCAAGGTCAGCCGTGACCAGGTCCACGAGGCGCTCGAGATCCAGAAGACGCGGAAGGACCCGCTCGGTCGGATCCTGATCGACCTCGGCTACATCACCGAGGCGGACGTCCTTGAAGCCCGCGCGGGACAGGCGGGGCTCCAGTTCATGCACATCAAGGACCGCGAGCTCGACCCGGAGACGGTCGCGGCGCTTCCCGCCGAGGCCGCCAACACCTTCCAGGTGGTGCCGATCGAGTACCAGCCGGAGTCGAAGCGGCTGACGATCGCGATGAAGGACCCGGACAACTTCAAGGCGATCGACGACCTCCGGCTCCTCATGGGCTTCAAGGTCTCCGCGGTAGTCGCGCCTCCGGAGGAGGTCGACGAGGTCCTCAAGGCGAAGTTCGCGACCGGCGGTCGCTCGATGGCGGACATCTATGCCGACATCGGCGAGTCCGCGGCGGTGGCGGCGGTCTCGGGGCGAGGCGACTCGGTCGACCTCGCGCAGCTCGAGGCCGCGGCGGACGACAACAAGGTCATCCAGCTCCTGAACCTCGTGCTGCTGCAGGCGATCCGTGACAAGGCGTCGGACATCCACTTCGAGCCCTTCGAGGACGAGTTCAAGATGCGCTACCGCATCGACGGCGTCCTCTACGAGATGATCCCGCCGCCGAAGCACCTCGCGCTGCCGATCGTGAGCCGCGTGAAGGTCATGAGCAAGCTGAACATCGCCGAGCGACGGCTTCCTCAGGACGGTCGCATCGAGCTCACCATCGGCGGCGCCCCGATCGACCTCCGCGTCGCCGTGCTTCCCACGATGTTCGGCGAGAGCGTGGTCATGCGCGTGCTCGACCGCTCGAACGTGCAGCTGAGCCTCGACCGCATCGGTCTCCGCGAGGACGACCTCGAGACGATGCGGTCGATCATCCGCCGCCCCAACGGCATCGTCGTGGTCACCGGTCCCACCGGCTCCGGCAAGACCACGACGCTCTATGCCTCGCTGCAGGAGCTCAACAAGCCCGACACCAAGATCCTCACCGCCGAGGACCCGGTCGAGTACGACATCGACGGGCTCATCCAGTGCCAGGTGAACCTCGATCAGGAGCTCACCTTCGCGCGGCTCCTGCGGTCCTTCCTCCGGCAGGACCCCGACATCATCCTCGTCGGCGAGATCCGCGACCTCGAGACCGCCCAGATCGCGATCCAGGCGTCGCTCACCGGTCACCTCGTCTTCACGACGCTCCACACCAACGACGCGCCGAGCAGCGTGTTGCGCCTGCAGGACCTCGGCGTCGAGAACTTCCTCCTCACCGCGACCGTCGAGGCGATCGTCGCCCAGCGCCTCGTGCGGCGCATCTGCGTGAAGTGCAAGGAGGAGTACGCGCCGAGCGAGGAGCAGCTGATGGAGCTCTCGCTCCGCCCCGCCGACGTGCAGGGGCGGACCTTCTTCCGCGGTCGCGGCTGCGACGGATGCAACCGCACCGGCTACCGCGGTCGCCTCGCGATCTTCGAGATCATGCGGTTCGACGATCCGATCCGCGAGCACATCATGCAGCAGGCATCGACCGCCGTGCTGCGGGTCGAGTCGCGCCGCCGCGGGATGCGCACGCTCCGCGAGAGCGGGCTGCTCTCGATCTTCGAGGGGCAGACCACGATCGACGAGGTGGTGCGCGAGACGATCGCCGAGGAATGACGACGACCCCATGAGGACGTCCTGACGCCAGGTCGGGCGTCCTGCATCGCCCCGACCCTGACCGAACGCCGGCGCACGCCGGATGGAGACCGACGCCGATGCCGACCTACCAGTACGAGGCACTCAACGCCGCCGGAAAGCCCCAGAAGGGCACCATCGAGGCGAAGTCGACCGACGAGGCGCTGCAGCGGATCAAGAGCCAGGGCTTCTTCCCGACCTCGGTCCGCGAGAGCAAGGTCAAGGGCTCGGGCGGCACCACCGAGGGCGGCACCGTCCGCGCGAAGGCGAAGAAGAAGCGGAAGGGGCTCTCGATCGGCTTCGGCAAGGTGTCGCTGAAGCGGATGACGCTCTTCACCCGCCAACTCTCGACGCTGCAGGACGCGGGTCTGCCGCTCCTCCGCTCGATCCAGGTGCTCGAGCAGCAGCAGAAGCCGGGTCGGCTCAAGAACATCCTCTCCGGCGTCGCGGAGGACGTCGAGAGCGGCTCGAGCCTCTCCGACTCGATGGCGAAGCACCCTGCGGCGTTCGACCGGCTGTACTGCAAGATGGTCGCCGCGGGCGAGATCGGAGGCGTGCTCGACGTCATCCTGCAGCGGCTCGCCGACTTCATGGAGAAGAACGAGCGGCTGAAGCGGCGCATCAAGAGCGCCCTCATCTACCCGAGCGTGGTCATCACCATCGCGGTGCTGATCGTGACCGGCATCATGTACTTCGTGATCCCGAAGTTCCAGGAGATCTTCAACGACTTCGACGTGAAGCTCCCGGGACTCACCCTCTGGCTCATCGACACGAGCCGCTGGGTCGCGGGGCAGAACGCGGGGCAATCGATCCCGGGCGCCGTGTGGGTGGTCTGCTCGCCGCTCTTCGTCTTCATCGCCTACAAGCTCATCCGGAAGACCGCCTTCGGGAAGGCGGCGACCGACACCGTCACGGTGCGGATCCCGGTGATCGGGAACCTGATACGCAAGACCTCGATCGCCCGCTTCACGCGGACGCTCGGCACCCTCATCTCCGCCGGCGTGCCGATCCTCGAGGCGATCACCATCACCCGCGACACCTCCGGCAACTACGTCTACGAGAAGGCGCTCTCCAAGGTCCACGACTCGATCCGCGAGGGCGAGACCTTCGCGGCGCCGCTCCGCGAGGCGAAGGTCTGCGACAGCCTCGTGGTGAACATGATCGACGTCGGCGAGGAGACCGGCGACCTCGACGTGATGCTCATGAAGATCGCGGACAACTACGACGAGGAGGTGGACGTCGCGGTGCAGGGCCTGCTGAGCCTGCTCGAGCCGCTCATGGTCGTCATCCTCGGAGGCATCGTCGGCACGATCGTGCTGGCGCTCTTCCTCCCGCTCGTCTCGATGATCGAGAGCGTCTCCGGAGGCAAGTGATGCACCCGAGCGTCCGCCGCCGCCGCGGCTTCAGCGTGGTCGAGCTCCTCGTCGCGATGGCGATCATCGTGACCCTCATCGCCCTCCTCGTCGTCGCGGTCGAGCGGGCGATGCGGGGCGGTCAGGAGGCGCAGACCCAGTTCCTCATGGGCTCGGTCGAGCAGGGGCTCGTCCAGTTCCGCTCGGACCATGGCTACCTGCCGCCGGTGCTCGGTCGAGGCGGCACCGGCAGCGCGGCGGGCGGCACCATCGGCTTCGCCCGCGACGTGCTCGCGCCGCCCTCGAATGCGGCGGGGCAGCAGGGGTGGAGCTCGCTGACCACCATCGCGGACTACCTGCTCGGCTACGGCGACCGCAGCGCCGACGGCTACGGCGTGATCGGCAGTCCGCCCTACGCGAACCCGAACGCGGTGGGCGTCGAGGAGTTCCCGCTCCTCGGTCTCCGCTCGCCCGGTCCCGACGGCGGCTGGGGCTCGGTGCTCAATCCGCGGACGACGCAGGGCGTCTCCGCGGGCGTCTACGCCGCCCGCAACCCCGGCGACGCGAAGGTCTTCCCGACCGTGGCGGGCAACGCGATCACGATCCCCGGTCGCGTCTACGGGCCGTATCTCGAGATCAAGGACACGCGGGCGCTCGGCGCCCTCGTCGGCAGCGACGCGAACGGCAATCCGACCATCGCCTTCGCGGGCGAGATCGACAACTTCGACGCGTATCCGAAGGTCGTCTGCGACTACTGGGGCGCCCCGATCCTCTACTACCGGCGCCCCTACCTCGGCAGCGACCCGGCGAAGCAGAACCTGAACCTCAACCTCGGCGACGTGGTGGCGCTGCGACCGTGGGAGGTCCCGCCCGGTCAGGACGTGGATGGTCTCGCCGACGCGAGCCTCGACATCTCCGGCGGCGACCGCACCACCACCCGCGAGCTCATCGCGGCGGAGTTCGCGCTCCTCTCGTCTGGTCCGGATCGCGCGGTGAACCTCGGCGTCCGGCGCGACCGGGACGGCATCAACGAGGACAACATCGTGAAGGTGGGGCGATGACGAAGGAGCCGACCATGCCGCACGCGATCCGCCGCGGATTCACCCTCATCGAGCTCGTGGTCGTGCTCGCGGTGATCCTCGTCCTCGTCTCGCTCGTCCTCGGGGTCTCCGCGGTCCTGATCCGCCGCTCGGAGGTCCGCCAGACCGAGGGCGCCCTCGAGATCCTCACCGCCGCGATGGACGAGTTCGATCAGTCCCGCGGTCGCCCGCTCACCTTCGGGGCGCGGAACCAGCCGGCGGGCGCGAAGTACGAGATCCCGCTGCTCGCCCTCAACTACCCGCACGTGATCCTCTTCGTCCTCGATCGGCTCGCGACCCATGGTCCGAGCCGCGAGATGCTCTCGAAGATCGACGGCTCGCTCCTCCGCAACACGACGACGAACGTGCCGACCACTCCCTCCGGCTACCCCGCGAACGAGTTCTGGTGGGGCCCGCTGCCCCGCATGGAGCTGGTCGATCCGTGGGACACCCGCATCTCCGTGATCTTCGCGGGGCGACCTTGGGTCGAGGGCGACGATCCGAACCTCAAGGACCTCGACGGCACGATCCGCACCGGCGACGAGGTTCTCTTCGGCTCCTGCGTGAACCGGCGCACTCGGCTCGTCTCCTCCGGACCCGACCGCAAGCTCGGCACCGACGACGACGTCGCGAACTACGTGGAGAGACCGCAGTGAGGCGCCCCCGCGTCCAACTCGGGTTCACGCTGCTCGAGCTCCTCGCGGTGATGGGGATCCTCGTGCTGCTCGCGGTGCTCACCGTGACCGGCGTGGGGCGCATCTCGAAGGATGCCCGCATCTCGACCGCGGTGAACCGGATCACCTCGGCGCTCGGCAACGCCCGGGCGCTCGCGATCAAGGAGAACACGCTCGTCCTCGTCGTCTTCCGGGTGAACTGGGGCACGCAGGCGAGCAACGGCGATCCGTGCGCGGTCAACCAGCCTCCGACGAATCCCGCGGCGCGGCAGGCGACCGAGATCGTCATCGCCCGCGCGAGCGGCGAGGCGGAGGTGTTCTATTCGGGCGCGTCGAACGCGACCTTCCTCAACCTCGCCGACCGCTTCGTGCCGGTGCCGGGGATCGCCCCCGTGCGGCTTCCCGCGGGCATCAAGGTCGCGGGACCGCACTACGAGATCGCGGAGGACCTCGTCTTCATCACCCAGGGCGAGATGAAGGAGCTCTTCGACGACTGCGGCGAGGCGGTGCGCTACAGCCAGCTCGTCGGGATCCTCTTCGGTCCCGACGGTCGGCGGCTCACCCGCAATCCAAGCGGCGCGAGCGGCGACCACAAGATCTTCGTCGACTGGAACGACCGCGACTGCGTGGCGGATCCCTACAACGACTCGCAGGACGTCGACTACTCCTTCGGCTGCGGGAACGGCCTGAAGTACTGGTTCATGGATCACCCCCGCGACGAGACCAACGTGAACCTGCTGCCCTTCCTCGCCGTCTACGACGACGACGCGGCGCGGGAGCAGAAGGCGACCGATTGGAGCATCGACAACAACATGCTCGCGGAGCTCGTCGGATCAAGTGGCTACATCGCGAAGTACGGCCAGCGGATCGACTTCAACCCGAACACCGGAGCCGTGCAGCCATGACGCGGAACGCGCTTCGCCCGCGGGTTCGCCGCGGCTTCAGCCTCATCGAGGTGCTGCTCGCGGTCTTCATCCTCGGGATCGGCATCCTCTCGATCGGCGCGGTCTTCCCGGCGGGCATCGTGCAGCAGCGGCAGTCGCTCGACGACGCGCTCGGTCCGATCGTCGCCGACAACGCCCTCGCGATCCTGCGGGCGAAGCTCTCGCCGGAGGACTTCGGCTTCGCGGAGGACTTCGTCGGCTACTCGCTCAACCCGCTCGAGCTCTCGCTCTTCGAGGGCACCTACGGCTCGATCGTCGCGAGCGCGCCGCGGGCGCTCGGCGACTGGGGCTGGCGGCGCCCGGGTCTCGTCGTCCAACCCTGGAACAACCCGCAGCGGAACTACGACGCGGGCGGCCCGGCTCCGGCGCTGCCGGCGGGCTCGATCCTCATCTTCAACGCGATCGGTCGCCCGCAGAACCTTCCGCCGCAGACGGGGGTCGTCAGTTCCGAGGTGCCTTGGAACATTCGAAGGTATCCAAACGCCGATGCGGGCACGCCGGGCAACTTCCCGATCGTGACCTTCGCGCCGTGGGAGCGGGCGTTCCCCTCCTTCGCGCCGGGCACCATCGAGGCGACGGAGAACCCGCCGCAATACTTCTGGGAGTGCATGTTCCGCCGCTTCCAGGGGCGGATCCTCGTCGCGATCTTCGTCTACCGCGTGAGCGGCGCGGAGCAGCGGGGGGCGTACGTCGCGGCGGAGCAGCAGACGGTCTCCGGTCCTCGCTTCGGCTTGCCGCGGCGACTCAGCCTCGGCGTGCCATGGCCCGTCGCGCCGACGGGCACCATCTCGGATCCGACCATCATTCCGAGCACCAACCCGAACACGCCGCTTGACCTCGCGAACCTCGACTCGCAGTGGCAGCTGCCGGGGCAGTGGCTCCTCGATCCGAACAACACCATCCACCGCATTGGCGCGGGGCGCAGGGTCCAGACCGATGGTCCAGTCCGTCTCATGGCGCCGCCGCCGCGGCTTCCGACGCCGACCTCGGATCCCTCCCGCAGCATGCGCTCGTACTTCCTCATGGGCACCACGCCCGGCGACATCGGCACCTTCTGGTACCTGCCCGCCGAGGACTCCCGCGGCTACCGCCTGACGCCCGTCTACGTCGCGGTGAAGGAGCTCTGACATGCATCCTCGCCGCACCAGACTTCGTTCCGCGTTCACCCTCGTCGAGCTCCTGATCGCGGTGCTCGTCCTCCTCGTGGTGATCCTCGCGGTGGGTCGGATCTTCTCGACGGCGGGGCAGGTGACCGCCTACGGGCAGGCGACCGCCGACCTCCTGCAGGAGGCGCAGGCGATCGAGCGCCAGATGCGACGCGACCTCGCGAACCTCTCGAGCGAGGGCTTCCTCGCGATCCAGTGCATCGAGGTCCGCAACGACGTGAACGTCGGTTCGGGCGGACCGCTCCTCGATCCGGCGCTTCCGGTGAACGCGGTCTTCCGCGCCGACCGGCTCATCGCCTTCGTCGAGGGCTTCATGGCGACGAGCCGCTTCACCGGCTCGCAGGAGATCTCGACCGGCTCGGTGGCGGGCAACAACCCGCACAGCGCCGTGAGCCGGGTCTTCTTTGGGCACGGCGTGCAGTTCCCGACCGCGGTGCCGCTGAGCGATCCCTGCTGCTACGGCGACGGGCAACCGCTCGCCCCGTGGGGCTACTCGAATCCCTTCGACGAGAACTCGCTCGTCGAGATGCAGGCTTGGCCCGGCGGCGGCTTCGGGCAGCCGATCGTCGGCACCCAACCGACGCCCGCGAAGTGGATCCTCCTGCGTCAGCCGGTGCTGCTCGCCGACGACGGCGGCAACCTGTTGAACTACGCCTCCGAGTCGCGGAACGCCGCGGGCAGCATCTGGCCTGACTTCGACGGCGGCGCCCAGGACCGCGGCTCGATCCGCAAGGGACGGGTGGACGTCGCGAGCCAGACCCCCGAGGCGATCCGCCGCCTCGTGAACCAGCTCTCGACGAGCTTTCCGCAGACCCCGCCGGGGAACTATCAGTTGATCCGTCCGTGGACGCCCGACGGGACGAGCACGGAGAGCGGTCAGAGGGTGGTCGCCCGCGCGTTCGCGTACCCGCGCGGCGAGCGGACGCCTCCGAGCGGTCGCCGGGACGATCAGATGCTCACGAACGCGCTCCTCGGCAGCGCCGTCAGTTCCTTCGCGATCGACTGGACCTACGAGGACGGCGCTGGTCGGCAGCTCGCGGCGGATGGCTCGGTCCTCTTCGGCGTGGACCTCGACGGACCGACCCAAGTCCCGTTCCCCATGATCGGCGTGGCGGTCGATCCGGTGCGGACGCAGCCGTGGTTCGGGCTCCCCGACCTCTCATCGAACCCCAACTCCGCCCGTGGCGTGCGCACCTTCACCTCCTACGCGGCGGAGAATCCAGAGAGCTTCGGCGACCGCTTCCCGACCTGGCCCGTCTATCCGCGCTCGATCGAGGGCGCGACGCCGGTGGACATCGTCGAGATCGGCACCGGCTCGAACGCCCGCGTGCGCACCTACCAAGCCGCGTGGGGCTTCAACCGCGAGAAGGCGTTCGACGTCGTGGCGCCGGAGCCCGCCGGACGCCTCATGAGCGAGACCCTCGGCTACACGCCGCTTCCCTCCGCGATCCGCGTGACCATGACCCTCCACGATGGTCGCGGCACGATCAAGGAGGGTCGCACCTTCCAGTTCGTCATTCCCATCCCGAGGCGGAACTGACCGCCTTCCCCGACCTCGGAGACCCGTCGATGCAACGCCCCGATCCTCGCGACCTGCGACGCGGCAACACGCTCGTCCTCGTGACGGCGATCCTCGTGCTCCTCGTCATCGTCGCGACCGCCTACATCACCCGCACCCGCGTCGGTCGGGCGACCGCCGCCGCGCAGCAGCAGGCGACGATCGTCGAGGACCGCTCCGAATCGATCGCGCGGACCCTCGCGAGCGAGGTCTCCGAAGCGCTCTTCGTGCGGCCGGTCCAGACGCCGGTCGCGGGCAACGGTCTCTTCGGCGGCACCGTCTCCTCGAACTGGCCTCGCCTTCCGATCTTCTCCGACGAGGTCCGCTACGGCGTCGATCCGTCGCGCGAGACGATCGAGGATCCGATCACCGAGGAGGACCGCTCGTTCTATCTCTTCCCCTACAACCGGGCGCCCTACGCGGTCATCCCGTGGACCAACTGGCCGGATGGTCTGGGCGTCGCGAGCCCGCCCTGGCCGATCGGTCCAGGCGCTCCCACCGGACTCGTCGCGCTCCCGAATGGCGCGCCGATCGGCGACGGCAATCCCTACGGCAATCCCGGCTTCGACGACTCGCGATGGCTGCGGTCGACCGAGCCGCAGCGATCGACCGGCGCCTTCAACGGCGTCACCGTCGAGGGCTTCACCCACTGGCTTCACCTCTCGAACATCTCGCGCCCCGACAACGGCTGGCGGATCGCGTGGGACATCAGCGACATCCGCCTCGTCCCGACCGCGACCGCGCCCGCCAACGTCCTCGACAACCTGCTGATCCCGGTCGAGCAGTGGCTGCCTTCGGTGGTGCCGAACGGCATCGCGAGCCAGGCGGACTTCAACGCCCGACGGGCGAACTGGTTCGGCGAGTCCGCGGCGGCGGGCGCGTTCTACGCGCAGGCGTACCTCGCGCCGAACACGGCGCTTCCCAATCTCTTCCGCCTGAAGGACCTTGGTCCCGCGGGCGACGAGTTTCGCCGCACGAGCGATCGCTGGCTGGTGTCCTCGCTCTTCACGGATGCGGACGGCGACGGCTTCACCGACTCCTTCTGGTTCCTCGCCCCGGAGCCGGTCGACCGCGACGTGCGTCAGGTGGTCGGCGTCTCGATCGTCGATCACGGCGGTCTCCTCGACGTGAACGTCGCGACCCTCTTCGATCCTCGCTCGACGACCGGCACGAATCCCGGCGACCTTGCCCTCCTCGGCGTGGACACGCTGCCGGTCGGGTTCCTCGACAACCCGATGAACCAGCCGCCCTCGCAGGTCTACAACGTGGCGCCGCCCTCGGGCGAGGGCACCGCCTTCGCAGGTTCGCTCACGGGGAACCTAAAGTGGGATCCCGCCCGCTACGGGCTCGGCACGGCGCCGGACCGCTCGATGTTCCTCCAGCAGCGCGGGCTCCGCGATCTCGGCGGTCGGGCGAACCCGCTGCTCGCCGACGGCACCTACGCCGCGGACGTGCGGGGGACGCTGCTCTCGCCGCGCGAGCGGCTCGCCTTCTTCAACGGCGACTTCCTTCGCGGCGGACCCGAGAACCTCGGGCTGACCCCGTTTGGCACCCCGGAGGAGCTCGAGCTTCGCGCGAACCACGGGCAGAACAATCCCGCGGTCACCACCCGCCTCGAGCGGGCGTTCGACGACGGCGGCGCCGACTTCGCCTTCCTCCGCGCGACGCCCTTCCGCGAGGAGACGAGCGAGTACCTCGACCAGCTCAACAACCCGCAGCTCGTCCACGACGCCCGCCGGAAGATCACCGCCTTCTCCGGCGTGCGGAACGACGTCGCCTCGCCGTGGCTCTGGGCGAGCCCGCGCTTCGAGACCTCGATCGACTACAACCGCGACGGCTACGTGCTCGACGAGGACGGCAGCGGCGTGCCGAACGCGCAGGCGCTCTTCGCGGCGGATCGCGCGACGTGGGACCGCCAGCGCCGCAAGCTCGACCTCCGCCGCCCGATGGACGAGCCGACGCTCGACTCGAACGGCAACCTCGTCGTCGCGTCGCCGGCGAGCATCACCGAGGCGCGGCGGATCTGGCGGCAGGACCTCCACCGGCTCCTGAAGCAGTCGTTCACCCTCGACTACACCTTCCGCGACGGCGCGACGCGGGCGTACCAGAGCCTCCTCGGCAGGCTCGACGACTCGCTCACGGAGGGGCGCGACGCGTGGACCCGCACCCGCAAGATGCTCGCGAGCTACGCGGCGAACATCGACCAGCATCGCGACGGTCCCGATCGCCGCACCTTCCCCGACGGCTCGGTCGCGTGGATCGATCGCCCGCTCAATCCGCGGAACATCCAGGAGGCGGTGATCTTCCCCGACCCGAACGATCCGGCGGAGACGGTGCTCCCCGGCGACCGCGTCGCCTTCGTCGGGAACGAGAAGCACCCGGTGATCGTCGAGGTGTTCTTCGCGCTCGTCTTCGAGAAGACCCGCGTCGATCCTTCGTGGCAGGCGGCGGGCGGTCCCGCCGCCTACGGGCAGTACGGCTGCCCGTGGAGCCCGGGGCAGGGGGAGAACTTCGTGCAGTTCGAGGAGGGGAACCTCCTCACCCCGAACCCGAAGGTCATCTTCGCGGTGCAGATCGCGAACCCCTACGACACGCCGATCCACCTCGCGGACTTCTCGATCCGCGTCGCCGGTCGCAACGTGCCGCTCGCCCTCGCGGCGCAGCAGTTGAGCCTGCCGCTCGACTTCGTGCTGCAGCCGACCACGCCCGAGCGACCCTGCTCGTTGATCCTCTACTCGATCCCGCAGGCGGGCGGCGTCTTCGGCGCCCAGTTCCGGCAGAAGTGGCTCGACTACCTCGACCTCCAGGCAGTCGATCTCTTCGACGACGAGACCAACGAGTCGATCCCGGATCCCGACAGCGGCGTCCCCACGCCGCGGCCGGAGACGATGCTCGTCGATGGGACGCCCTTCCTGAACCTTCCGTGGGACGTCTTCGAGAATCCCGACGTCGAGAGCGTCGAGCTGGTGCGGACCTACCTCGATGACGCGGGCGCGAACCCGATCTCGCTGGTGGTCGACCGCTTCGCCAAGACCGACCTCGACTCGGAGAGCGAGTTCTCCGAGTTCGCGAGCCGGCTCTACCGCCCGGAGGCGCTGCCGCCGCCGCCGAAGTTCGAGCTGGTGTTCCTGCCGCCGCCTCCGCCGAACGTCCCGGATCCCGACCAGACGTGGTACAGCGGCATCCGCATCCGCGACGCGGACTTCCTCGTGACCTGGGCGCGGGCGAGCCGCCTCTGGCTCCTCGACTCGGACGGCAACGGCTTCATCGACCTCGACGAGCGATCGCCGCGCTTCGCGGTCAGCCACAACACCGAGGTCTCGGTGGTGACCCGCACGAATCCGACCGCGGTCGACGAGAACGGCGCGGAGCGCCCGAACTACTACTTGGGCGACGACATCGATGGCGACAGCGAGACGCCCGACGATCCGGACGCGGTGAGCGACGCGGACATGTGGCTCACCGGGTTCACCTTCGAGAGCCAGTTCAGCTCGGAGACCGGCGGCACCGAGACGGTCCGCTCGAAGCCGACCTTCTTCCCGATGCAGGTCGTCGTGGAGGCGGGGGCGCGGACCTACGAGGGCTACCAGGACGTGCCCTTCCAGCCGATCGCGACGAACAACGTGCGCTTCGGCGAGAAGGGCGCGCCGAGCCTCGATGACTATCGCGCCGACGAGGCGTTCGGCCGCTTCCCCTTCCAGCTCAGCCAGAAGGACTCCGACTTCGAGCAGATCGGCGAGGTCGCGAACGTGATGCTGTGGGGTCCCGAGGTTCGCTATCCGATCCCCGGCAACGGGCAGGCGGAGACGGTGCGGACCCTCTCGGAGATCCTCGCCGACGAGGATGACCTCGCCTCCGAGACGCATCCCATCGAGCGGGGGGTCTATCGGAACCGGCTCCGCACCTTCCCCGGCTTCGAGGTCGGTCTCGCGATCGATCCCGACACCAACGAGATCGCCTCCTATCCGACCGCGGACGAGCGACCGGAGACTCCGGTGCTCGGCGCTGCGCCCTCGGGGCTCACGCCCGCCCAGCAGTCGGAGTGGGAGGCGTTCTTCGCGATCCGCCCGCGGCTGCCGGCGGGGATCGGCTTCTTCGACGGCATCGTCTGCGACGACCGCGGCGCCCGGCTGCGCGACGCGGACGCCGACGGCGACGCCGACTTCGACGACCTCGGGCTGCTGCGCTTCCTTGCGCCGGCGAACGCCCGCGCCTTCACCGGCGCCGCGACGCCGGGGCTCATCAACTTGAACACCGCACCGATCGAGGTCCTGCGGACGCTGCCGCACGCGACGCGTCTCATCTACAACGACTCCGACTACGAGGGGTCGCTCGGTCCGGGTCAGGTGACCCTCGTGCCGCCCGCGGCGAGCCCGCGGGTCCGTCTGCCCGAGGCATTCCTGCGATACCGCGACGGCGCGAACTCGCCCTCCTCGGCGCGGATCTGGGGCGAGGGCAGCGGGAACCTCGTCGATCAGCCGCTCCCCAACTACCTCGATCGCGGTCTCCGCGAGGGACAGCTCGCGGGCTTCGACGGCTTCTTCCCCGGCATGCGGAACCACCGCGGCGTCGAGTCGATCGGCGAGCTGCGCCTGCTGCAGCGGGTGATCGAGGGCGGCGACGATGGCTCCTGGAGCCGCCGCCTCAACTCGAGCGTCGAGTTCGCGGGGCTCGATCCCTACCGCGGTCCCTCCGATCCGATCGACGCCGACTTCGGCTACCGCGGTCAGCAGCTTGCCTTCGACAGCCGCCTCGCGACCGATCGGGCGATCGGGCTCACCTCGACGAACCCGAACGACCAGGCAGCGTTCCTCGTGCCCGACCGCACCGCGGGCGACGCGGAGGAGCGGAACCTGCTCTTCAGCGGCCTCGCGAACCTCGTCGGCGTGCGGAGCGACGTCTTCACGGTGTACTTCCGCGTCCGCACGTTCCGACGCAATCCGATCACTTCGGTCTGGGATGCCACCGATCCCGAGCACATCCTCGACGACAGCCGCTACGTGATGGTGGTGGACCGGAGCAAGGTCGAGCGACCGGAGGACGCGCCGAAGATCCTGTTCCTCCAGAAGCTCGCGTACTGACGCGGGCGGGAGACGCTTCGAGATTCGACGACCCACGCGCCGCACGCCGCGTGGGTCGTCTGACCTTCGGAGCGATGCTTCGACCCGCGATCGTTCGGCGACTCTCCCGCGGGTCACGCGAGGGTGGGAGTCGGGCTTGGAGCGGAGCGACCAGTCCGGTGGAGGTTGGTCGGAAGCACGCGGCACCGAGAACGGGCGACGCGCTCAGGACACGTCGAGCTCCCGCACGCCGCGGGCCCGCCGCACGCTCTCGCAGGCGGTGCGGATCGACTCGCGGACCTTCTCCGGCTCGCGCACGCCGCGCAGGGAGACCCGCGGGTTGGTCGCGTCGGAGGAGACCACGTGGATCGTGCCGATCCCGACGATCCGCTCCCAGATCGGGATCGTGAGCTCGGTGTCCTTCACCCGGTAGAGCTCGACGTGCTCGATGCGCTTGGTGAGGATCCCGCTCGTCACCCGCAGCCGCTCCGGATCGAGCTCGTAGCGGGTGAGCCGAAGGTCGAGCCACTTGACGAGGGCGACGCCGAGCGGCGCGAGCACGATCGGGAACGACCACCACGCGAGACCGGCGGTGACGAGGAGAAGGACGAGGTAGGCGAGCACGCCCCCTCCCGTCGCCACCCACCACCCGAGGTTGAGCCACGGGCTCGGCGAGCTGACCCACGCGACGGCGGCGTGCGGGGTCGCGGACGGGATCGCGGACGCGTGGGGAGTCGCCGGGCTCGTTCCGGACGGCGGTCGCCGGGCGGGTTCCTCCGCCGCCGGCGACGTCATCGGATCCTCGAGCCGCGGCTCCTCGCCGACCGCGTCGAGCTCGATCGACCGCACCTCGAGGGCGAGTTCCTCCGCGAGGCGCTCGACCTCGCCGAGGGATCCTGCGGTGATCACGACCCGCGACTCGCGTCCGGTGCCGCGGTCGATCCCGATCACGGTGAAGCGTCGTCGTGGGGTCATGGCTCGGAGCTCGAGTGGGACGAGGTTCGGCGGGTTCCGACCCGCCGGTCAAGGAAGTGGTTCGGCGGCGGTGGATCGCACGGCAATCGGGGGCGTTCTACGGAACGCTCGCGCTTGCCTTGTAGATGCTCGCGCTGATCGAGCCATCCGGTCGCTCGGCAAGCCGCTCGAAGCGGGCGAGACCGTCCCGGATCGCCGGGTGGTCGGCGGCAGGCGCGACCTCCAGCATCCGCGGGAGCTCCGGGCGGATGAACTCGAGGAGGTAGTCGACGAGACCGCGGATCTGCGGGGCGCGGCTCGGGCACCAGGCGTGGACGCCGACCATCCGCACCTCGACCTCCGCGAAGCCCGCCGCCTCGAGGCGACCGCCGAGGCGAGGTCCCGCGTGGGCGTCGCCCATCGAGTCGAAGCAGGCGACGAAGGCGTCGAGGAAGCGCCGGATCGCCGGATCGGGCGGCGAGGTGCGGATCGTGTCGTAGTCGGTCTCAGTGAGGTGGATCATTCCCCCGGGGCGAAGCACCCGTCGAGCCTCCCGGAGCACCGCCATCGGATCAGGAAGATGCTCGATCACCCACACCATGACGACGCGGTCGAAGGAGTGATCGGGGAAGGGGAGCCGAGCGCCGTCGCCGGCGACGAGCTCCGCCGCCACGCCTTGGGCGGCGAGGTGCCTGCGGGCGGTCTCCACCTGCTCGGGGGAGATGTCGATGCCGGTGAGTCGGGTGCGGGGGAACCGCGTGGCGATCCGCTCGAGCACTGCCCCGACGCCGCAGCCGATCTCGAGGACCCGCTCTCCCGGGTCCGCCATGAAGCCGTCGAGGATGATCCCCTCGAGCGTCGCCGCCTGACGAAGCAACCGCTCCTGCTCGCGGGGGGAGGTTCCGTGGATGTAGGTCGAGCTCATCGGGGGATCATCGCAAGAGGCAGGGGACTTTGCATGACCGGATTCGACCGCCCGGAGCGGAGGTGCCGAGGGCAGCGGCGTCGGCACGACGCCCAAGTGACGGACGAGCACTTCGCCCGCGCGACGTCGGACGACGAGGCCCCGGCGAGCGATCCGACGCGCGCTCTCCGGCGCGCTCACTGGCGGGCTCGGAAGGGGTTGGAAGCGACGGGAAGCGACGATCGCGTCGGCGCGAGGAATCGCACGCAAGTGCCGACGGAGTTCGGAGATGACGCGAAACGAAGCGCCCCGAGCGGAAGCTCGGGGCGTTCGGGGGATGGGCCATACTGGACTCGAACCAGTGACCTCTTGCGTGTCATGCAAGCGCGCTAGCCAACTGCGCCAATGGCCCGTGCAGCCGGACGCCGGCGGAGGTCGCCGCCTGCGTTCGGAGGGCGAAGGATAGCGGTCTCGAAGAGGGGTCGCAACGGTCGTCGTGAAGTCTCCTCCGCCGCGTCGCCCTTGGGCGGGTCCGCAGCTCGAGTCGAGCAACCCGCGGGTCGGACCTTCCCTCCGATTCGCGAACTTCGTTCGCTCGGCACCACCCCCCGCCGGGGTCTCGGCGCGACGCAGGCGAGGAGAGTCGCCGCTCGAGCGGCGCTCGAACTCCGGTCGCGGGCGGTGCGATCACAGTGAAGCGGGGAGTCGGGGACGACTCGACTCCCTCGGACCACCCTCGCCCGGCTCATGACCGTCGGTCGCGAGTCGACCGCTTCCGCCCGCCGCGGGAGCAGTGGGCTCGTCACGCCGTCACGCCGTCACGCCGTCGCGCCGGCGAACGCCGCGAGGCAGCGGTCGATCCGGCGCAGCGTCGAGTCGCGACCGAGGATCGCGAGCACGTCGAAGATCGGCGGCGAGACCGTGCCCCCGGTCACCGCGACGCGGAGCGGCTGGGCGACCTTGCCGATGTTGCCGCCGGCGTGCCCGCCCGCGAACTCGTTCATCGCCTGCTCGAGGCGCGCGGGCGACCACTCGGCGGACGGAATCGCGGCGAGGGATTCCTTCGCCTTCGCGAGCAGGTCGAGTCCGGTGGGCTCGCCCTTGAGGAGCGCCTTCTCGACCGCCTTCGAGCGCTCATGCACGAGCACGTCGTCGGCGACGACGAGGGCGCGGTTCCCCCGGAACACCTCGTCGAGGGTCTTCGAGCGGGGCTGGCTCGCCGCGGCGAGGATCGCGAGGCGCGGCTCGCCGAGCGTCCGCAGGAACTCCGGGTGATACCGCTCGCCGTGCGCCCGAAGCCGCCGCAGGAAGGTCCCCGCGTCCATCGCCTGGATCGCGTCGAGGTTGAAGGCGAGGAGCTTCGCGCGGTCGAACTTCGCCGGGGTCTTCACCACGCGGTCGAGGTCGAAGCGCGAGCACAGGAACGCGAGGTCGAACTTCTCGAGGTCGTTCCCCGGCGACCAGCCGTTGAGGGCGAGGAAGTTGACGAGCACCTCCGGGAGGTAGCCGCTGCGGCGGAAGTCCTCGACGTTGATCTCCGGAAGCGCCACGCCCATCGCGTCGGCGACCGCGGTCGCGGCGTCGGCGGCGAGCTGCACCGTCTTGTCGCCCTTCCAGCGGAGGAAGGTCTCGTGGTCGACGAGCGGGCGACCATCGTCACCCGCCGGTGAAGCCTCGAGTCCCGCCGCGACCACCGCCTCGCGGAGCGCGCGGTCCTTGTCGCGCTTGCTCATCTTGCTGCCGTCGGGGTTGAAGATGAGCGGCAGGTGCCCGTAGGTCAGGCGGCGGTAGCCGAGCGCCTCCTGCAGCAGGAGGTGCTTCGCGGTGTTGTTGAAGTGCTCCTGCGCCCGAAGGACGTGGGTCACCCCCATGGTCTCGTCGTCGACCACCACCGCGAAGTGGTAGGTCGGGTAGCCGTCCGCCTTGCGGATCACGAAGTCGTCGACCTCGCCCGCGGGAAGCGTGGCGTCGCCGAGGATCTCGTCGTGGATCGTCACCGCCCGCTCGCCGCTTCGGAAGCGGACGACGCCCGGGCGACCTTCGGCGGCGAGCCTCGCGCGATCCGCGGGCGAGAGCGCCAGCGCCTTCGAGCCGTCGTAGCGGTAGGGTCGCCCCGCGGCGCGGGCGGCGGCGCGGGCGGCGTCGAGCTCCTCCGCGGTGTCGAACGCCTCGTACGCCTTGCCGGCGGCGATGAGGCGGGCGATCTCCCGGTCGTAGATCGCGAGCCGCTCCGACTGGAAGTAGGGTCCGTGGGGTCCGCCGCCGACGCGGCTGCCGTCGGGCGCCTCGAACTCCGGACCCTCGTCCCAGCGGAGCCCGAGCCATTCGAGGTCCTTGAGGAACCCGAGGCTCGCCGCGTCCGAGGATCGCTTCTGGTCGGTGTCCTCGATCCGCAGCAGGAACTTGCCGCCGCGCCCCTTGGCGTAGGCGTAGCAGAAGAGCGCGGTGCGGGCGCCGCCGACGTGGAGGTTGCCGGAGGGACTCGGGGCGAAGCGGGTGACGGGAGCGGTCATCGCCGCAGGGTAGCGGCGGGGCCGCCCTCGCGGCGGGAGGGCGCCGGCACGATCAGTCGACCTCCGTCGCCCCGATCAGGGCGAGCAGAAGAAGTCCGCGAGCGCCACGCAGTCCGCGTCCCACCCGACCGAGCAGCAGGTCGCGTCGAGGATGCAGATGAACTCGCAGCACTTGTCGTCGTCGCAGTAGGGCTCGGGATGCGGCTCGTCGCAGGGACCCGAGTCCGGATCGCCGCAGGAGAGCCCGGCGCCGCAGAGCTTGCACTCGTCGCCCGCGATCAGCGCGCAGTTCAGGTCCCACGCCGTGTTGCAGCAGAAGGAGTCGATCGCGCAGACCGCCTCGCAGCACGCCTCGTCGCTGCAGTTGGGCGTGCCGTTGGGCTTGCAGCAGCCGCCGGCCGCGGGATCGCCGCAGGGCGGCACCGGGCAGGCGTCGTCGCAGGGACCGCCGGGATTGCCGAGCGAGCGGGCGATCGAGGCGCAGAAGTCATCCCACGAGCCGTCGCAGCAGAAGGGATCCGCCTGGCAGACCGCCTCGCAGCAGGTCTCGTCGTTGCAGAAGGGCGTGAAGTTCGCCGAGCAGCAGTCGCCCGCGCACGGGTCGCCGCAGTCGAGCCGGCACTCGTCGCAGGCGGTCTGGTCGCGGGCGATGTCCACGCAGACCGAGTCCCAGCCCGCGTCGCAGCAGACCGGGTCGATCTCGCAGACCGCCTCGCAGCAGTCGGCGTCGCGGCAGTTGGGCGTGCCGTTCGCCGAGCAGCAGTCCCCGGCGAGGTAGTCCCCGCAGGCGGGCACCGCGCACATCTTGAGCGCCATCTCGACGCAGGAGGCATCCCACTCGACCTCGCAGCAGAAGGTGTCGCTCGCGGGATCGCAGATGAGGGCGCAGCAGGCGGGATCGTCGCAGCCCGGGGTGTCATGGGCGACGTAGCAGCTGCCGCTCGAGGCGAGCCCGCAGCCGCCGACGCAGCGGTCCTTCGCGATCTCCGCGCAGACCGCGTCCCACCGCTGGGCACAGCAGGAGGGATCGATCTCGCAGACCGCGGCGCAGCAGTAGCGATCCTCGCAGTTCGGTCCGTCGTGGGGCAGGAGGCACGGGCCGGCGCACGGATTGCCGCAGCCGGCGGTGCCGCAGCAGAGGACCCGCGCGAGCGTCACGCACTCCTCGTCCCACGCCAGCTCGCAGCAGGAGGGATCGACGCGGCAGACGCCCGCGCAGCAGCTCGAGTCGCGGCAGCCCGGCGTCGTCTTCGCCTCGAGGCAGCTTCCCTCGCAGGGGCACTCCCAGGCGCCGATCGGGTTGCAGTTGAAGTTCGCGAGGCTCACGCACGCCGGATCCCACGAGTCGAGGCAGCAGGAGGGATCGAGGAAGCAGACGATCGACTCGCAGGAGGGATCGTTGCAGCCAGAGGTCGCGTGCGCGGCATTGCAGGGACCGACGCCGCTGCCGCTGTCGGGATCCACGCAGATCACCTCCGCCGCCGCGACGCAGCGGGCGTCCCATCCGAGCAGGCAGCAGTCCGGCAGCACGTCGCAGACCGCCGACGCGCAGACCTGGTTCGAGCAGCCGAAGATCGGGTGCACCTCGAGGCAGGGACCCCGACCGTGGTTCGTGATCAGGAGCTCGGGGCAGAGCGACGCCGCCTGCGCCACGCAGATCGAGTCCCAGCGGACCTCGCAGCAGAAGGGATCGACCGAGGAGCAGACCAAGGTGCAGCAGGCGCCCTCGGAGCAGCCGCCGACGCCGCCGGGGACGAGGCAGGGGCGGGTCTGGCTGCTGCCGCAGGCGGCGAGCGCCGGCTCGCACTCGATGACCGCGATCGAGACGCATACGCCATCCCATCCGACGTTGCAGCAGAAGGAGTCGACGTCGCAGACCGCGTCGCAGCAGTCGGCGTTGTTGCAGTTCGGGCTCCCATGCTGGACGAAGCAGGAGCCGGTCTGGGCGTCGCCGCACTGGTCGCAGAACTCGACCGCGGCGCGGACGCAGTCCTCATCCCACCCGGTCTGGCAGCAGTACTCGAAGCCCGGGACGCGGCAGACGCGGTCGCAGCAGCCGGCGTCGTCGCAGCCCGCGGTCGCGTGCGGCACGAAGCAGCTGCCGGAGCCCGGCACTCCGCAGCCCGGGGTGAACGCGCAGCGGCGGTCGGCGGTCTTGACGCACGCGGCGTCCCACGAGACCGCGCAGCAGAAGCCGTCGATCGCGCAGACGTCGTTGCAGCACTCGAAGTCCTGGCAGCCTGGCAGGGGGTGGATCGACTTGCAGTTGAGGTCCTGTCCGGGCAGCGGCTGGACGCCGCAGCGGCAGGTCACGAGCCCGCAGAGGTTCGTCGCCTGCTCGGCGCACTGGCGGTCCCAGCGCTGGTTGCAGCAGGAGGGATCGATCGAGCAGATCTGCTCGCAGCACTCCGCGTCGCTGCAGTAGGGATCGAGGCTCTCGTAGCAGCAGCTGCCGGTGCCGGGCGTGCCGCAGCCGGTGCAGACCGCCTCGGCGATCGCGACGCAGGCGCCGTCCCAGGAGACCTCGCAGCAGCGCGGGTCGAAGAGGCAGACCGCCGAGCAGCACTCGGCGTTGTTGCAGCCGGGACGATCGGGATGGGCGACGAGGCAGGAGCCTGCGCAGGAGGAGCCGCAGAACGCGCAGAGCTGGGTCGCCTTGCGGACGCAGTCTTGGTCCCACGCGGTCGTGCAGCAGGTGGGATCGACCTCGCAGACCGCCTGGCAGACCTGCACGTCATTGCAGGAGGGCGCCGGGGAGGTCTCGAAGCAGCTGTTCGATCCGGAGCCGCAGTTGTCGCAGATCTTCTCCGCGAGCGCCACGCAGAACTTGTCCCACGCCACGCTGCAGCAGATCGCCTCGACGTTGCAGACGGTGGTGCAGCAGTCGACGTCCTGGCAGCCGGGGGCGTAGAGGTCCGGCTCGAAGCAGCTGCCCTCGCTGCCGCAGGCGGTGGAGCCGCCGAGGGTGGCGGGCGGCGCGTCGCCGTCGAGGTCCGCGACCGGCGCGGAGGGCGCCTGGGAGGCGATCGCCGGCAGCGCGAGCGAGGCGACCGCGAGGGCGATCGCGGGGAGGACGCGGCGGATCCAACGATCGAGCACGGAGGCGTCGCGGCTCAGGGGAAGATCTCCGTGATCGAACCGGTGTTGTTGAGGGTCGGTCCCGACGGCTGCGGCGAGTTCGAGAAGGGAGCCCCCACGAGCGTCGCGACGTCGCCCGCCGCGACCGCGAAGCCGAACTGGTCGCCGGTCTGGGCGAAGGTCGCGAACTTCTTGCCGAGGAACTCCCACAGCTCGGGCGAGGTTCCCGGCCGCCATCGGTAGAGATAGACCGCGCCGGCGTTCACCGCGAGGGTCCCGTCGCCGCGGGCGCCGACCGCGAGCAGCACGCTCCCGTCGTCCCACTCGGTCATGCTGACCGAGGCGCCGAACTGCTGGTCGGGCAGGTCGCTCGAGGGAGCGAGGATCAGGCGGCTCCGGTAGTTGCTCGTGCCGGTCTTGGTCCGCTCCCAGATCTGGACGACGCCGGCGCCGTCGTTGCGCCCGGGTGCCCCGACCGCGATGAAGCGGGACGCCGCCGCCACCGACTCGCCATAGCGGTCGCCCGCGGTGCTGTTCGAGAGGAAGAGCGTCCGCTGGGTCGAGTTGAGCCATGCATCCGTCGCCCGCCGCTCGCAGACGAAGATCCTGCCTCGCTCGCCGTTGAAGGCGGGGGCGCCGATCACGAGGAGCTTGTGCGGCGTGGCGAGGGGCTGGTCGTTCTCCCCGGTCCGCACCTCGCCGGGGGAGGCGACCGACCAGCCGAACTGACTGCCGTTGTAGGAGGCGCTCGAGGGCGTCGCGACCTTCACCGCGAGCGCCCACGTCCCGCCGACCGCCCGCTCGAAGAGATAGACCGCCCCGCGCTGGGAGACGCCTGCCCGCGGGGCGCCGATGAAGAGCGTGTCCTTCGCCGAGTCGACGAGATGGACGCCGTCGAGGGAGAAGCCGAACCACTCGTTGTTGACCGCGCCGGTGCCGGGTCGGAGCACCGCCTCGGCGCTCCAGGTCGCCGAGCCGGGCACCGCCGTGAAGACGCTCACCGCGCCGCGCTGCGTGCCCTGCTGGGAGTCGCGGTAGGCGCCGGCGACCGCGACGTCGACGACCGGTCCCTTGAACGCCGCGACGCTCCGACCGAAGTAGGTCGCGACGATCGTGGGGGTGGGATGGAAGACCGCCTGCTGCAGCCACTGCCCGCCGATGCGGCGCATGATGCTGATCGAGCCCGCGTCGGCGACGACCGGCGGACCTGGCGCGTCGCGGAGGTAGGCGCCTCCGACCGCGATCGGGGCGAAGTCGCCGTCTCGATGGGGCGAGACGTCGACCGCCATCCCTTGGCAGGAGTTCGCCTGCAGTGGCTGCGGCGCGGCGAGGACGAGCGAGGTGCAGAGGGTGCAGACCTCCGACGCGATCAGTGCGCAGGTCGAGTCCCAGTTGATCAGGCAGCAGCCCGGATCGATGGCGCAGACCGCCTCGCAGCAGAGGAGGTCCTCGCAGCCGGTCGTCGGCTTCGGGCTGCAGCAGGGACCCGCGAGGGGATCGCCGCACTGCCCGCGTGCCGAGCCCGCGATGGCGCCAACGAGCACGAGGACGACCGCGACGAGCCCTCGCATGCCTCGGGCGGCGGCGGGGCTCGCGGAGTGTGGCTCGTGCACGAAGGGTCCTTCCGTGGAGGGCGTCCGACTCGCTCCGAGCGACGCCGAGGGCGATGACGGGGTCGGATCGGCGATTCGTCCCCCTCCGAACCTCGGTTCCGACGCTCCGAGTATGGCGGCGGACCCTACGCGGGGCAACCGCCAACAGGCTGCGGCGAGCCGCGCCGCGACGATTCGACGGTTCCGCCGGGGACTGGATCGCTCCCGGAGGGACCTTCGAGACCGCCGAATCGCCTCTTCCGCCGGGCAAAGTCCGCGAACGCGTGATGAAGTTCCGCCTCGCCGAAGTCCGGCCAGAGGACGTCGGTGACGTGGAGCTCGGCGTAGCTGATCTGCCAGAGGAGGTAGTTCGAGATCCGCATCTCGCCCGCGGTCCTGATGAGGAGGTCCGGGTCCGGCAGCCCCGCGGTGTCGAGGTGCCCGGCGATGACCCCCTCGTCGATCGCCTCCGGATCAAGCCGACCCTCGCGGACCTTCCGGGCGATGCGCCGCACCGCGTCGGTGATCTCCTGGCGGGAGCCGTAGTTCAGGGCGAGGACGAGGTCCATGGTCCGACCGGAGGCGGTCGCCTCGGCGGTGGCGGCGAGCGCCGCGAGCACCGATCCGGGGAGACCGGCGTCCCGACCGATCCGGCGGAAGCGGATGCCCTTCTCGGCGAGCTCCCGGCGCTCGGAGGCGAGGTACTCCTCGCAAAGGAGCATGAGCGCGTCGACCTCCTCGGCGGGTCGCTTCCAGTTCTCGCTCGAGAAGGAGTAGAGCGTGAGCGCCTTCACGCCGAGCCGGGCGCACTCGGCGACGATGCGCCGCACGCTCTTCGCGCCCTCGCGGTGCCCGAGGATCCTCGGAAGACCCCGGGCGCGGGCCCAACGCCCATTGCCATCCATGATCACCGCGACGTGGGTGGGAACCGTCGGCGCGCCCATCTCGGGGGTCGACGGTTCGACCCTTCCGGAGGACGGACCCATCGGCGCCTCGCTCATTGCCGCAGTGTAGGCGGCGGGAGGGTCAGATCCCGCGACCGGCGGCGGAGAGGGTCTGCGTCCGCTCCGGCCCGACGCCCACGAGCTCGATCGGCACGCCCACGACCTCCTCGATCCGCGCGAGGTAGCGCTGGGCGTTCGCCGGCAGGCTCTTGCGGTCGGCGGTGCCGGCAAGTTCCTCGCGCCACCCGGGCAGGACCTCGTAGACCGGCTCCCACCCCTCGAGGTCCTCCGCATCCGGCAGGAACCGCTCGGTGGTCTCGCGACCGCGCCGGTACTTGACGCAGAGGCGAAGCTCGTCGAGACCCGAGAGCACGTCGAGCAGCGTGCAGGCGAGCGCATCCGCGCCGCAGAGCATCGCCGCGTACCTGACCGCCACGAGGTCGAGCCAGCCGCAGCGGCGGGGCCGCCCCGTGGTGGTGCCGTACTCGCGACCTCGCTCGCGGATGCGGCTTCCGATCTCGTCGAGGAGCTCGGTGGGGAACGGGCCGCCGCCGACCCGCGTCGAGTACGCCTTCATGATGCCCACCACCCGCCCGACGAGGCGCCCCGGCAGCCCGGTGCCCGCGGGGATCCCGAGGCTCGAGCAGTTCGAGCTCGTCACGAAGGGATAGGTCCCGTGGTCGATGTCGAGGAGGCTCGCGTTCGCGCCCTCGAAGAGGACCGACCGCCCCTCCCGCACGAAGCCGTGCAGGAGGTAGACGGTGTCGGCGACGTGCGGCGCGAGGGTGCGGCCGACCGCGGCGAAGCGCGCCGCGAGCGCCTCCGGATCGGGCGGCGGCGCCTTCACGCCGAGCGCCTCCATCTCCGCCGCGCGGAGACCGCACGCGATCTCGAGCCGCGCCCGAAGTCGCTCTGGATGCAGCAGGTCTCCGACCCGCACCGCGGTCGATCGTCGGACCTTGTCGGCGTACGCCGGGCCGATCCCGCGGCGGGTGGTGCCGATCGCGGCGCTCGCCTCGCCGAGTCCGCTTCGTGCCGCGAGGAACTCCTCGTACGCGGCGTCCTGCTCCTTGTGGTAGGGCAGGACGAGGTGCGCCCGGTTCGAGACGACGAGGTTGCCGCCGACCTCGATCCCGCGGCGGCGGAGGTTCGCGATCTCCTCGAGGAGCTTCTCGGGATCGACCACCACGCCGTTCCCGATCACGCAGGTCTTGTCGGGATAGAGGATCCCGGAGGGGATGAGGTGGAGCGCGTACCGCTCGCCGCCCACGGTGACGGTGTGCCCGGCGTTCGCCCCGCCGTTGTAGCGGACGATCACGTCGTGCCGCGCGGTGAGCAGGTCGACGATCTTGCCCTTGCCCTCGTCGCCCCACTGGAGCCCCACGACCGCGGTGTTGCGGGAGCCGGCATCGGAGGGAAGGGCGGTGTGCACGAGGGAGTCGCCAGGACCTGCGGAGGCCCGCGACGACCGCGGGCGAAGGAGGGGATTCTAAGAAGTCGTCCCAAGGTGGTCGTGGCGCGACGAACCGCGATCCGACCGGAGGCTCCGCCCGAGCGAGTCACTCCGACGCCGCCGCCCGCCCGACCTATCGTCCGCCCCGTGAGCGATCCCCGACTCGTCCGCTTGCCGCTTGCCTCCGAGACCGCGATCGGCGCCCGATGCTCGCTCGCAGACGTGCTCAGGGCGCCCTTCCCGAGCCCTCGCGGCGCCTACCTGCACGTGCCCTTCTGCCGGCACAAGTGCCACTACTGCGACTTCTACTCGCTCGTCGAGCGCGAGGGGGAGGATCGTCAGGAGGCGTTCGTCGCGCGGCTCGAGGAGGAGCTCGCCGCGGTCTCGGAGCGCCTCGAGCCAGGCGCGGTCGAGATCGAGACGGTCTTCATCGGAGGCGGCACGCCGACCTTGCTGCGGGTGCCGCTCCTGCGGCGCATGCTCCGGTCCGTCCGTCGATGGCTGCCGCTCGCCCCGTCCGGGCGGCTCGAGTGGACGGTCGAGGCGAATCCGGAGACCGTCGACGAGGAGGTCGCGGCGACCCTCGTCGAGGGCGGAGTCAACCGCGTGAGCCTCGGCGCGCAGAGCTTCACGCCGCGGCTTCTTCGGGCGCTCGAGCGGGAGCACCCGATCGAGTCGGTCGGGAGGGCGCTCGCGGCGCTTCGCGGGGCGGGGATCTCGAACCTCAACCTCGACCTCATCTTCGCGGTGCCCGGCTCGACGCTCGAGGACTGGCGCCACGACCTCGACGCGGCGCTCGCCCTCGCCCCCACCCACCTCTCGGCGTACGGACTGACCTACGAGCCGAACACGCCGCTCGCGGTCCGCCGCGACCGCGGCGAGGTCGCGGCGATCGAGGAGGATCTCGAGGCGGCGATGTACGAGGCGGCGTGCGGGCGGCTCGCGACCGCGGGCTACGAGCGGTACGAGATCAGCAACTGGTCGCGACCGGGGCTCGCCTGCCGCCACAACCTCCTCTACTGGCGGAACGCCTCCTGGCTCGCCTTCGGTCCGAGCGCGAGCGGTCACCTCGCGGGGCTCCGCTTCAAGGTGGTGCCGCGGCTCGGGGAGTGGCTCGAGACCTCCGGCACGCCGGCGCTCGCGGAGTGGGAGCAGCTCGACGCCTCGGGCACGTTCGGGGAGGAGCTGATGCTCGGGCTTCGCCTCGTCGAGGGGATCGACGCGGCGTGGCTCGAGTCGAGGCTCGCGCGGCATGACGACGCCGGCTCGCGGCGGCGGGCGATCGCCGCCGCGACCGCCGACGGTCGCCTCGAGGAGGTCGCCGGGCGCGTGCGGCTCACCCCGCGCGGAACCCTCCTCGCGAACACCGTCCTCGAGGACCTCGTCTGACCTCCTCGACCTCCCGACGCCTTCGGCGGCCGGCACTACCCTCCGCGCCATGCTGACCGCCACCAAGGACCGCGTCCTTCCCACGACGATCACCGGATCGTGGCCTCGCCCTCGTTGGTTCGACATGAGCATGCAGGGGCGTTCGCTCGACACCTGCATGATGGACGTCCGCCATCGCGAGCGCTTCGGCGATGCGCTCTCGGTGGTGATCGCCGACGAGGAGCGGGCGGGGATCGACCTCGTCACCCACGGCGACCTTCACTGCGACGACGACATGGCGGGTCGCTCGTGGCACCACTACCCGCTCCAGCGATGGAGGGGCTTCGAGGGCGATCATCTCCAGTCGGAGGAGACCCGCTCGCCGTGGCTCCGCTATCCGCCCGGCACGCTCCTCAACGAGATCTACACCGGCTGGCGCTGGCCTCGCGTGGTGGACCGCATCGAGCATCGCCCCCTCGACTACGCGAAGATCTGGCGGATGTCGCAGGTTCGCGCCTCGCGACCGGTGAAGTTCGGCACCTGCTGCTCGCAGGTGATGGGACTCTTCCTCGACATCCACACCTCGAAGTACGGCGACCATCGACAGGTCATCTGGGACATGGCGGTCGCCATGAACACCGAGCTGAAGGCGCTCCGCGACGCGGGCTGCCGGCTGATCCAGATCGAGGAGCCGACGCTCCACTTCTGGGCGAACACCTACGGCGCCGAGTCGAGCGAGGTCCGGTTCATGGTCGACGCGTTCAACCGCGAGGTCGAGGGTCTCGAGGACTGCGAGCTCTGGATCCACACCTGCTGGGGCAATCCCAACATGCAGCGGGTGATCGAGAACGACTCCTACCGCGCGTCCTTCGAGCTCTACCTCCACGCCTTGAAGGGCGACGTGTGGACCGTCGAGATGACCGACCGGAACTTCCGCGAGATCGAGCTCTTCGGGGCGATGAAGGGGCGGCTGCCGAAGAAGGTCGCGGTCGGCGTGGTGAGCCACCGGACGCTGCAGGTCGATCGTCCGGAGGAGGTCGCCGCACGCGTGCGCAGGGCGCTCGAGCACGTGGATCCGGCGCAGCTCATCGTCTCGACCGACTGCGGCTTCGGTCGGCAGGGGTGCAACCGCGACATCGCGTTCTTCAAGACGGTCGCCCTCGCCGCGGGCACGAACCTCGTGCGCCGCGAGCTCGGCGTGCCGGAGGCGGTGATTCCGGCGTGCGATCCGGCGCTGCAGACCGACATCGT
>VGXO01000030.1 GCA_016873275.1 Phycisphaerae bacterium
CCTCCACCCGCTGGGTGCCAAGCCCGAAGACGGTGACCCCTCGTCCGCACTGGGGGCAGTGCCGGGGCATCCGCTGCTCGGTCCCGCAGTGATGGCAGCGGAGGAACTCTGGTCCGGGCGCATCCCGTCGCTCTGGGCGGTGACAGACCATGCCGGCGTCGCACTCGGAGCAGGTCCGGATCCACCCGCAGCGCTGGTCGCTGCAGGCGATGTAGTTGGCATATCCACGGCGGTTCAAGAGAAGGATCGCCTGGCCCTGGTCGGCGAGGCACCGCCGGATCCCGTCAGCCAAGGTCGGACCGATCAGATGCACCCGTCGATCCGCGAAGCGACGCCGCTCCTGAGCAAAGTCGACCACCTCGACCTTGGGAACGGTGAGGCCGGGAGCCCTCTGGGGCAGGCGGTGGAGCGTGATCAGGCTCCTCCTCGTGGCGTTGAGCCAGGTCTCGAGGCTCGGTGTCGCGCTGCCAAGGACCACCGGGCACTTCGCCTGCTGCGCCCGGCGGATCGCGACGTCCCGACCGTGGTAGCGGGGCGCCTGGTCCTGCTTGTAGGACGCATCGTGCTCCTCGTCGACGATGACGAGTCCGAGCGACTCGGTCGGCAGCGGGGCAAACACCGCCGAGCGGGCGCCGGTGACGATGCGGGCGCCGCCCTCGACGACGAGCGACCACTGATGGTGCCGCTGGGCGGCGGTCATGCCCGAGTGGAGGATCGAGATCGGAACGCCGGGGAAGCGGCGGAGGAGGCGACCGATCGTCTGGGGGGTCAGGGCGATCTCCGGAACCAGGAAGAGCGCGGTCTTGCCCGCGGCGACCACCTGCTCGATGAGCCTCAGGTAGACCTCGGTCTTGCCCGAGCCGGTGACGCCGAACAGGAGGTGCCGGCTGAAGCCCGCACCAAGCGTGGCCGCGATCGACTCGATCACCCGGGCTTGGTCCGCCGTGAGCTGCGGGCGGTCGCCCGCAGAGGGGAGTCCCGGATCCGTGGCGTGTCCGACCACCCGCCGTCTGGTGGTCGCGGTCAGAAGCCCCTTGCGGATCATGCCGCGGATCGACGCGGAACTGACCAGCCCGGTGCGCTTCGCGAGCTCGCCGACCTCGATCGGGCGATGAAGGGGATCGAGCGCCCCGACCACCGAGAGCACGCTCCGCTGTCGAGGTCCCAGCCGCGCGACCGGTGGCGGCTCGACCGGAAGATCGACGAGGGTCTCGACGACGAGTCCGACCTCCCGCCGCACCGCCGCGGGCAGCATCGCGGCGAGCGTGAGCCCGATCGGGCAGCAGTAGTACCGGCTGATCCAGCGGGCGAGCTCGAGGAGCTCGGAGGGCAACGGCGGTCGCCCGTCGGCGATCTCGAGGATGGACTTCGTCCTGGTCGGATCGATGCCCGGAGGAGGCTGCGTGAGCCGGGCGACGACCGTTCCCCGGGTGGGTCGATCCCCTTTGCCGAGCGGCACGGAGACGCGATGACCCTCCGCGACGTGGGCGAGTTCCGGCGGGATGGAGTAGGTCAAGCCCTCCGGGAACCGATCGACGCCTCGCTCGACCGCGACCATCGCCCAGCCCGCGACGGGTCGCGTCCCGCGGTCATCGATCTCGCTGCCGGCAAAGAGGCTCGACACGTCGCGAGTGTAAGGCTCGGACGAGGCGTCTCACGGATTGCCGCGGTTCTGCCGGAGCGGATCGGAGGGGTGCTTCGGGACGGCTGCCGAGTCCCGACCTGCGAGGGGTTGGTCGTCGGAGGTCGTCGTGCTCGGACGAGCGATCGGAGCGCCTGGGCACTCGCGCACCGACGCGTCGTCTCGTATCATCGCCGGCGATGCGGGAGAAGCTCACTGAGGCAAGGCTCGTCCTCGAGGACGGAACGGTCTATCGAGGCGTCGGGTTTGGCGCGGCGGCGTCCGGCCCGGTCATGACCTTCGGGGAGGTCGTCTTCAACACCGCGATGGCGGGGTATCAGGAGGCGTTCTCCGACCCGAGCTACCGCGGGCAGATCCTCGCCATGACGGTGCCGCACGTCGGCAACTACGGGATCGCGCCGGAGGACGTCGAGAGCGCCGGTCCCTCGGTGGCAGGCGTCGTGGTCCGGGAGTTGTCGAGGATCGTCTCGAACCATCGGGCACACGGCGACCTCTCGTCGTGGCTCGCCGCGGCAGGCGTGCCGGGCATCGAGCGGATCGACACCCGGTCGCTCGTGCGGAAGTTGCGCATGCAGGGAGCCCTGCGTGGCGTCGTGTCGAGCGATCCGGCGCCGAGCGACGCGGCACTCATCGAGCAGGTCCGTTCGAGCCAGCCGATGTCCGGTCGGAACCTCGCGGCGGAGGTGAGTCCCCGCGGCATGGGTCGGTTCGACGAGGACCTCGGCGAGTGGACCTCGCGGAAGGTCGCCCACGGCGGAGGACCTTGGCGGGTCGTCGCGCTCGACTGCGGGGCGAAGCGGAACATCTATCGCCACCTCGTCGATCGGGGCTGCGAGGTCGTGTTCCTCCCGCATGACGCGACCGCCGAGCAGATCGTGGCGGAACGTCCCGATGGGCTGCTCGTCTCGAATGGTCCAGGCGACCCTGCGGCGATCGGCGAGACCATCGCGACCCTTCGGCGGCTGGCCGGACGGATCCCGACCTTCGGGATCTGCCTCGGGCATCAGCTGCTCGCCTTGGCGATCGGGGCGAAGACGTGGAAGCTCAAGTTCGGCCACCGCGGCGCGAACCAGCCGGTCCGCAACCTGCTGACCGGACGGGTCGAGATCACGAGCCAGAACCACGGCTTCTGCGTCGACGAGCCCTCCCTGATCGCCGCGGGCGGCGAGGTCACCCATCGACACCTCAACGACGGCACCGTCGCCGGCTTCCGGCATCGGGAACTGCCCATCTTCTCGGTGCAGTACCACCCCGAGGCTTCTCCTGGACCGCACGACTCGGCGTACCTCTTCGACTGCTTCATCGAGGCGATGAGGACCCGTCGGCCGATCGAGGCGGACGGCTTCCGCCGCGCGCAGTCCGGATCGGGCGCCGTGATCGAGTCGATGCCGCGTCCGGTCTCGGTCTGACGCCATCGCGAGGCAAGGTCGGCCCGCGTGCGGGAACTGAAAAACTCCGGTCCTTGGTCACGCGTCGCGCTCCGCAACCGGACCGCCGGACCGAGCGGATGGGGGCGTCCGAAGTCGATGGAGACGCTTGCGTTGCCTGAGGGTTGCTCTTAGTCTCCGCCCCCGGTCTTCGCCGTCGGACGCGTCGGTCGATCGGTGCCCCGTCGGTCTGGAAGATGGTGCTCGCGGGCGATCCGATCCGCGGCGAGGGATCCGCACGACGCCTCGAGAACCACACTCATGTCCACCCAGCAAGTCAGGGAGTCGAGCATGCATCGGGAGTCGTCCCGCGTCGTCCTTCGGCGGAGTGGTCCTAGGACCTTGACGTCCTTGACCTACGCGGCGCTGCTCGCGACCGCCACGTCTGGCGCGACGTCTGCCGCGGCGCTCGCCGCGATGCAGGCGCCTCCGACGCTGCCACCTGACCTTCCGAGTGCGCCGCCCAACGGCGGCGGTCAGCCTCCGGCGCCCTCCGAGCCCACGCCTCCCGCCGACGAGCCGGTCGCTCCGGCGCCCTCCGAGCCGGCGCCGGCGGCTCCTGCCCCATCCGAACCAGCGCCGGCAACTCCGGCGCCGTCGGAGCCTGCGCCGCCTCCCGCGCCAAGCGAGCCAGCGCCGCCCGCGCCGAGCGAGCCGGCGCCTGCTGCACCGGTCGCGGCCGACGAGCCTGTCGAGGCGCCTTCGGCGCCGGCGACCGACACCTCCGCGGTTGATGCCGCCCGAAGCGACGCCCGTGCGGCGATGAAGGCAGGTCGATACGACGCGGCGATCGCCTCGTGGACGGCGGTCCTGCGCGAGGTTCCCGACGATCAGGAGGCGCAGCAGGGGCTCCGCCGAGCGTCCGCGATGATCGATCAGGGAGACGTCGCCGACCAAGTGCAGCAGGACCGGGCAGTCGTCCGGCAGCGTGCGCAGGCGGAGTACCTCGACGCGGTGAAGCGGGCGAACGAGTCGCTCGCGAAGAACAACTTCCGCGATGCCGAGACGACGGTGGTGAAGGCGCAGGTCGACCTCCGCCGGGTCCAGCAGTCGATCCCCACCTCCGAGTGGGAGCAGATGATGGACCAGCTGAACGCCCTCTCGACGACCATCGACCAGTCGCGGAATGCGGCGCTTCGCGCGCAAGCCGACCAGGAGCGCCTCGAGGCGGAGGGTGCCAAGCTCCGCACGCAGCAGCAGGAGCAGGAGGCTCGCCAGAAGATGGTGACGCAGAACCTGATCCGCGTCCGCCAGCTGCAGCTCGAGATGAAGTACCAGGAGGCGCTCGAGGTCCTCAACGCGACGCTCTTCCTCGACCCGTACAACCCGGCGGCGCTCGCCCTCCGCGACGTCATCCAGTCGGCGATGAGCTACCAGGAGTACTCGCAGATCCTGCGGCGCCGCTCCTTCGCGATCGACCAGATGTCCGTGGAGGCGCAGGAGGCGCTGGTGCCGCCCTCCCGCAACATCGACGGTCCGGGTCCGAAGTCGGTCAGCGGCGTCATGGTCTATCCGGAGGACTGGCCGGAGCTCAGCGTCCGCCGCGACGGCGCCGCAGGCTGGAACGAGCCGATCGTGAACCGCGAGACGATCGCGACGCTCGAGAAGTCGATCTCGGTGAGCTTCAACAACAACGAGCTCGAGGAGGTCGTGCGGTTCCTCGGTCAGGTCACGGGCTCGCAGTTCTATCCCGACTGGAAGGCGCTCGAGGCAATCGGCATCCGCAACACCTCCGAGGTGACCCTCGACATGAATGGTCCGGCGGTGAACGTGCTTCGCCGGGTCCTCGAGCAGGTCGGCGATGACTTCGAGCGGCCGCAGTTCTCGGTGGAGGAGGGGGTCGTGGTGATCTCCTCCGACGCAGCGCTTCGCAAGAAGGTCGTCACGGTCGTCTACGACATCCGTGACCTCCTCTTCGAGGTGCCCTACTTCGACAACGCACCCGACTTCAACCTGAACTCCTCCATCCAGCAGGGCAATCAAGGTGGTGGCGGTGGTGGTGGCGGCGGCGGTGGCGGTGGCGGCGGCGGCTTCGGTGGCGGCGGTGGCGGCGGCGGCTTCGGCGGCGGCGGCGGTGGCTCCGGAGGCGGCGGTGGTGGTGGCGGCGGCGGCATCTTCGGCGACCCGGGCGAGGAGCCCGAGCGTCGCAGCAAGGAGGAGCTGATCGAGCAGATCACCAC
This sequence comes from Phycisphaerae bacterium, assembly GCA_016873275.1. GTDB lineage: Bacteria > Planctomycetota > Phycisphaerae > Phycisphaerales > SM1A02 > VGXO01. The sequence continues at coordinate 5,250 of VGXO01000030.1, forward strand.
GATCATCCAGGAGCAGGTCGATCCCGAGGGCTGGCGCGACCTCGGCGGCGACACCGGCATGATCCAGGAGCTGAACGGCAACCTGATCATCACCAACACGCCGAGGAATCACCGCGAGATCGAGGGCCTCCTCAGCCAGCTCCGCACGATCCGCGCCCTCCAGGTGAACATCGAGACCCGCGTGATCAGCGTGAACATGGAGTGGTTCGAGCAGATCGGCGTCGACCTCGACATCTACTTCAACACCAACGACGCGATGTACAACCAGGGTCTCGCGGCCGACCAGAATTTCGCGCTCAGCGACTTCTTCTACTCGGGACAGCCCGCCGACAGCGCGAACCGAAACGGCACCCTCAAGAACCCGGTCATCTTCGATGCCATCGGTCAGAACGCGGCATTCGCGAACACCACCGCGACCGGTGCCGCGTTCGGCGTGCCAGGCGCCGACGGCACGACGATCGAGTACGTCACTGGTCCGGTCGGGACGCCGGTGGGTCGGCAAAAGCGGGGACAGAACGGCTCGAGCGGCTGGGCGCCGATCGGGATCGTCCAGGACTCGACCGGCATCGTCGACTCGGTCGCCCGCGGAACCTTCAAGACCGGCGTCGCCGCGGCGTCGCTCGTGAATCCGGCGCTGACCGTCGGCATCAGCTTCCTCGACGACATCCAGGTCGACCTGATCATCAACGCGACGCAGGCGGACCAGCGGAGCGTGCTGCTCACCGCGCCGCGGCTCACGCTCTTCAACGGTCAGCGGTCGTGGATCAGCGTCGCGAAGCAGATCTCCTACATCGCGCAGCTCATCCCCGTCACCGGTGACTCGGCGGCGGCGTTCAACCCGGTCCCCGGCGTCGTCTACGAGGGCTTCGTGCTCGACGTCGAGGCGGTGATCTCCGCGGATCGCCGCTACGTGACGATGACCGTGCAGTTCGGTCAGAACAGCGACGTCCGCTTCCGCGACTTCCGGATCACGGGTGCCGCGGGCGGCGGCGACTTCGGCGGCGGTCGGGCGTCCCAGTTCGAGGGCACCATCCAGCTCCCGAACTTCACGGGCACCGAGATCGCGACGACCGTCTCCGTCCCCGACAAGGGCACGATCCTGCTCGGCGGTCAGCGCTCGGTGAGCGAGATCGAGATCGAGGCGGGCGTCCCGGTGCTCTCGAAGATCCCGTGGGTCAACCGGTTCTTCACCAACCGGGCGAACGACAAGCAGGAGCTCACCACGCTGCTGCTGATCCGCCCCGAGATCATCATCCAGAACGAGGAGGAGGAGATCCTCTTCAAGGGCATCACCGACCGGATCGGTTCGGGCGCGTACGTCGGCTATTGACCGGTCAGTCCGCTCGTCGCCTCAGCAGGGAGTCCTCCTTCGATGTCCGCCGCCGCCGCCCGCATCAACGTCCGTCACCGCGACACCGGCGTCCTCCAGATCGGCTTCGCCGAGAAGCGGATCAGCGACGCGCTGCTGATCCAGCAGATCGGCGACGAGATCGGCAAGGCGGTGGACGCCGAGACGAAGCCGCGGGTGCTGCTCTCCTTCCGCAACGTCGACTTCCTCTCCTCGGCGGCGCTCAGCATGCTGATCGGGGTCAACACCCGCGTGCGTGCCAAGGGCGGGAAGCTCCGCCTCTCCGAGATCAAGCCCGAGATCTACCAGATGTTCAAGATCACGAAGCTGCACTCGCTCTTCGAGATCTTCGACTCGGTCGACGAGGCGGTGAAGGGCTTCTGACGGGGAGGCGGGGTCGCGCTCGCCGCGATCGATCCGCCGCCGTCGCCTCGGATCCACGGCGATGACCTCCCTTCCGCCCTACCGCGCCGAGGTCGAGTTCGACGTCCACGCGACCGGACTCGCCGACTTCGAGGCGGAGGTCGATCGCGCCATCCAGTCCCACGGATACGAGGAGGCGGTCGCGTTCGCGGTGCGCCTCGCCATCGAGGAGGCGGTCGCCAACGGCATCAACCACGGCAACCGCCGCACGCCGGGCAAGGTGGTCAAGGTGCAGTGCCGCATCGACGACCGCGAGATCTTCGTGGCGGTCGAGGACGAGGGCGAGGGGTTCGATCCCTCCTCGGTTCCTGACCCGACCGACGAGGCGAACCTCTCGATTCCCTCCGGTCGCGGGCTCATGCTGATGGGTGCGTACATGTCCGAGGTGCGGTACATCCCTCCCGGCAACCGCGTGGAGATGACCTACCGGCGACCGGTGTCCTGACCGCGGTCGGATCTCGACCACGGGACGCACTCGCCATCCCGTTCAGGCACGCCCCGCGTGCTCGCCCCCGCCGGCGCCCCAGCCACGAGGGCGGGACTTGGCGATCGGCTCCTCCGGCGTCGGCTCCGTCGGTCTCGGCTCGCCGCGGAAGCCCTCGGCGATCACGAACATCTCGACCGACTCCGCGCGGGAGGCGGTCGGCTTGTAGCCCTTCGACCGCTCGAACATGCCGCCCGTGCGGCGGAGGAGCTCGGGGTAGTCGCCTCCCTCGAAGACCTTGTAGACGAGCGTGCCTCCCCGGCGGAGCCACGTCGCGAGATGGTCGAGGAGTCCGTGGCAGAGCCTCGCCGACCTCGCCTGGTCTCCCGAGGGATCGCCGGTCGTGTCGGGTGCCATGTCCGAGAGCACCACGTCGAAGGCGCGTCCGCCGAGCTCCGCGAGGGTGACCTCCCGCAGGTCGGCGACGAGGCTCCTCACGTTCGGCGGAAGTCCCGCGGGATCGATCGACTTGAGGTCGAAGCCGACGACCTCGCCTCGCCCGCCGACCGCCTTCGACGCGACCTGCAGCCACGATCCCGGCGCTGCGCCCACGTCGAGCACCCGCTGCCCCGGTCGAAGCACCCGTCGCCGCTGGTCGATCTCGAGGAGCTTGAACGCCGCCCGGGAGCGGTATCCCTGCGCCTTCGCCTCGCGGAACCAGTGGTCCTGGACTTCCTTCACGCGGGCAGGGTAGCGGCGGAGTCCGCCGGGTCCGCCTCTGGATCGAGGCGATCGCTCAGCGACCGAGCAGGAACTCGCCGGCGCCGCGGGGATCCGGCACGACCTCGATCGAGACGTCGCCGTTGGTGGAGCGGATGACCACCGGGTTCTCGCCGCCGTTCAGGACTCCCCTGAATCGATGGTTGCGGTTTCCCTCGTCGACCGCGAGCACCCGGCTGTAGCGGCAGCGGTGGCTGACCTCGCCGTTCTTCGTCTCCACGTCGAACGCGGCGGTCGACTCGCCCCGCACCATGTACTCGACGTCGCCGTCGCGGGTGACGATCGAGACCGCGTCGCGCGCCGGCCAATTCGTCGCCACGCGGACGTCGCCGTCGGAGGTGACCACGTCCACGCCGCCGCGGAAGTCGTAGACCTGCACGTCGCCGCGGGTCGTGCGGATGCGGACGCGGTCGAGCTCGGGAGTCTCGATGATGACGTTCGCCCGGGTCATCGCCGTCTCGGCATCGCCGTTGTCGGTCCTGATCGAGACGATCTCCTCGCCGCTGTCGCCTCGACGGAGATCGACCGTGTAGGTGATCTCGGCGAGGGCGTCGCCTGCCTCGTCGTAGCGGGAAAAGCCGTGGACCGCCGCGCGCTCGACCCGCACGATGGTCTCGGTCAGGTGCGATCCGGTGGTCACCAGCACCGAGCCCGCGAAGGAGTCGACCTCGACCGCGATGGGACCGGTGGTGGCGAGCCGGATGGCGTCATCCGACTCCCACCGCTCGCCGGAGGTCGCCCGCCCGATCCTCGAGACTGATCCGAAGACCGCATGGTCGCCGGCGTTCGGGGCACACCCGACGATCGAGGCGAGGGGAAGGAGGGCGAGGACCGGGAGAAGGCGTGGAAACGGCATCGGCGGAAACTCCTCGGACGCCTCTGGGGCGCCCGCGATCGACTCGGACGGGTCTGTATCGGCACGTGGGCAGCGGCGTTCGAACCTTTGCCGATGAGCACTGTGCCGGTCGATGCCCTCCCTATGGTCTCGCGCGTCCTGCGACGATATCGGACCCTGACGGTCCGCGTCGCCGACCGAACTCCCGACTCGCCCGCGCCGCGAGCGGGCTCCTCGAGGTCCGATGCTCGCCGAACTCTCCCTCGCCGCCATGCTCTTCGCGCAGTCTCGGGACCTCCCTCCCGGCGATGCAGGGACGTCCGCCGTCGGCGAGGCGCGCTCGAGGGACGAGATCGTGCTGCAGGTCGCCTCGGGCACGATCGGCGAGGTGGAGGCGCCCGGCATCGTGATGGTGCTCCTGCTCCCGGCGACGCGCCGCGAGGAGGCACAGCCGGCGGACGGACCCTTCTTCGCCCGACCCCATCCCTTCGCGTCCGCGTCGATCGGACTCAGCGACGGTCAGGTCGTCCGTCTTGGGGGCGCGGTCGAAGACTCGATCGAGCCCCGTTGGCATCCGGCGCCGCTCGAGGACCTCGATGGCACCTTCCGGGTGCAGGCGGTGTTCCGCCCGGCGCGGGTCGATCCGACTCCGGGAGCCGCTCCGGAGATCCGCAGCGAGGTGGTCCTCGTGGACCTCGATCCGCAGCGCGAGGATCGAATCGATCTCGAGCTGCTTCCCGCGCCCGAGCGCATCATGCCGCCGCGACGCATGACCATGGATGCGGCTCCGCCGACCTGGACCGCGGTGGAGGAGCCGAGCGTGCTCCTTCGAGACGCCGCGAGCTCCGATCCGGTGCATCGGGCGTGGGTCGTGTTCCCCGCGGGCTACCACGACCTCGCCGCGCCGCGGCGGGTGTTCCCGACCATCTACGTGATCCCGGATCAGGGCGACGGCGTCGCCGAGGCGGCATCGATCCGCGACGCCATCGCGCTCGAGGAGACCCTCGCGACGATGCCCCAGGCGGTCTGGGTGGTGCTCGATCCATCGAGCCGCTGGGGGCATCACGGCTTCGCCGACTCGCCGGTCCACGGTCCTCGCGCGACGGCGCTCGTCGAGGAGTTCATTCCCTCGCTCGAGCGGCGGTTCCGCCTGCTTCCCTCCGGCGATGCGCGGTTGCTCATGGGGCACGGGGCGGGTGGCTGGACCGCGCTCTGGCTGCAGAACGAGTTCCCGCGGGAGTTCGCGGGCGCGTTCGCGACGAGTCCGGAGACCGTGGACCTGAGCCGCCTCGGGTTCGTGGACGCCTACGGGGTCGATGCCTTCGTCGATCAGGAGGGCTCGCCGCTTCCGGCGTTCCGCGAGCCGGTCGCGGCGGGCGAGGCGGTGCGCACCATGATCGACGTCGAGTCGGCGATGGCGCGGACGGCGGATCCCTTGGGCCGGTCGGGCGACCGGTGGGATCGCTGGGCGGCGAGGATGAGCCCGCTCGACTCCACGACCGGTGCTCCTCGCCGCCTCTTCGACGAGGAGGGTCGCATCGACCGCGACCTCTCGGAGCAATGGTGGCTGCGGCAGGACCTCGCCGCAGCGGTCGCCCGCGAGCCGCGGAGGCGCATCCCGCTCTGGGACGAGAAGATCCACGTCTGGGTCGGCAGCCGAGACGAGTTCTTCAACGACCGGGCGTGTCTCTCGCTCCGCTCGCTGCTCGCGGACCTTCGTCGCGGGCTGATGATCTCGAAGGAGGGTCGGGGCGGGATCCGGCTCGTCCCCGGCGCCACCTTCGAGACCGTGGTGCCGAAGAGCCGCGTCGAGATGTACGACGCGATGATCCGCACGCTCCGCGGCCGGGGCGTCCACGACTGACGACGCCCTCGCCGGCTCGCCCGAGTCATCCGCCCGCGTGGAACCGCCGTCGACCCTCGGTGGTACCGTGACCCGACGCTCGCGTGCCGCGGGCGATGAAGGAGGTCCCATGGGAACTCTGCTCCTCTTCTGCCTGATCGCGTCCGCGCTCGGCGCGCCGCCCGAAGTCTCGGCGTCGTCCGACTCCGTCTCGCTCACCGTCTACTCCTCCGCGGATCCCGCCGGATTCGATCCGCAGCGCTTCGTCGCGCAGCAGCGGATGGGCGCCGACCCCACGTTCGCCTGGGGCGTGCCGGGCTTCGGCGTCGTGCGCACCGAGCGGACGATTCCTCTCTCCGCGGGGATCAACGAGGTGACCTTCACCGACGTCGCGGCATTCATCGACCCGACGAGCGTCGGGGTCGTCGACCTCACCGACGCCTCGACGACGGTGCTCGAGCAGTCCTTCCGATTCGACCTCGTGAGTCCCTCGAAGCTCCTCGAGCGCTACCTCGACCGCGAGATCGAGCTCGTTCGGCAGGGGCCGCAGAAGATCGAGTCGATCCGCGGCACGCTCCTGTCGGCGAACCAGGGGCAGGTGGTGCTTCGGGGATCCTCCGGCGTGCAGATCGTCCCGATGGACGGCACGCAGGTCGTGCTGCCGGAGCTGCCGGGCGGTCTGCTCACGAAGCCCGCGCTCGTGTGGCGCCTGCAGTCGAAGACCGGCGGGGACCATCGCCTCCGCGCGACCTACCAGACCGCGGGCATGACCTGGCGGAGCGACTACAACCTCGTGCTCGCGGACTCCGAGGCGAGCGCCGACCTGACCGCGTGGGTGAGCCTCATGAACCTCTCGGGGATCTCCTTCGAGGGCGCCCGCCTCAAGCTCGTCGCCGGCGACGTGCAGCGCATCGAGCCGCGCGGCGGGGGCAGGATGCTCCGCGGCACGCCGCAGGTCGCGGCGATGGCGGACGCCGCGGGCTTCGAGGAGCAGGCGTTCTTCGAGTACCACCTCTACACGCTTCCGCGGACCACCGACCTCCCCGCGAACAGCACCCAGCAGCTGACGCTCTTCCCGCCGGTCGCCGGATTCGAGGTCGCGAAGGAGATCGTGTTCGACGCCCTCGCCGGCTACGGGGTCTTCGGCGAGCCGATGCGAGAGCGGGGCGTGACCATGCAGGGCGAGTCGAAGCCGAGCGTCTTCCTCCGCTTCGAGAACAAGGAGTCGAACCGCCTTGGCATGCCGCTTCCCGCCGGCAAGGTCCGCGTCTTCAAGCAGGATCCGAAGGACGGCACGCTCGAGTTCATCGGCGAGGACCTCATCGACCACACGCCGCGCCACGAGACCGTGAGGCTCCGCCTCGGCGAGGCGTTCGACGTGCGGGGCACCCGCACCGTCGAGGACTTCTCGGTGGACAACGCCCGCAAGCAGATGTCCGAGACGGTGACCTTCGAGGTTCGGAACCAGAAGGCGGTGCCGCAGCGGGTGATCGTGCGGGAGCGGCTCTACCGCTGGAGGAACTGGACGATCCCTCAGAGCGATCCGGCGTTCCGGAAGATCGACGCCTCGACCGTCGAGTGGACCCTCGACGTGCCCGCCGAGGGCACGACGACGATCCGCTACCGCGTCGACTATTCCTGGTAGCGGGCGCCGCGCGGCATGCAGACCCTCGCCGAGATCAAGGCGATGCTCGCGGCGAGGGGGCTTCGTCCGCGCCACCGCTTCGGGCAGAACTTCCTCGTCGAGCCGGCGCACCTGCGCCGACTGCTCGAGGCGGCGGCGATCGCGCCGGGCGACCTCGTCCTCGAGGTCGGTCCCGGCACCGGCACGCTGACCGAGGAGCTGCTCGCCGCGGGCGCGGAGGTCATCGCCTGCGAGATCGACCGCGACCTCGCCGCCCTGCTGCGGGAGCGGCTTGGACCCAGCATCCATCTCGTCGAGGGCGACGTCCTCGACCGCAAGCGATCGCTCTCGGCGGAGGTCCGGCGGGCGATTGCCTCGCGATCCTTCCGGCTCGTCGCGAACCTGCCGTATCAGGTGGCGTCGCCGCTCCTCGCACTCCTCGCGGGCGATGAGTCGTGCCGCGGCTCCTTCGTCACGGTGCAGCGCGAGGTCGCGGACCGCCTCGCGGCGCCGCCGGGCGGTCGCGAGCACGGACCGCTGAGCGTCGCCGTGCAGTCGCGGGCGACGGTGAGGCGGATCTCCGACCTGCCGCCCGGCTGCTTCTGGCCGCCGCCGAAGGTCTCGAGCGCCATGATCGCCGTCGAGCCGCGAGCCGACCCGCCGGTCGGCGCCGCCGAGCACGACGACTTCGGTCGCTTCGTGACGTCGGTGTTCTCCCGCCGCCGCAAGCAGCTCGGGTCGATCCTCGGACGCGGCGCGGCGCTGCCCGAGGGAATCTCGCCCGACGCGCGTCCCGAGGCGGTCCCGACCGACGCGTGGGTGGCGCTGTGGCGCTCGCTCGGCAAGCCGACCGCGATCAGCGGGTGAGGTCGGTCGTCGCGAGGCGGCGAACGATCTCCTCGACGTTCGCCCGCGAGTTGAACGCGGAGATCCGCACGAAGCCCTCCCCGCTCGGGCCGAAGCCGACGCCCGGCGTCACCACGACCGCGGCGCGGTCGAGCAGGCGGTCGAAGGTGGTCCAGCTGTCGAGACCGGGCGGGCAGGAGACCCAGACGTAGGGCGCGTGCATTCCGCCCCACGCCCGCAGGCCCATCGACTCCGCGCCGTGGCGCAGGCGCTGGGCGTTCCCGCGGTAGAGCTCGATCAGCGCGCGGACCTGGGCGCGTCCCTCGGGCGAGTAGACCGCGGCGGCGGCTCGCTGCACGGGCCAGCTCACGCCATTGGACCGCGTGGACCATCGCCGCGTCCACATCGGATGGACCTGCGTCCGCTCGCCGGAGGGAAGCCGCCCCTCGAGCGCCTGCGGGCAGACCGTCCAGCCGCAGCGGAGCCCGGTGAAGCCCGCCGACTTCGAGAAGCTCCGGAACTCCATGGCGCAGCGTCGAGCCTCCGGGATCTCGTAGATCGTCCGCGGCAGCGCCGGATCGCCCACGTAGTCCGCGTAGGCGCCGTCGTAGAGGATCGTCGCGTCGTGCGCGATCGCCCAGCGGACCCATCGCTCGAGCCCGGCGCGGTCGATCATCGCGCCGGTCGGATTGTTCGGGAAGCAGAGGTAGACGAGGTCGAGCGGGCGGTCGGGCGGCTCCGGCACGAACCCGTTCGCGGCGTTCGCCCGCAGCGGGAACAGACCCTCGAAGAAGCCGTCGGCGCCAAGCGGACCGGTGCGACCGGAGAGCACGTTGGTGTCGACGTAGACCGGATAGACCGGATCGGCGATGCCGACCCGGTTCCCCTCGGCGAAGACCTCGAGGGCGTGACCGACGTCGCCCTTCGAACCATCGGAGAGGAACACCTCCGAGGGATCGATGCCGAGCCCGGCGTACTCGCCCGCGACGATCGCCTCGCGCACGAACGGGTGCCCGGTGTAGGGCCCGTAGCCTCGGAAGGTCTCGTGGCGGGAGAGCTCGTCGGCGCCGGCGTGAAGTGCCGCGACGCATGCAGGGGGCAGCGGCTCGGTGACGTCGCCGATGCCGGCGCGAAGCAGACGCGATCCGAGCGAGGGGTCGGACGCCACGCGCTCCGCGACCCGGCGCTCGATCTCGCGGAAGAGGTACTGCGCCGGCAGCCGGCGGAAGTTCGGGTTCAGGATCGCCATAGGGGGCGGGGAGTGTCGCGACCGCACGCCGAGGCGTCCAGCGACCGCGCCCCCCGACGCGATCAGCCCACCGGCAGCGGCTGCCGAGGTCGTGCGCCCGGCGACGCCGCGAGCGAGGCATCGACGAATCGGCGGGGGAGGGAGCCCTTGCGCCTCAGTCGGATCGCGACCGCCGGGGGGATGTTCCCGAGGATGATCTCGCGGCGCCCCTGGAACCGCCGGCTGAGCAGTCGACCCACCGCCCCGATCCGGCGCAGGCGTCGCCGCGTCTCCGGACCGGTCACCCCCGAGCGCATGATCCGCACGCCCGCGTACTCGAAGTAGGTGAGGGATCCCTGCTCGGAGAGCAGCGAGAGCATCCGTCGGAAGATCCGCCGCATCAGCGGCGGCGGGAAGTTGTTGAAGGGCAGCCCGCAGACCACGAAGTCGAAGGGACCACGAAGCGGCGCCTCCTCGATCGGCTTGGCGTGCACCTCGATCTCGACCCCCGGCACCTCCGCCCGCCGCTGGGCGGCGAGCCTCTCGAGCGTCTCGCAGAACACCGGATTGAGCTCGACGACCGCCAGCTGATCGCCGGATCGGAGCTGCGGAAGGATCGCCTTGGTGATGGCGCCGGTGCCCGCCCCGACCTCAAGGATCCGCCGGGGACCCGACATCTCCCGAAGGGGTCGAGTCAGCGCCTTGGCGAGAAACGGCGAGGACGGCCAGACCGCGCCGACATGATGGAAGTTCCGGACCGCTTGACCGAAGAAGGTCAGCATCGACTCGCCACTCCGAGGGTCGGTCAAGGGGGCACGGGGTCGTGCCGGGGGTCGGGCGAGCTCGCCCGCGGGACGCGTCGGATTGTACGGAACGACGAGTCGCGGCGTGCACGTTGAATCGAGAGTTCAGCCAGTTCGACCAAACGGGGCGCGGAGCGCGTCGAGGAACTTGGGCTTCGCCTTCGCGCGGGGCAGCGAGTCGGGACCGGGAATGTCGCGGCCGTGACCGGCGGCGCCGGCGGGACGTCCGGGCGAGACGGAGCCGGCGATCGGCGACGCGGTCGTCAGGCGCGGCTCGCTTCCCGCGGTCCGCCGACTCTTGGCATCGACCACCGCGCGCTCCATGGTGCGGAGGATCGAACGAAGCTGCTGGATTCGCTGCTGAGGCTCGCGGTGGTCGCGTCGGTTCATGGGGTGTCCTCGCTCTCACGGCCGGCATCGGCGCGATCGATGGGGGACTTTCGTCGGTCTGCCGGGTTTCCGCGGATCGCGGGAGCCGTGACCCGACGAGTCGGGCGGGCACGTCGAGCCTCGGCGCATCAGGGGACCAGTACACTCGCGCTCCCCCGGTCCGCCTTCAGGGCGGCGGGTCATGGAGACGCCCATGCTTCGATCGTCGAGGTTCGACTCGATCGACCGCCTCCTCGCCACGGTGATCCTCCTGGGAACGACCGGAGCGGTCGCCGCGGGGACGACCGTCGACCTGCCGCGGTTCCCGAGCATCAGTCCGGACGGATCGACCGTGGTGTTCTCCTGGCGGGGAGATCTCTGGAAGGTCCCGATCGCCGGAGGGACCGCGGTGCGCCTCACCAGCCATCCGGCGATGGATGGAGCCTCCGCGTGGAGTCCCGATGGATCGCTGATCGCCTTCGAGAGCGACCGCGATGGCTTCCGCAACATCCATCTCATGCGGTCCGACGGGTCCGACCTGCGCCAGCTGACTCACGGCGACCTGTCGCTCTCGCTCATGTCCTTCGGAGTCGATGCCTCCGGTCAGCCGGTCGTGCAGGTCGCCGCGGCGATCGAGGGCGATCTCTACCGCGCGCCGCGTCCCTACGAGATCCCGATCGACGGCGGTGCGCCTCGTCGCATCCACGACGCCTTCGGCACCGAGCCGGTCGCCTCGCCGGATGGCGCCCAGGTCGCCTTCACGCGGGGCGGGTCCGCGTGGTCGCGGCGTCACTATCGAGGATCCGATCAGCGCGACCTGTGGCTGCATGACCGCGGCGACGGCTCCTTCCGGCGCCTGACCGACTGGACCGGCAACGACGGTCGGGCCCGCTGGCTCGACCGCGACACGCTCATCTTCCTCTCGGACCGCGAGGGCGACGTCGTCAACCTTCACCTCCTGCGCATGGACGGCGAGGGGAATTCCTCGACGACGCCGCTGACCCGCTTCGAGGCGCAGGACGTCCTCGGCTTCGACGCAAGCACCGACGGCTCGACCGCGGTGCTCTCCCGGTGGAACCAGCTCTGGCGGCTCGACCTCCGCGACGCGGACGCCGTGCCGGAAGCCATCGAGATCGTCGCGGCGGAGGACCTTGCCTCGCCGCTGGAGGTGCAGGACCTCTCGCGCGACGTGAGCGAGTGCGCCCTGAGTCCGGACGGCAAGGTCATGGCGATGGTCGCCTTCGGCGACGTCTGGGTGCGCCCGATCGAGGAGGGTCGTCCGGCGCGCCGGGTCACCTCGACGCTCGCCCGCGAGCAGGACCTCGCGTGGAGCCCGGACGGGCTGCGGCTCTACTTCACGAGCGAGCGCGAGGGCACCGCAGGGATCGATCGCGCCAGCGTGGTCCGCACGCGGAAGGAGCTCCGCGCGGGGTACCGCGAGCGCACCGCGCCGCGAGCCGTCGAGGTGACCGAGCCTGCCGGCGACCCCGCGACGACGCCAAGCCCGACCGAGCCAGCCGCCCCGACGGATCCGGCGGCGCCTGCGTCCGACCCGACGCCATCCACTCCGCCCACGACCGAGCCGCCGCCGACCGAGCCGCCGCCGACCGCGCCGCCGAAGGTCGATCCGCCGAGCGAGCCTGCGGGAGCTCCCCCGACCGAGCCGGCGTCCGCTCCGGCGGTCGAGCCCGCCGCCGCGTCGACGCCGCCGGCGAACGAGGCGACTGCGCCGCCCGAACCGCCCGCGAGGAAGGACCCTGCCTTCGACCCCACTCGCTGGCAGGACGCGGTGACGTTCGAGGTCGAGGGCGTCGTGCTGGGCGAGACCGAGGACCGCGGTCCCGTGCCGTCCCCGGATGGCTCCCGCCTCGCCTTCCGCCGCGGTCTCGGCGATCTCTGCGTCATCGACCTCGCGAGCGGCGAGGTCTGCTCGCTTCGACCGGGATGGGACGCCTCGCTCGGGGTCGCGTGGAGTCCCGACTCGAAGTGGCTCGCCTACTCGGTGTCGGACCCCGACTTCAACGCGGACGTCCACGTGATGCCTGCGGATGGATCGTCGCCGGCGGTCAACGTGACCCGGCACCCGGACCTCGACGTGCAGCCCCGCTTCTCCGCGGACGGCAAGGTGCTTGCCTTCATCTCCGATCGCACCGCCGACGAGCGCGACGCGTGGATGGTGTTCCTCGACCGCGACCTCGAGCAGCTCTCGCGCCGCGACCTCGACGCCTACTTCGATCAGGCGTCGAAGGAGGCGAAGAAGCGGAAGCCGCTCCCGCCCGTGGGGGCGCCCGAGGATCCCAAGAAGGCGGAGAAGGGAGGCCCCAAGAAGGACTCCGCGGCGGAGGGCGAGTCGGGCGGCGACCTCCCGGAGCTCGAGCCGGGCTTCACGGTCGAGGATCTCGAGGACGCGTGGCGACGGCTTCGGCGCGTCACGTCGATCACGGGCGACGAGGGTGGACTCGGATTGCTCCCCGGCGGCGATCGGCTGATCTTCTCGGCGAGCGGCGGACCGTCGGAGGGGCGAGGTCTCTACTCGATCAAGTGGGACGGCACCGACCTCAAGCGGATCGGCGCCGCCGCGGACCTGCAGGGAATCTCGCTCGACGGGGCGACGCTCTCGCTCGTGCAGGGAGGGCAGGCGCGGACGATGCCCTCGGCGGGCGGGACCATGACCACCATCGAGCTGCCCGAGCGGATCGAGGTCGATCGCGCCGCGAAGAATCTCGTCCTCTTCGACGAGGCGGCGCGGATCCTCGGCGAGGGCTTCTACCTCGATCCGGCCGAGAAGGGGCTCGACTGGAGCTCGCTGACCGCGCGCTACCGCGAGCTCGCCGCGGCGAGCCGCACGCCCGAGGAGCTCGAGTGGGTCACGAACCTCCTGTTCGGCGAGCTCAACGGCTCGCATCTCGGCATGCGGGCGCGGGACTCCTCCGAGCCGCTGCGCCCGCCTCAGGGTCGGCTCGGCACCGTGCTCGAGCCGGTCGAGGGTGGGTTCCGCGTCGCGGAGGTGCTGCCGAACTCCCCGGCGGAACGCTCCCCGACGCCGCTCGTGGTCGGCGACGTGATCGTCGCGGTCGAGTTCGCGCCGCTCGAGCCGGGCGACACCGTGGAGCGGCGCCTCCGCGGTCGGATCGGTCGGGAGACGGCACTCACCGTCCGGAGGACCCGCTCGGATGGCGAGGCGGTCGAGATCGACTGCCTCGTGGTGCCCGTCTCGGCGGAGGCGCTCCGCGACCTCCTCTACGAGGAGACCTCGCGCCGGGCCGCGCGGCTCGTCGACGAATGGTCGGATGGTCGGATCGGCTACGCGCACATCCGCTCGATGGACACGGCGTCGCTCGAGCAGTTCGAGGGAGACCTGTTCGCCGCCGCGGAGGGTCGGGACGGGCTGATCATCGACGTGCGGAACAACGGCGGAGGCTCCACCGCGGATCGCCTGCTCTCCTCGATCATGGTGCAGCCGCACGCCTACACCGTGCCGCGCGGCGGCGATCCCGCCATTCGAGACGGCTACCCGCGCGATCGGCTCTTCATCCAGCGCTACGAGCTCCCCATCAACATGCTCTGCAACGAGAAGAGCTTCTCGAACGCGGAGATCATCTCGCACGCGTTCAAGACGCTGAAGCGCGGCACGCTCGTGGGCATGCCGACCTATGGCGGCGTGATCTCGACCGGCAGCCATCGACTGCTCGACGGCAGCACCATCCGCATGCCGTTCCGAGGGTGGTACCTCCCCGACGGCACGGACATGGAGAACCACGGCGCGGTCCCCGATCTCCAGATTCCCCAGACTCCCGAGGACGAGGTGGAAGAGTTCGACCGGCAGCTCAAGGTCGCCGTCGAGGACCTTCTTCGACGGCTCGATGTCGGCTGATGTCGCCGCGGTCGACCTGATCGCGATCGCCGTTCGCGACGACCGGACCGAGAAAGTCGCCCCAAACAGAGCCATCTTCGACTCTTCAGGTTGCCTGAGGCGGATCGCCCCCTATTTTGCGAGGGTCTCGGATTGAAGGGGTTGCACATGAAAGCGTGGCGGAAGGCAGTCATCAGCGGGGTCGCTGTGACCATGTTCGGACTTGGGGTTGGGCTTGGCTGCGGGCGGTCGGATGATGCCTCCGAGGCGTCCTCCACGCCGTCGCTGCCCCCCGAGGTTCGGGCACAGATGACCGCGCTCGAGGAGGCGATGAACCAGCGCCTCTTGGATCGGGTGTCGGCGGTCTACGACGAGAAGGCTCAGGTTCAGGTGGCGTCGCTGCTCGGCTACGCGGGCAAGGTCCAGATGATCGAGGCGATGCGTGGGTCGGCTCCCTCGCGGATCACCTTCGGCGAGACCGAGGTGGTCTCGGTCAAGCCGACCAAGGTCCGTGCGATCACCGAGGTCGTCCGGCAGCAAGGCGATGCGCGGACCGCCGAGAAGGTGTTCTTCGAGTGGATCCGCGTCGGCGACGCGTGGCTGATCAAGGAGCAGAGCTTCCCCGACTGGTCGCCGCTCGTCGGCGAGTGGTGCCGTGGCGAGGGCGCCGAGCAGGTGACGATGCGGCTCCATCCCTCCGGCAACGTCGAGATGACGATGACCGAGTCGAAGGTCCCGGTCCGTCGTGGAGCGTTCTCGGGAGGCACGGAGTCGTTCTCGCTCGTGCCCGATGCCACGGGTGCGGGCGCGACCGGCGAGGGTCGCCTCGAGTACGCGTTCAAGTTCGAGTTCGACGGATCGCTCGGAGTCTCGCCGACCTCCGGTCGCGAGAAGGACGGGGTGCCCTCCGTCGCGGGAACCTGGAAGCGCTGCGCAATCAACTGACCGCGGGGGGACGGGTGGTCTCAGGTCGGCGTCGCTTGGCGACCGCCTTGCCGAGCACGTGGGCCGCCGTCGGCGCCGCCGGAGCGGGGACGCCGACGGGGGGCGTCTCCTCGACGGTCTCCGCGGGGCTCGACGAGGTCCGCGCGACTGCCTCGTAGGCGCTCGCGAGCAGCCCGACGAGCGGGAAGCGACCGTTGATCGGCGACGGGCCGAGGCGGCGGAGCAGCGCGAGCGGCGCGTGGGCAGGCGCAGGCGACTCCTCGAGCTGCCCGAGCGACGCGGAGGGTCGCCAGAACTCCTCCACGCTCATCGAGAGCGGCGCCCCGGGCGTCAGGCCTGAGGCACCCTCATCGACCGCCTCGATCGCCCGCCGCGCGAGCCGCACGCGGTCCTGCAGGTCCTCCCGCTCGATGCCCCTCAATCGCATGAGCAGCCACGGATCCTCCGCGGTCCGCTCCGCGAGCAACCACGCGAGCGCGACGAGGTGCCGGCAGGGCTGCGGGCGGTCGCAGCTGCAGCGGGCACGCCATGGTGGGGGGGTGCCGGGGCGGAAGGACTCGCCGCGACGGGCAAGGTGATCCTCGACCGATCGCGGAAGGTCTCCGAGCAGCACCGCCGCCGACGACGCGGAGTCCGCCGACAGGTCGGCGATGAGGTCTGCGACGGTGCCGGAGTGGAGCGTGGGCCACTCGATGGTGGCGGCGTAGGGGCGAGGTCGTCGTCCCTGCACCGAAGCCTCGACGACGCCCGGTCGGATGGAGAGCGTGGCGATCTGGCCCGACCTGGCGTAGGCGAGACCTTCCTCGAGCTCCGCGCCTTCGACGCCTCGGAGCGCATCGAGCCAGCCTTCTCCGGGCCATCGCCACGGTCCGACGTCGTCGGGACGCCGCAGCCGCTGACCACCGACGACCCGACGCGGTCCCTCGACGCGGGGCTTCGCTGGACGCGGGACATCGCCGGTCATGCCGCGGACTCCTCGAACGCCTGCTGACGAAGCTGCAGCAGGTCCCGCAGCTGGTTGGTCGAGAGCTCGGTGAGCCACGCCTCGCCGGCGCCGACGACGGTCTGGGCGAGCTCCGTCTTCTGCTCGATCATCTGGTCGATCCGCTCCTCCAGGGTGCCCGCGGAGATCATCTTGTGGACGTGCACCGTGCGGGTCTGCCCGATGCGGAAGGCGCGGTCGGTCGCCTGGTTCTCGACGGCGGGGTTCCACCAGCGGTCGTAGTGCACCACCTGGCTCGCGGCGGTGAGGTTGAGTCCCACGCCGCCCGCCCGCAGCGACAGGACGAAGGCGGGACAGGAGGGATCCCGGGACTGGAACCGCTCGACGATCTGCTCGCGGCGGGCGCTCGAGGTCCCTCCGTGCAGGAAGAGCGGCTCGATGTCGAACGCGCGGCGGAGGAGCACCGAGAGCAGGTGACCCATCTGCCGGTACTGCGTGAAGATCAGCACGCGGTCGCCGGTGGCGAACATCTCCTCGAGCATCTCGAGCAGGCGGGTCGCCTTGCCCGACCGCGCCGCCACCGACTCCGCCGACGCGCCCTCCGCGAGCTCCTCGCCGAGGAACTGCGCGGGGTGGTTGCAGATCTGCTTGAGACGCACGAGTCCCGCGAGCACGAGTCCACGCCGCCGCATTCCCTCGGACTGGTCGAGCTGCCGCAGCATGCCTGCCACCGTCGCCTCGTAGAGCCGTGCCTGCTCGTCGGTGAGCGTGACGGTCTGGCGGCTCTGGAGGAGCGGGGGCAGGTCGGAGATGACGGTCGGATCGGTCTTCAGGCGGCGCAGCACGAAGGGCCGCACCAGGAGGCGCAGCCGCTCCGCCGCGTCGCGGTCGCGGAGGCGCTCGATCGGCATGGCGAAGCGCCGGCGGAACTCGCCGGTGGTGCCGAGGAATCCGGGGCAGCAGAACTCGAGGATCGACCACAGCTCGCCAAGCCGGTTCTCGACGGGCGTGCCGGTGAGGGCGATGCGCTGGTCGCACTCGAGCGTGCGGATCGCCGTCGCCTGCTTGGTGGGAGGATTCTTGATGTGCTGCGCTTCGTCGAGCACCACGCGGCGCCAGCGGCGCCGCTGCATCAGGTCGAGGTCGCGCCCCACGAGCCCATAGGTGGTGAGCACCACGTCCGAGGTCGCGGCGACCTCGAGGAAGCGGTCGCCCATCGGTCGGTCGAGCCCGTGATGCCGATGCACCACGAGCTCGGGCGCGAACCGGGAGAGCTCGCGCTGCCAGTTCGACACCACGCCCATCGGCGCGATGATCAGCGTCGGTCCGGGCGAGGCGCCGACGCGCTCTCGCTCGTGCTGCAGGAGCGCGATGAGCTGGATCGTCTTGCCGAGACCCATGTCGTCGGCGAGGCATGCGCCCATGCCGAGGCGGTCGAGGAACGCGAGCCAGGAGAGACCGGAGCGCTGGTAGGGGCGCAGCTCCCCGAGGAACCGCTGGGGCGGCTCCAGCAGCTCGATCCGCTGCGCGGTGGTCCCCTCGAGCAGTTCCTGGATCCAGCCGGTCGACTCGAGCCCCGCCCGCGGAAGCCCGACCTCGCCCGAGTCGAGCCCGTGCGCCATGCGAAGCGCCTCGCGGAGGCTCGTCGTCCCCGCGACCTCCCGCTCGAGGAATCGCCGTGCGGAGGCAAGATCCTCGGCGCGGATCTCGACCCAGCGGTCGCCGACCTTGACGAGCGGGACGCCGTCTGCCGCAAGCTCGCGGAATCGCTCGAAGGAGATCGACTCGCCCCCAAGCACGAGCTCCCAGCGATAGGAGACCAGCCGATCCAGCCCGACCCCCGAGCCTGCCGCGACCGGTCCGTTCGGATCGGTCGGATCGAGCCGCAGCCTCACGCCCACCCGCGAGGAGTGGAGTCCCCACCACGACGGCACGTCGATCGAGAAGCCGGCCTCCTCGAGGACCGGCTTGTGCTCGCGGAGGAAGGCGTGCACCTCGGCGGTGTCGAGGTCGACCTCGCTCGGCGCCGCGTCGCGGAGGACCGGCTCGAGGCGGGACCAGATCCGCGCCGCCTTCGCAAGCTCGGTGAGCAGGATCTCGGGCAGGCTCTCCGAGCCAGCGCCGCCGGGGATCGAGACCTGGCCCGCCCAGACGTCCCGCGCATCGAACCACGCGGCGTCGGCGTCGCGCGACGCGGCGAGACCGAACCGCAGGCGCCAGCGGGTGGCGGTGCGGTCGATCGGTCCGTCGTCTCCCGACGGCGCATCCTCGGGCTCCTCGAGCAGGAAGCGGAGGTGCAGCCGACCCTGCGCAACGTCCTCCTCGAGGCGGGCGAGCCAGCTGCGGACCCGCCGCGGCAGCTCGAGCATCGAGGCGGCATCGCCGGGCAGTCGACCGTCGGATCCCAGCAGACCGCGGAGCCACTCGACGTGCGGATCGCGGGGATCGCTCCATGACTCGATCGACTCCGCGAAGCCCTCGCGCAGGAGCGAACCTCGGATCAAGGCGTCTCCCCAGCTCGCGAGCGCCTGCTCGACCGCCACGCCGGCGTCGGCGGGACCGGACCTGGCGCAGCGGGCGACCGGAGGCATGGACGCCGCGAGCCGGGCGACCCGCTCGCGGGCGTCGGCGTCGCCGGTCCAGGGGATCCACCGTGCATCGTTGAAGCCGCGGGGATCGGTCGCGAGGGTGGGAACGAAGCGCTGGTCCCCGATCCATCGCCCGATCGACTGGGCGAGCAGGCTCCAGAAGCGCAGGTCATGCCCCGCGTTCGCCGCATGCTCCTCCTCGTCGAGGCGCCGGAGCAGGCGGACCGCGGTCTCGGGAGCGAGGCGGAGCGAGGGGACGGCGAACGCCGCGAGCAGGATCGCGTCCTCGGCGGGATCCTCCGCGAGCAGCGCCTGCAGGCGGGGACTGGGAACCGGCAGACCGTCGGTCGTCGCCGGGAGCACGAGCTCCAACGCGACCACCTCGACGTGGGGTGCCTCGACCGCCTCGCCAAGGAGCGAGCGGAGCGAGTCCGCCAACGCGGGACCGGTCGCCGCGCCGGCATGGGGGCGCACGTCGGCGATCGCCTCGCTCGTCGAGGGCCTTGCGACCTTCTCCGCCCAGAGATGCAGGGCGCGGTTCGTCCAGACGGCGTGGAGGATCATGAAGGGGGCCAGTCGGCCCGTCGAGGAGACCGTGTCGGAGGGAGGGACGCCACCAGTGATTGCGCTGGGACTCGAACCCAGGACCTAGCGATTAAAAGTCGCTTGCTCTACCAACTGAGCTACGCAATCGCGGATCGGTGAGTGTAGGGGGAAGCCGACCGACCGAGGACCTCCACGCCCGATCGGGACGGGAAACTTCGCCGCCGAGCGGGCGGCGCGGCCTTTGGAGGGCGGGATCTCCACCGCCGCGGATCAGGCGCCCGCGGCGGAGCCGCCGCCCCTTTGGCGAAACTTGCAGCGGTTTTCGTGGTTGCCCGATAAGCAGTGCTCAACACTGGTCCGGTTTGGACCGATAGCGGGGTGGGCGAGAGCCCCTCGGACCCGCGCGGGCGACGTGCCCGGCGGACTGCGAGCTCTCGAGGACCTCGAGGCCGAAGACATGAGCGACCACCTCCCGATCGTCGCGAAGTTCCTGACCTACCTGATCGACGAGCGGCACTTCAGCCCCTATACGAGCCGCTGCTACGGGCTTGACCTGCGGCAGTACCTCGAGTTCGTGAGCGGGGAGTTCGGGATCGAGGACGACGCGGCGGCGGAGCAGGCAGCGCTCGACGCCGGTCCCGAGTCGTCGGCTCGCTTCCAGCACACCCTCACCGGTCGCCTCATGGCGGCGGACGCGGAGGCCATCCGGGCGTTCCTGGTCCGGATGAGCGAGCAGAACTACTCCGCCGCGACGATGGCGCGGAAGATCGCCACGCTGCGGTCCTTCCACAAGTGGGCGGAGCGGCGCGGGTTCGTCCGCACCAACCCGATGGTGATGATCCGCACGCCCAAGCAGGCGAAGCGGCTCCCGCGGGCGATCAGCGTGGACGAGATCGAGCGGCTCCTCTCGGCGCCCAACGACCGCGAGCTCCTCGGCGCCCGCGACCGGGCGATCCTCGAGACGCTCTACTCGACCGGCATCCGCGTGAGCGAGGTGGTCGGCATCAATCGGGGCGACCTCGACGACTCCGGGGAGGCGATCATCATCCGCGGCAAGGGTCGTCGCGAGCGCCTGGTTCCGCTGGGCTCGCATGCCCTCGCGTCGCTCCGCAACTACCTGCACATGCTCGACGCGGAGCTCGCGAAGGCGGGCAAGACCGCCGCGCCGAACTCGCCGCTCTTCGTGAACAAGCATGGCGGACGGCTGAGCAGCCGCTCGGTGCGCCGCAAGGTGTCGAAGTATCTCGGCGAGGTGGGGCTCGATCCCGCGATCAGCCCGCACACCATCCGCCATAGCTTCGCGACGCACCTCCTCGACAACGGCGCGGACCTCCGCTCCGTGCAGGAGCTGCTCGGGCACCAGTCGCTCTCGAGCACCCAGGTCTATACCCACCTCACCACCGCCCGGATGCGCGAGGCGTACGACAAGTCGCACCCGCGGGCCGAGGCGTCCTGAGCCGATCCGCATCGCTCGCCACGCACGCCCCGATCCTCGACGGATCGAGGGCGTGGTCGCTTCGGCAGGGCGACGCCGCGCGGGTGCTCGGGACGATTCCCGATCGATCGATCGACCTCTGCTATCTCGATCCGCCCTTCGGGACCGGGAGGCGGCAGGTCGCGCGGCGCGGCTCCTACGAGGACCCGACGAGCGACGCCGCGTCGCACCTCGCGATGCTCGCGCCGTGGATCCGCGAGATCCATCGAGTCCTCCGACCGCACGGCTCGGTGCTCCTTCACGGCGACTGGCGCCATGCCCATCGGCAGCGACTGCTCCTCGAGGAGGTCTTCGGCGCGGACGGGTTCGTGAACGGCCTCGTCTGGAGCTACGGGCTCGGCGGCAGCTCGCCCCGCCGCTTCGCCCGCAAGCACGACGACATCCTCTTCTTCGCGAAGGGACCGTCGTACTTCTTCGAGGCTCCGCGGGTGCCTGCCCGAAGCCGGCGCCTGCTGGGGCGCACCAAGAAGGCGACCGACGTGCTGGAGGTCGCCGCGATCAACAACATGGCGCGGGAGCGCTGCGGCTGGCCGACGCAGAAGCCGCTGGCGCTCCTCGACCTGCTGATCCGCGCCTGCGCGCCGCCCGGGGGTCTGGTGCTCGATCCCTGCTGCGGCAGCGGAACGACGCTCGTCGCGGCGGTCGCGGCGGGTCGGCGGGCGATCGGAATCGACCTGAGCCCGCGGGCGATCGCGCTCGCGCGGCGCCGGCTCGACGGTCCGGAGGCGAGGTCCGCGGGGGAGCCGGCGGTCAGAAGGCGTACCGCAGACCGGCGTAGTAGCGGAAGTCGTTCCGCGTGCCGGAGCCGATCTGCGACTGGTACTGGTCGGTGACCCCCGCCTCGAAGGCGAGCCCCTCGACGCCGTCGATCTGCATGATCCACTTCGCGCCGGTGTCGAAGCGGAACTCGCCGATGTCCGCGACGTCGGGATAGATCGTGAAGTACGCCTCGATCTTGTGCTGCTCGGTGAAGCGGTACTCGGTCGCGATGCCCGCGAGGACTTCGGGCATCAGCCGCACCGGGGGACCGAGCTCGTAGCTCACGCCGGCGCCGAGCCGACCCGTGAGGTCGAACTTCTCAGTTCGGTAGAACTTGTAGCCGACTCCGCCCCACGCGCTGAAGCGGTTCTCCCAGGACTGGAACTCGTCGTACTCGTACTGACCGGTGGCGAAGATGAGCCACTTCGAGTCCTTGATGAACCACTGCTGGTCGATCGTCGCCTGGAAGTTGTTGTTCTGCTTCGTGTTGTTCTGCACGCCGAAGAAGTAGCGTGCCGAGAGGGTCAGCTGGTCGTCGTCGGTCTTCCGCGTCAACGAGCCGGCGGCGCGGATCTCGATCGCCGAGTTGACGTTCTCGTAGCCGGCGATCGCGAGCGAGAGCGTCCCCGACCACGGGCTCGGCGGCGGCGCCGGCTCGAGCGAGGGCGTCTCGACCGTGGTGACGCTCGACTTCTCGAGCACCAGCTCGCCGAGCACCGGATGCTGCACCTTGTAGGAGCCGGGCTGCTCCTCGATCACGGTCGCCTCGAGCACCTCGCCGGTGGTGAGGGTGATCTTCGAGGGCGGCGGGGGCGGCGCGGCGGTGGGATCCTCCACCGGCGGCACCTCCTGCATGGAGAGGCCCAGAAGCAAGGCTGCGGCGACGTTCATCTGCGATCTCCCGTGTGCGGCGAGGCGGAGCTGGTGGACTACGCGCCCGGCTTCGGTCGGGCGGCGATGATGCGGTTCATCGCCTTCACCACCATGAAGGCGCTGAAGGCAATGATGACGAACTGGATGCAGGTGTCGATGAAGTTGCCGTAGGCGACGGCGACCTCCGGCTGCGCGGCGACGCCTTCCGCCGCGGCGACCGGCGACTGGATGACGAGCCTGAGGTCCTTGAAGTTGACCCCGCCGATCAGCAGTCCAAGGGGCGGCATCAGCAGGTCGCTCACGATCGAGTTGACCACCTTGTTGAAGGCAGTGCCGACGACGATGCCGACCGCCATGTCGATCGCGTTGCCCTTGACGGCGAAGTCGCGGAACTCCTGCAGAAATCCGGCCATCCATGCTTCTCCAGAGAAAAGGTGCGGGGGCGTCCGCACGCGGTGCCGGGAGTTGTATGGGGCGTTCCCGCGGTTCAGGGCGGGTGATCGCGGCGCCGTCAGGTTGTCCACAGGGGTCCTACCCGGCGATCCGGGCGGCATCGACGAGCGACTCCAGCCGCTCGACGGACGCCTCGATCTCCCGCGGCGACGCGCCGACCACCGTCACGTGCCCGAGCTTGCGACCCGGTCGCGGCGACTTCCCATAGAGATGGACTGCCGTCCGCTCGACCGCGAGCAGGTCATGAAGGTCGGGCGTCTCCCCGATCAGGTTGATCATGACGCCGTGACCGGCGGACTCGGTCGAGCCGAGCGGCATCCCCGCGATGGCGCGGAGGTGGTTCTCGAACTGGCTCGTGCGGGCGCCCTCGATGGTCCAGTGACCGCTGTTGTGGACCCTCGGCGCGAACTCGTTGGCGAGGAGCCGACCATCGCGCGTCTCGAAGAGCTCGAGGGCGAGGACGCCCACGTGGTCGAGCCGCTCGGCGAGCCGCGCGGTCCACTCGCCCGCGAGCGAGGCGATCGCGGGCGAGGTCCGCGGCGCCGGAGCGATCGAGCGGCGCAGGATCCCGCCGCGGTGCAGGTTCTCGACGAGGGACCACCCGCGGGTCTCGCCGTCGAGACCGCGCACGAGAAGCGCCGAGACCTCGCGGGCGAAGTCGATCCTCGCCTCGAGGATGCAGGGCGCTCCGCCGAGCGCCCGCCACGCGGACTCGAGCGACGCCGCGTCGGCGATGACTGCCTGTCCCTTGCCGTCGTAGCCGAACCGGCGGGTCTTGAGGATCGCCGGCACGGCGACCTTCGCGATCGCCGGACGCAGATCGCCCTCCGTCTCGATCGACGCGAAGCGGGGGACCTCGATCCCGCAGGCGACGAGGAACTCCTTCTCGACGAGCCGGTCCTGCTTCATGCGGAGGGACTCGACGCCAGGACGCAGCGGCACGGCGCGGGCGAGCCGCTCGAGGCTCTCGGCGCCGACGTTCTCGAACTCGAAGGTGGCGAGGTCGATCTCCCGGGCGAAGCGGTCGATCGCGGCGTGGTCGTCGAAGGAGGCGACCTCGTGCGCGCGGAGGCGCCCCGCGGGCGCCTCGGGCGATGGGTCGAGGAAGCGGAAGTCGAGCCCGAGCGGCTCGCCCGCCTCGGCGAGCATCAATCCAAGCTGCCCGCCGCCGAGGACGCCGATCCTCACGACGCGGCGCCCTTCGAGGGGTCCGGATTGGCGAGGACCTTGGCGGTCTGACCGCGGCGGAACTCCTCGAGGCGTCCGCGGATCCCCGCGTCGCCGAGGGAGAGGATCGCGGCGGCAAGGAGCGCCGCGTTGACGGCGCCCGCGCGACCGATCGCGAGCGTCCCGACCGGGACTCCCGCGGGCATCTGGACGATCGAGAGGAGCGAGTCCACGCCCTTGAGCACGTGGCTTTCGACGGGGACGCCGAGGACCGGCAGCGCCGTCTTCGACGCCGCCATGCCCGGCAGGTGCGCCGCGCCGCCCGCGCCCGCGATGATCACCCGCAGACCGCGTCCGGCGGCGGTCGAGGCGTACTCGAAGAGGAGATCGGGCGTGCGGTGCGCCGAGACGACGCGGGACTCGTGCGGCACGCCGAGCGAGGCGAGGGTCTCGGAGGCATGACGCATGGTCTCCCAGTCCGACTGGGAGCCCATGATCACGCCGACGAGTGGGCTGCTTCCGCTTCCGCTCACGCGAGTTCCCCTGCGACCGGAGGAGGGTCGCGGTCTGCAGAGACTATCCGCTCGATGACCCCCTGCGGCGCAGCTAGTCGGGCGGGGATCCGGCGTGGAACGGCGCGGCGGTGGTAAGGTTGCGGACCTCGCCCACGCACCCTCGGGAGAAGCTCCGATGCGCCCCATCCTTCCGCCGATCCGGCTCGTCCTCGTCTCGTGCCTGCTGCCTGCCTTGGTCGCGGCGATGCTTGCCTGCGTGCCGAAGCCGCAGCAGTCAGGCGGCGCGAGCTCCACCGCCTCGCCGAGCGGACCGACGAGCCCCGCGCCGGACGCGGTCGAGGCGACCTGGCCTCGCGTCTTCAGCGTGCAGGACGGCGAGATGACCGTCTATCCGCCGACCTTCCAGTCCTGGGACGGTCGGACCCTCACCGGCACCTGCCCGTTCGGGCTCGCCGCGAAGGGCGGCAGCTCGCAGACCTACGGCACGCTCGCCTTCACCGCATCGACCGAGGTGAACAAGCTCAACCGCATCGTCACGCTCACGGAGATCCAGGTCACCGGCGTGTCCCTTCCCGAGAATCCGGCGCGGCAGTCGGCGATCCAGGGCGAGCTGCAGTCGTCCGGACAGGGCAAGACGCTCACCGTCTCGCTCGATCGGCTGCAGGCGTCGGTGCCGGGCATGACGCAGGCGCCGACCGCGCCCTCGGCGCCGCTCCTCAACAACCCGCCCGCGCTCTCGATCGTCACGACCCCCACCGTGCTCGTCCCGATCCAGGGCGATCCCGTCCTGCAGGCGGTGGCGGGCACCTCGCTGACGCGGGCGATCAACACGCCGATGCTCCTCGTGAAGGACGCCGCGTCGAACTGGTACCTGAAGATCGCGGACGGCTGGATGACCGCCGCGTCGCTCGCCGGTCCGTGGTCGGTGCTGGCGTCGGCGAGCTCCGACCTCGCGACGGTCGCGGCGTGGGCACAGTCGCAGCCGAGCATCAACCTGCTCGCGCCGTCGGCGCAGGACGCCGCCGGCAACGCGAGCACCGCGCAGACCGTCTCGCTCTCCTCGGGGGCGCCCGCCATCGTGGTCTCGACCACGCCCGCGGAGATCCTGGTGATCGACGGGGCGCCGACGTGGCAGGCGCTCGGGACCTCCGGTCTGCTCTCGCCGACGAACACGAGCGCCAACATCTTCCAGCTGCAGTCGACCGGCGCGATCTACGTGCTCGTCTCGGGTCGCTGGTTCACCGCGCCCTCGACGAGCGGCCCGTGGACCTACGTGCCGGCGGCGACCCTGCCGCCCGCGTTCCTGATGATCCCCGCCGACTCGCCGCGCGAGAACGTGCTCGCCTCGATCCCCGGCACCGCGCAGGCGCAGGAGGCGGCGATCGCGAACGCCGTGCCGCAGATGGCGCAGGTCCCGCGCTCGCAGGTCATGCCGAAGCCGGAGCTCGTGGGCAGCTCGCCGGTGCTCACGCCGATCGCGGGCACGGGCGTCTCCGTCGTCTCGAACTCGCTCACGCCGGTCTTCGTGATCGGCAAGAACGACTACTACGCGGTGAAGGACGGGATCTGGTTCCACTCGACCTCGCTCGGCGGGACGTGGAAGGTCGCGACCTTCGTCCCGCCGGCGATCTACTCGATCCCGCCCTCGAGCCCGTACTACTACGCGACCTACGTGAAGATCTACGACGTCACGAGCGACCTCGTCCTCGTCGGCTACACGCCCGGCTACTTCGGCGCCTACATGCAGGATGGCGTCGTCGTCTACGGCACCGGCTACGCCTACGTGCCCTATTGCTCGACGGTGTGGGTGCCGGCGCCCGCGACCTACGGCTTCGGCGCCGCGATGACCTACAACCCGTGGGCGGGATGGGCGTTCGGATTTGGCACGGGCATGGCGGTGGGGTGGGCGATCGGCGCAAGCACCTGGAGCTGCGGGCCGTATCCCTACTGGGGTCCCTACGGCGCCGCGTACGGTCCGCACGGCGCGTACGCGTGGGGTCCGGGCGGTTGGGCCGCGACGACCGGCAACGTCTATCACCAGTGGGGCGACGTGACCACCATGTCGCGGACGAGCGAGGGCTACAACGCCTGGACCGGCAACCAGTGGGCGACCCACACCGGCGCCGCGTACAACTCGACGACCGGGGCGCGCGCCGCCGGTCAGCGAGGCTACGTGCAGAACGCCTACACCGGGAACTGGGCGGAGGGCGCCCGCGGCGCCGGCTACGACCCGACCACCGGCAACTACGCGGCGGCGCGGGGCGGCGTCGAGGGAACCCCGAGCGGCGCCACCGCCGCGGCGGGCGAGGCGACGGTCGGCAACACGAAGACCGGTCAGAGCGCGACCGTCGCGGGCGTCAAGACCGACGACGGCACGTGGGGCGTCGCCCACGGCAGCGACGGCACCGCGGTCTCGACGGGGAACAACGTCTACGCCACCCACGACGGCAACGTCTACAAGTACGACGGCAGTTCCGACTCGTGGCAGCAGCACGACGGGGGAGATCAGTGGTCGCAGGTGAACGACCAGAACACCCGCAACTCCCTCGATCAGCAGCAGGCGATGCGGCAGCAGGGCGACGACCGCTCGCAGAGCGCGAGCCGTTGGCAGCCGGGCGGCAGCGGCTTCGACTCCCGCGGCGGAAGCTCGTGGGGCGGCAACTGGGGCGGGCAGGCGCGAGGCGGCGGCAGCGGCCTCCGCGGCGGTGGTCGTCGCTGATCGAACCGCGCTCGCGCGTCGCTCGATCCCTCCGGCAACGCAACGCACGCGGCGTCGTCGGACGCCGCGTGCTCGTGGGGTGATCGGTTCGCGCGCCTCGCTCAGGGCGAGGCAGGCGCCGAGGGCGGCGGCGGGGGCGCCGTGGGAGCCTGCGGCGGGGCTCCATAGAAGTGGAAGTGGTAGTTCACGCCGCCCGCGTTCGGTCCGCCGCCATATCCGGCGCCGTTGCCGGCCCGCGCGGGCATGCCGTAGTTGTTGCCGGAGGTGTTCCAGCCGCCGGCCTGCCCGACGCCCGCGCCGGTGCCGTCGCCCTCGCGGGCAGGCTGACCGTAGTTGTTGCCGGAGGTGTTCCAGCCGCCGGCCTGCCCGACGCCCGCGCCGGTGCCGTCGCCCTCACGAGCGGGCTGGCCGTAGTTGTTGCCGGAGGTGTTCCAGCCGCCCGCGGCGCCAGCGCCGGCGCCGGTCGCGTTGCCTTGGCTCGCCGGCAGGCTCATGCCGCCACCGCCGCCGTAGAAGTGGAAGTTGTAGCCGCCGCCCCCGCCACTGCCGCCGGTCGCCATCGGCACCGTCCACACCGGCGGCGCGTATCCGCCCGGCGGGCTGCTCGGTCCCGGCGGTCCGGGGACGTTGCTGCCATCGGGCGCGGTCCCAGCAGCCGAGGCAGCCTGGGCGGGCGAGCCGCTCGCGGCGCCGCCGTAGAAGTGGAAGTGGTAGTTCACTTGGTTGAGCGCCTGACCCTCGCTCGCGTAGGGGTTCTCCTCGCCGCCGACCTGATTGAAGCCGACGCCCTGTGGCTCCGCCTCCTCGTCGACCGCCTCGGGCTTGCCGGGGATCTCGTAGGACTGGTCCTGCGGGTCCGCGACGGCGCCGGGGGAGATCACGCCGCTTCTTGACGTGCCGTTCGTGGCGGAGCAGCCGACCGCGGCGAGCGCGGCGGCGGTGATGAGCAGGGTGGAACGCATGCGCGAGGTCTCCTGTGGGGGGATCGATCGAGGGTCGAGGGCGAAGGTCAGGGCAACGATCCAACGACCGATCCGGCAGCCCGGGTTCATCGGTCCCTCGCCGTCGGTCATCGCAGGCGGCGCCGCGTCGCGCCGCTTCCCGGACCTACGCCTCTCCGCGGCGCCGGGTGCGCGTCTTCTCGGACCATCTCCGAAGTTCCACTAGACTTCGACGCTCGCCTTGGGAGCCGAACTCATGCCCGACGCCGCGATCCGAATGCCCCGCCCGAACGCCGGTCTCCCGAGTGACGCGTCCGAGCTCGACTCGCTCGCGGTCAACACCATCCGCACGCTCTCGATGGACGCGGTGCAGGCGGCGAAGAGCGGACATCCCGGCACGCCGATGGCGCTTGCGCCGGTGGCGTACGCGCTCTGGCAGCAGGTCCTCTCCTACGACCCGATGGCGCCTCGGTGGCTGAACCGCGACCGGTTCGTCCTGTCGAACGGACACGCGTCGATGCTCCTCTACTCGCTGCTCCACCTCGCGGGGGTGCGGCAGCTTGATGCCGCGGGTCGTCCGACCGGCGAGCCGGCGGTGCGGCTCGAGGACATCAAGCGCTTCCGGCAGATGGACAGCCGCTGCCCCGGACATCCCGAGCACGGCTGGACGAGCGGCATCGAGACCACCACCGGGCCGCTTGGTCAGGGCGTCGCGACCTCGGTCGGCATGGCGATCGCCTCGCGGTGGCTCGCCGCGAGGTTCAACCGTCCGGGCTTCGAGCTCTTCTCGTGGCGGACCTGGGCGATCTGCGGCGACGGCTGCCTGATGGAGGGCATCTCCTCCGAGGCGGCGTCGCTCGCGGGGCACCTGCAGCTCTCGAACCTCTGCTGGATCTACGACAACAACCGCATCACCATCGAGGGGCACACGGCGCTCGCCTTCACCGAGGACGTCGCCACCCGCTTCATCGCCTACGGCTGGAACGTGATGCGGGTCGGCGACGCGAACGACCTCGACCGCCTCGGCGACGCGCTCCGCGGGGCGATCGCGGAGACCCGCCGCCCCACGCTCGTCATCGTGGACAGTCACATCGGCTGGGGCGCCCCGCATCGTCAGGACACCAGCGCCGCCCACGGCGAGCCGCTCGGCGACGACGAGATCCGCCTCGCGAAGCAGTTTTATGGATGGCCGGAGGACGCCACGTTCCTCGTTCCCCCGGAGGTGCCGAAGCACTTCGCCGCGGGGATCGGCGCCCGCGGCGCCGCCGCCCGCGCCGCGTGGGAGGCGATGTTCGCGAGCTATCGCGCCGCGTTCCCCGACCTCGCGAAGGAGATCGACTGCATCGCCGCGGGCACGCTGCCCGCGGGATGGGAGAAGTCGCTGCCGCAGTTCCCCGCCGACGCGAAGGGCATGGCGACCCGCGCCTCCGGCGGCAAGGTCATCAACGCGGTCGCGAAGGCGATTCCCTGGCTCGTCGGCGGCGCGGCGGACCTCTCGCCCTCGACGAAGACCCGCCTCGAGTTCGAGGGCGCGGGCGACCAGCAGGGCCCCGCGTGGATCGACGCGATCCCCGAGGGCGTCGCGCCCGCGAGCACGACCTGCTCGCCGGGCGGGCGCAACCTGCACTTCGGGATCCGCGAGCACGCCATGGCGGCGATCTGCAACGGGCTCGCCCTCTCGGGGCTCCGCCCGTTCGGCGCCGGATTCCTGATCTTCTCCGACTACGCCCGCGGCTCGATCCGCCTGAGCGCGCTGATGGAGCTGCCGGTCGTCCACGTCTTCACGCACGACTCGATCGGCCTCGGCGAGGACGGGCCCACGCACCAGCCGGTCGAGCAGGTCGTCGCGCTGCGGGCGGTGCCGGGACTCCTCGTCTTTCGCCCCGCCGACGCGAACGAGGTCTCGGCGTGCTGGCAGACCGCGGTCGCCCTCGGGCAGCCCTCGGTGATGGTGCTCTCGCGCCAGGACCTGCCGACCGTGGATCGATCGAAGTTCTCGCCGGCGAGCGGCTGCGCGAGGGGCGGCTACGTGCTGGCGGAGGCGACCGGAGGCGCGCCGAAGGCGATCCTCATCGCGACGGGCAGCGAGGTGAGCCTCTGCATGACCGCGCGGGAGGCGCTCGAGAAGGGCGGCGTGCCGACGCGGGTGGTCAGCATGCCCTGCACCGCGCTCTTCGACCGGCAGGACGCCGCGTATCGCGAGTCGGTGCTGCCGCGCTCGGTGAAGGCGAGGGTCAGCGTGGAGGAGGCGTCCACGCTGGGCTGGCACCGCTACGTCGGCGACGGCGGCGCGGTGATCGGCATGCACACCTTCGGCGCGTCGGCGCCGATCAAGGAGCTGATGAAGAAGTTCGGGTTCGAGCCGCAGGCGATCGTCGACGTGACCAAGCGCCTGCTGCAGGGCGGGTGAGCCTCGTCCGATCTCCGCACCGAGGAGCGACCAGATGAAGGTGGTGATGGCGTCCGATCACGCGGGGTTCGACCTGAAGAAGACCCTCGTCGAGAAGGTGAGGGCGGCGGGGCACGAGGTGATCGACGTCGGCACGAACTCGACGGATCCCGTCGACTACCCCGACTACGCCGCGCGGCTCGCCGCGGAGATCCTCGCCGGTCGCTGCGAGCGGGGAATCCTCCTCTGCGGCAGCGGGATCGGCGCGAGCGTCGCCGCGAACAAGATTCCCGGCATCCGTGCGGGGAACTGCGAGGACCACTACTCCTCGCATCAGGGCGTCGAGCACGACGACATGAACGTCCTCGTCCTCGGCGGACGCATCATCGGACCGATGCCCGCGGAGGAGATGTGCCTCGCCTTCCTTGCGGCGCGGTTCACCGGCGAGCCGCGGCACCTGCGGCGGCTCGAGAAGGTGCGGGCGATCGAGAAGGATCCGCTCGCGGTCGTGCGGACCGCGCGGTCCTGACCCCCGTCAGTTCTCCGTCGAGAGGAGCTCGACGTCGAAGACGAGCGTGGCGTTCGGGGGAATCACCGGCGGGCGACCGCGCGGACCGTAGGCGATCGCCGCGGGGACGATCAGCTTCCGCTTGCCGCCGACCTGCATCGACCCGACGCCCTCGGTCCAGCCCTTGATCACCTGACCGAGGCCGAACGACGCGGGCTCGCCGCGGTCGACGCTCGAGTCGAACTTGGTGCCGTCGAGGAGGTAGCCGGTGTAGTGGACGGTGACGCGGCTCTGCGGACCGCTCGGCGTCGCGCCGGTGCCCTCGGTGATGTCGAACCACATCAGACCACTCTCGCTCTCGTGGATCTCGCCGCTGACCATGGTGCCGGGAAAGCGACCACGGGTGGTCTCGGAGGTCACCTCGCCGGTCACCGCGTTGATGACGAGGTCGTGGACGAGCTGGTCCTTGTAGACCGTCGCCGCGATCGTCGGTGGCTCTGCGGAGGGGTCGAAGGCGATCCGCTCGACCACGCCGGGGACCTTCGCGAGGGCGACCTTCGTGCCGTCGGCGAGGGTGAGCCGGGCGCCGCTGCACTCGCCCGTCGCGGCGTTCACCGAGACGCGCCGCATGAGCCCGCCTGAGGAGACGAGCACCTCGTAGGTCACCGCTCCATCACCGATCCGCGCGGCGGCATCGACCGCGGCGCCCGCGGCGAACTTCTCGGCGGCGCGGATCGCGTCCGCCATCGTGAGCTTCGCGGCGGTGAGCTCCTGCTCGACGACCGCCGGCTCGGGCGGAAGCACGGAGTAGTCCTGT
>VGXO01000031.1 GCA_016873275.1 Phycisphaerae bacterium
TTTGGGACTCGAGGACCCAATGCACGGAACCATGAAGAAGCCACGACACAAGCACCCTTCGGCGGCACCGCGAGCGCGCAAGCGGGGCCGCCGAAGGCGATCGACAGGACAAGGGACGATGGTCCAGCCGCCGCAAGACCGAGGTCGTCCTCCGGCTCCTCCGCGGGGAGACCCTCGACGCACTCAGCCTGGAGCTCGGCGTCACCACCGGACGCCTCGCCGAATGGCGTGACGAGGCCCTCGCCGCCATGCAGGCCGGACTCCAGTCACGCGAGCCCGACCACCGCGACGGCTTCATCCACGACCTCTGGCGTCCGGGGTGGGGCCAAGGTCGGCGACCAGGCCTTGCAGATCGAGCTCCTCCAATGCAAGATCGACATGCTGAAGGACGGCCTCCGCCCTCCGCCGCGGAGGTCGTCGCCCGATCGTTGAAGTTTGAGCCGCGCGACGCCACCCTCCGCGAACCGGACCTACGGCATCCAACGCGTCTGCCTCGCGTGGCGGATCTCCCGCGCCACCGTACAGCGGTTCAAGGCCGCGATCGAGAACGGACCCGCAACCCATGCCAAACGCGGTCCCAAAGGCTTCCTCGACGACGGGGAACTCCTCGCCGAGATCCGCGCCGTGCTCGGCTCCGCCCTCTTCGTCGGCCCCTGCGTGACAAGAGACACCGCAAGGTCTGGGCGCCGGCACCGCCGAGGGGCGGTCGCGGAGCTTCCGCCCGATTCGTTGGCGTCGCGCTCCCCTGCGCCTACCCTCCGCGTCCCGCGTTCCGGTGCATGGAGGCTCGGAGTCCGTCGAGGCGCCCGTCGTGATCAAGAACATCTACTGCCTCGAGGGAGACTGGTCGGGGAACCCCCGCCGTCCCTCGACGGTTCGTCCCATCTTCGACCTGCTCGCGCAGGCGCATCCGGCGCTTCGGTACGTGCATCGCTCGATCGGCACGCGCGAGGAGTTCGACCACGCGCTCGAGTCATGGACCCGCCGCAAGCACGCGGACTTTCCCATCCTCTACCTCGCCTTCCACGGCGACGAGCGGGTGCTCTTCGTGGGCGACCGCCGGCGGCGCCGCGGACGCGTGACGCTCGAGGCGATCGCGGAGCGCCTCGAAGGTCGCTGCGCCGACCGGCTCATCCACTTCGGGAGCTGCCGCACCCTCAAGACGCCGCGGGAGTCGCTGCGGGAGTTCCTCGCGCAGACCGGCGCGCTCGCCGTCTCCGGCTACCGCGAGGAGATCAACTGGCTCGTCTCCGCGGGCTTCGAGGTGCAGCTCCTCGGCGCGATGCAGGAGGCGAGCCTCGACCTGCGCGGCGCCCGGCGGACCGTCGAGCGGGTGCGCCGCGTGGCTCGCCCGATCGCGCGGGAGCTCGGCTTCCGCATGGAGACCCGCTCGGCGCGGGGCTGACCCGCCTCGCCGATCACTCCGGGGCGATGCCCGCCTCGGCGCAGACCTTCTTCCAGCGGGCGATCTCGTCGGAGACCACGGTGCCGAGCGCCTCGGGCGTTCCGCCGATCGGCACGACGCCCTCCGCGAGGAGCTTGTCGGCGACCGCGGGATCCGCGAGCGCGTCGTTCAGCGCCTTGTTCAGCCGATCGATCGCCTCGCGCGGCGTGCCCGCGGGAACGAACATCCCGTACCAGGCATCCACCACGAAGTCGCGCACGCCGCTCGACTCGACCGTGGGCACGTCGGGGAAGGCGGCGGCGGGTCGCGCCGTCGAGACGGCGATCGCGCGAAGCCGGCCTGCCTTGATCGCCTCGGCGGCGGCGCCGATCGAGACCCAGAGAAGCGGGACCTCGCCCGACTCGACCGCCTTCACCGCCGGACCACCGCCCTCGAAGAACTGCTTGCGGGTGCGGATCCCGGTCCTCTGGTCGAAGAGCACCCCGGTGAGATGCGACGGCGAACCGGCCCCGAGCGATCCGACCACGACGCCGTCCGGCGACTTCCTCGCGGCGGCGATCACCTCGGCGAGCGAGCGGTAGGGCGACGCGACGCTCGCGACGAGCACCTGCGGCGTCATGCAGACCATGCCGACCGGGAGGAAGTCCTTCTGCGTGTCGAACCCGAGGTCCTTGATGACCGCCGGATTCGACGCATGCGAGCTCAGCGTGAAGAGCACCGTGCTGCCGTCGGCGGGAGCCTTGGCGGCGACGGCGGATCCGGTCGCGCCGCCCTTGCCGCCGAGGTTCTGGATCACGATCGGTCGACCGAGCGACTTCTCGAACTGACCCTTGAGGATCCTTGCCGTGACGTCGGTGCCGCCGCCCTCGGGCCAAGGCACGATGAAGGTGATCGGGGGCGCTCCGGCGCTCGGCGGAGAGGCATGCGCGGAGGCGGGGACGATCGGGATCAGCGAGATCAGGAGCGCGAGAACGCTTCGGCGACCGAGGTGCATGCGTGGATTCCTGAGGTGCGGGTGGTCGAGGGAGGCGACTGCGAGGGTACCAGCAGTCGCCTCCCGCGGTCCGCGAGGCGTCCGACCAAGCCTTCGCCTCGCGCCTTCGCCTCGCGCCTTCGCCTCGCGCCTTCGCTCGCTTGTCGCATCTCCCGCGCGCGACTACCGTACGCGGCTCGTCTGGTTCCCCTCGCCGATATAGCTCAGCCGGCTAGAGCGGAGGATTCATAAACCTCAGGTCGGTGGTTCGAGTCCACCTATCGGCATGCATCTCGATCGCGCCGCCCCACGCGGCGCCTCCACGCCCCCGTAGCTCAGCTGGATAGAGCGTGGGTTTCCTAAACTCAAGGTCACAGGTTCGAGCCCTGTCGGGGGCGTGCCCTCGGGCGTCGCGCGAAGCGCGATCCCGTTGGATGCGCGAGCATCCGCTCATGCGGGAGGACCCGCGGGACTCAGTCGTCGCCGCCGGGCTGGCGACCCTTCGCGCGATCGATGCGGGCCTGCAGGATGAAGAGCGCGCCGAAGCCGCCGCAGATCAGGACCCAGGCCGCGTTGGCGAGCAGGACGGGCATCATGGGGCGGACCTCCACGAGGATGGCGGCGGAAGACCCGCCGCAGGAAGGCGGAGGGTAGGGACGAATGCCCTTCCTCGGCAAGACCACGCCGGGGGGTGCACGCGATGAGCGAGTCGCCGCCGCTCCACCTCGTCCTCGACCGACCGGAGATCCCCAACAACACCGGGAACATCGGTCGCACCGCGCTTGCCACGGGCTCGCGGCTCCACCTGATCCATCCGCTCGGCTTCGAGCTCTCCGAGAAGGCGTGCCGCCGCGCCGGACTCGACTACTGGCCGCACCTCGACTGGCGCGAGCACGCCTCCTTCGAGACCTACGCGGCGACGAGACCGAGGCGGGTCTGGCTCTTCACCACGAAGGCGTCGCGGCTCCTCTGGGACGCCCGGTTCGAGCCGGGCGACCACCTCCTCTTCGGGCGCGAGACCTCCGGCGCGGATCCGGAGGTCCATGATTGGATCGACCGGTCCTACGGCGGCGAGTTCCGCATCCGATTGCCGATGATCCGCCGCCCGGAGGTCCGGAGCCTGAACCTCGCGACCGCCGTCGCGATCGCCGCCTACGAGGCGCTTCGGCAGTTCCGCGGCGGGAGTCCCGGCATGGGGTGCGTCCCCGAGGAGCTCGGATGAGCTCGTGCGAGACCCCGCCCGCGTCGCTCGAGGTTCCTCCCTAGCTCCCCTCCCCAACGCAACGCCCCGACTCCCCACCCCCGACGCCCGCTCTGCCCCCTTCGACCCCACGCCTCGATCCCCCGGCAACCGGGGACAACCGCCCCTCCGTATCCTGTTCGATGACTGGCGGAGACCTCCGCCCGGATCTGACCTGCGACGCGGCGCTTCTGCGGCGTCCAACCGGAGTCCCGAATGCACCCTGCTCCCGGCTCGACGGCCCGCCGCGGCTTCACGATCACCGAGCTTCTCGTGGTGATCGGCATCATCGTCCTCCTCATCGGGATCCTGCTCCCCGCGCTCGGCAAGGTGAACGAGCGGGCGAAGCGGACCCAGAGCGCCGCGACGATGGAGGAGTTCGCCAAGGCGTGCGAGGCATTCCGGCAGGAGTTCGGCTTCTACCCCGGCGTCGTCCCCGAGGAGGTGCTCGTCGCCGATCCCAAGATCAGCGGCACGGAGAACGCGCTTCTCCACCTCATGGGCGGAGGCATCAACCAGGACGATCCCGCCTTCAACGACTCGTCGACCTCGGGCTGGCAGGTCATCAACTTCGGCAGCGGCGCGAACCAGTACAGCATCAAGGTGAACCCGGCGCAGATCGGCAAGGGCACCCGCGTCGGCGGGAAGAACTACGCCCCCTTCTTCAGCCCGAAGACCGAGGAGCTCGCCCCCGCCGACGGACAGATCGGTCGCAACGGGCAGCAGGAGACGAGCGAGACCCCGATCGGCGATCGCCTGCCTGACCTCGTCGATGCGTGGGGACAGCCGATCCTCTACCTGCGGGCGGTGCGGAGCGTCGGTCCGCTCGTGGGCGAGGCGGGCGGCGCTGCGCCGCCGAAGCGGCAGTTCATCCTCGACTCGATCAACCCCTACCTCAACTCGACGAGCCTCGGCGAGCTCGGGAAGAGCCAGTCCGACAGCATCATCCGCATCGCGACCGGCGACAACCGCGCCAAGACCCTCGGGCAGATCATCCGCCATCCCGGCATGGGGAACCCCACCGCGCCGGAGACGGGCACGCCGAAGGGCCAGATCGTGCTGATCTCCGCGGGCAAGGACGGGATCTACTTCAGCCGCTTCGACGGGCCCGGCTCGACCGCCGCGCCGGTGACCAACATCGTGACCGGCACCTACGGCAGTCCCCAGGTCGTCGAGCAGTTCGACGACATCGTGGTCTTCGGCGGCGGCTGAGTGCCGCGCCGAGTCCTGATTCATCTCGATGCACGACGACGCCCCGCCGGATCCGGCGGGGCGTCGTGTGTTCAGCAGCGATCGCGCTCTCTCAGCCTCCGGCGCCCGGCGGCGGAGGCGGCGGTGGCGGAGCCGGACGAGTCGCCGGATCCTTCGGAGCCCTGCCGGCACCGTCGACCGGACCGCCACCAAGGTCGAGCGGCGGCGCGTCCGCGCCACGGCGACGCGGCGCATCGCCGCCTCGACCGCGACGGGGACCATCGCGCATCGGGTCCGCGCCGGTCGCAAGTCCATCACCCTTCATGCCGGGCTCGTCGCCCCCGCGGCGACGACGCGCATCCTCCATCGCCGCGCGGCGGGCGGCTTCCATGAAGTCGCGAAGCTTCTCCTGCCGCTCCGGATCGAGGAGCGAGGTGACCTTCTCGACGACCTCGCGCGGGTTCACGACCTTCGCGCGAAGGACCGCGAGCTCCGCATCGACCTCGTCGGTCGGCTCCCCCGCACGGACGAGCTCGCCGCGGACCCGCATGAGCTGACGCATCTCCTCGCCGTGCTCCTCGCTGAAGCGGCGGGACTTCTCCCGCACCTCCCCGAGGTAGAGCTGGATCGCCTCCGACTGCTCGGGCGTCGGCTCGGTCTTCTTGACGGCATCGACGAGCATCGCCATCGCGCGACCCTCGCCGCGGGCGGCCCCTCCTCCGGGACGACCCTCGCGACCGAAGCCTTGCCGACCCTCCGCGGCGAGCGGATCGACCGGCGGACCGCCGAGGAAGCCGCGGTCGCGTCCCTTCGCGCCATCCTTCGCCGGAGGCGGCGGCGCCGGCTGATCGCCCATCGCGGGCGGCTGCGTGGGCGAATCGTCGGAAGCGGCAAGCGCGGGCGCCGCGAGGAGCGTCGCGCCGAGGAGGGCGGCAAGCGCCGCACGGCTCCCCACGAGGTGGTTCGATCGAGGCATGGTGGGAGTCCTGAAGTTGAAGAAGAGGACGAAGGAGACGAGATGTCGCACGGTGGGTCGAGCTCGCCGGACGTCCGGTCCGGAACGGTCGACCCGGTCAGTCTGCTCCCGTCGAGGAGTTCCGGCGGTCGCGCGTCGCCGCTCGGGACTCCCGCGTCGGGCACGGGTCTGCAACGGGATCGATCGGCGCCGATTGCCTCTCCCGCGCGGGTTCACTCTAAGATCGCCGCTTCCCCCGAGGCGAGCCTCATCCACGACCGAGGCGGAGCGAAGGCTCCCGGACTCACGGAAGTCCGCGCCACCCGGCGCCATGGCGTGCCGGCGGAACCACCCGCCGAAGGACAGGACGACGCGACGATGCCCCTCCACCGCGACCAGATCGAGGATGCCCTCCGCACCGTGCAGGACCCGGACCTCCACAAGGACCTCGTGACGCTCGGCATGGTGAAGCGGATCGAGCCCGGCGAGGACCGCATCGCGCTGACGATCGAGCTCACCACCCCCGCCTGTCCCATGAAGGACCGGATCCGCGCGGACATCGAGCGGGCGGTGCGCGAGAAGTCGAGCGCCTGCGGCTTCGGCGAGCCGAGCATCGAGGTCGAGTTCACCGCGGACGTCAGGCGTCCGAACCAGAAGCTCCGCGACCAAGGCAGCCCGCTGCCGAACGTGCGGCAGATCATCGCGGTGGGCGCCGGCAAGGGCGGCGTCGGGAAGTCGACCGTGGCGACCCTCCTCGCGGTGGGCCTCGCGCGGCTCGGCGCGAGGACGGGACTCCTCGACGCGGACATCTACGGTCCCAGCGCCCCGACCATGCTCGGGCTCACCGACCTCCCGACCGCGGCACGGGGGAACATGCTCGTTCCCTTCGACGTCCACGGCGTCAAGGCGATGACGATCGGGAAGCTCGTCGATCCGGAGAAGCCGCTCATCTGGCGCGGCCCGATGGCGCACGGCGCGTTCAAGCAGCTCGCGACGCAGACCGACT
Organism: Phycisphaerae bacterium; assembly: GCA_016873275.1. Lineage (GTDB taxonomy): Bacteria > Planctomycetota > Phycisphaerae > Phycisphaerales > SM1A02 > VGXO01. Next base: position 6,771 of record VGXO01000031.1, read on the forward strand.
GGGGCGACCTCGACTACCTCGTCATCGACCTCCCGCCCGGCACCGGCGACGTCGCCCTCACCATGGCGCAGCTGCTGCCGCTGACCGGCGCGGTCGTCGTCTGCACGCCGCAGCGGGTCGCGCAGGACGACGCCCGCCGCGCGGTGCGGATGTTCCAGCAGCTCGGGATCGAGGTCCTCGGCGTCGTCGAGAACATGAGCTACTTCGTCGGCGACGACGGCAAGGAGTACGACCTCTTCGGGCGAGGCGGCGCCGAGGTGATGGCGCAGACGATGTCGATCCCCTTCCTCGGGGCGATCCCGATCACCATGAGCCTCCGCGAGCACTGCGACCTCGGGACGCCGCTCGGGAACTGGACCGGTCCCGGGGCGATCGGTCCGTCGATCGACGAGCTCTGCCGGAGCGTCGCGAGCCGCATCTCGATCGCGAGCCTGCAGGGTCGCTACGTCCAGCCGACGCTCAGCGTCACGTGATGCGACCGCCTCACGACGCCGTCGAGGGGCGTCGCGCCTCGACGAGCCAGGAGAGCGCCTCGCGCCACTCGAGGTAGCGATAGGGAAGCTCCCATCGCTCGTGGAGGCGCTTGAACTCGCCGAGGCACCGCTCGTGGAGCTCCTGCTGCCACGCGTCCGCGGTGCGGTCGCAGAAGAACGTCCGGCAGGGCATCGGGCGGGCGAGCCGGATCCCGCACAGCCGCCCCTCGCGCGGATCGAGGAAGGGGCAGCGTCCATCCCTCCGCGCGGCGGCGATCGCCTCGGCGTCGATCGTGGGCACGCCCTCCTGCGCGACCGTCCACGCCGCCTCGAGTCCGGTGACCATCAGCCGATGTCCGAACGACTCGAAGCGGCAGCAGTTCCCGCTCGCGAGGCAGAGCGGTCGCCGACGCGCGACCTCCTCGGCGACCTCGACATGGATCGCGCGGATCGCCGCGGCGACCTCCGGTCGCGCCGCGGCGCGGAGCCATGCCGCGGCGCAGGCTGGTGCGTCCTCGCTCATGCCGTGGTCACCACGCCGGATCCGGCGACGCCGCCTGGCGGTCGCGCACGACGCGGATCTCCTGATACGCGTGCGGGCGACCGGTGCCCATCCCCGGGCATGGCACCCGCTTCTTCGTCGCCTCCCACGCCCGCCGGCTCCCGAGGTTCTCCGGCCACCACGGCCAGGTCCGGCACTGGAGCGGGCGCACCTCGTAGATCGAGCAGACCGCCTTGCCGGGGATCCGCTCGCGGTCGAGGAAGACGCAGTCGTGACCATGCTCGGTCACCCGCTCGGCGAGCGAACGACCTCGCCCGAGCTTCTTCGTGCAGCGGCGGCGGAACTCCTCGATCTCGAGCCCGAGGTGACGCGCCATCGCGGTCTCCTCCTCGAGCGAGAACCACACCGCGCCCTCCGGTCCGGTGCAGCAGTTCCCGCACTGCGTGCAGGAGAAGGCGAGACCATCGGCGTACCACTCGGGGCGTTGCATGGTCGGGCTCCGGGGGGGCGGACTCCCTGCGGGACGGCTCAGGAGGCGGCGGGCGGCTCCTCCGGTCGCTCGCCCCACGGATCGACGGTGACCAGATGCACCCCCGTCCGCGTTCGGCGCACCGGCAGCGCGGAGAGCTCCTCCGGTCGCTCGTCGAACGCGACGCGCTCGATCGAGTAGATGCCGTCGAACATCCACTCCGGCTGCGCCTCGATCGCCTCGTCGATCAGCTGCTCCATCTCCGAGAGGCTTCCGGCGGTCGCCCAGAGGTTGAGGTACGCGCCGCGGTCGGACTCCTCGTCGGCGCTGACCACCATGACGATGGCGTGCCAGAGGGTCAGCCCGAGCTCGGTGCCCTGCTCGTCGAGGTTCCGGCTCGGATCGACGTCGAGCTCGAGCGCCCACCGCTCGCGGAGCTGCAGCACCACCTCGTCGAGGTTGGGGTCGCGGTCGTCCTCGACCCGGAGCACCGGGCGGACCCGGATCTCGCCGTAGACCTGATGGTCCGGATCGGGCGGCCAGGTCTCCTCGACCTCCCGCAGCCCGTGGCGGCGGAGCATCGCCTCCACCCGGCTCTTGAGCTCGCCGGGGACCTCGATGCTGAGGGTCTTCCAGCCGTCGATGAAGACCTCGACGAACGGCTCCTCCGCGTTCGCGCCGGCGCCGATCGAGGCGTCCTCGAGGATCACCCGCTCGAACTCCGCGAAGTCGCGGAGGAAGTCGTCGCGGTCGAGGGACTCTCCGCCGAGGTAGACGTCGAGGGTGCGGTAGGCATCGAGCGACTCGACCTCGAGGATCCCGCGGACCTCGCCGGGCAGCAGGCGGAGCGCCTCCTGCACGAGCGGTCGCAGGCGGTCGTGGGAGATCGTCGCCTCGAACACGTAGGTGTCCGGGTCGTCCTCCTCGCCCTCGCGGAAGGTGAGCACGTACCCCTGCGCCGGCTCGGGAAGTCCCTCCCCCTCGAGTCCGAGCGGCAGGACGAAGTCGCCGACGCGCTCGCGCTCGAGGTCGGTGCGGATCCGAAAGTCACGCATCGCCGCGATGGTATTCGACGGCGGCAGGAACTTCCCGGGGACCCCGCGGAAGGACGGGGGGAAGGAAGCAGCGCCGCCGAGGCGACGGCGACGTGATGACCCCGACCCGCTCGCGTCCGCGGCGAGGTCACTCGCCGAGGTACGCCTCCCGCACCTTCGGGCTCGCGAGCAGGCTCGCCCCCGTGTCCGAGAGGATGATCCGACCGGTCTCGAGCACGTAGCCGCGGTCGGAGAGCCGCAGCGCCGCCCGGGCGTTCTGCTCGACGAGGAGGATGGTCATGCCCCGATCGCGGAGCTCCGCGATCGCCTCGAAGATGCGCGAGACGAGGATCGGCGCGATGCCCATGGAGGGCTCGTCCATCATGAGGAGGCGCGGCGAGCCCATGAGCGCCCGGCCGATCGCGAGCATCTGCTGCTCGCCGCCGGAGAGCGTCCCGCCGAGCTGCGCGGTGCGCTCGCGAAGGACGGGGAACATGCGGAAGACCCCCTCGAGGTCGCGGGCAATGCCGTCGGCGTCGCTGCGGCAGTACGCGCCCATCTCGAGGTTCTCGAGGACGGTGAGCCGAGGAAAGATCCGCCGACCTTCCGGCACCTGCGCGAGCCCGCGGGGGACGAGGCGGTCCGCCCGCTCCGCGGTGACGTCGGCGCCGTCGAACCAGATCGAGCCGCCGCGGATCGGGTTGATCCGCGAGATGCACATCAGGGTCGAGCTCTTCCCGGCGCCGTTCGCCCCGATGAGGCAGACGATCTCGCCCCGCCGGACCTCCAGCGAGATCCCGAAGAGCACGTCGACCGGACCGTAGCCGGCGCGGATCTGGCGGAGCTCGAGCAGGACCGGCGCCTCGCTCATCCGTGCTCCTCCTTGCCGAGATACGCCTCGATGCACGTGGGATCGCTGCGGATCTCGGCGGGCGAGCCCTCCGCGATCCGCTTGCCGTACTGGAGCACCATGATGCGGTCGGAGATCCCCATCACGACCTTCATGTGGTGCTCGATGAGGAGCACCGTCACGCCGCGGTCCCGCACGCGGCGGATGAGCCGCATGAGGTCGTTCGTCTCGCTCGGGTTCATCCCCGCGGCCGGCTCGTCGAGGAGGAGGAGCCGTGGCCAGGAGGCGAGCGCTCGGGCGATCTCGAGCCGGCGCTGCAGTCCGTAGGGCAGGTTCTTCGCGACCTCCTCGGCGCGGTCGCCGAGGTCGACGAACGCGAGGAGCTCGCGGGCGTCGGACTCCGAGCTCTCCCGCTCGGCGCGGAAGCGGGGCAGGCGGAGGAGGCAGCTCCAGAAGCCGGCCCGCATCCGCGCGTCCATGCCGACGAGCACGTTCTCGATGAGCGAGAGGTCGGAGAACAGGCGGATGTTCTGGAAGGTCCGGGCGATCCCGCGCCGCGCGATGCGGTCGGGCGTGCGGCGGGAGCGCTGCCAGAGGACGAGCGACGCGCCGAGACCGATCACGAACCCAAGCACCGCGACGCCGAGCCCCCACCACGCGCCGAGCCCGGGGAACGCCGCGAGCAGGTCCTTCGCCGCCTTCGCCCACGGGAACGCCTCGCCGTAGGCGTAGTTGTCACCGATCGCGATCCGCCAGAGCTCCTCGACGTTGAGCGCGACGACGAGCCCGACCGACGTCGCGACGCCGACCACGAGCGCCCGCGCCGCCACCGCCGCGGAGAACGGCTCGACGGTGTCCTCGCCCGCGAAGCGGATCGACCCGGCGCTCGGCTGGTAGAGCCCGGAGATCGTGTTGAAGAGGGTCGTCTTGCCGGCGCCGTTGGGACCGATCACCGCGTAGATCTGCCCGGGCTCGACCGCGAACGAGACGTCCTCGTTGGCGACGAGACCGCCGAAGCGCATGGTGACGCCGCGGACCTCGAGCAGGCTCACGACCGACCTCCCGAGGGCTTCCGCTCGCCGCGCCCGGAGGCGGGCACGAGCCCATCCGGCTTGAAGCGCATCATCAGGACGAGGGCAAGCCCGAAGAGCAGGTACTTCCAGCTGTTCGGCGAGACGAAGACGCTCCCCGAGGCGCCAAGCCCCTTCGACTGGAGCCACTCGAAGAGCTTGACGAGCACGATGCTGTTCACGCCGATCATGACGAGCGCCCCGACGAGGACGCCCGCGATCGAGCCCATGCCGCCGACGATCACGATGCAGAGGGCGAGGATCGAGATCTGGAAGTCGTAGTTCGCCGGCTCGCCGGTCGAGCTCAGCCAGCTCGCCCACAGACCCCCCGCGAACGCGGCGAACGCCGCGGCGGTCGCGAAGGCGAGCATCTTGGTGCGGACCGGGGGGATGCCCATCGAGCGCGAGGCGAGCTCGTCCGAACGGAGCGACATCCACGCCCGCCCGACGCGGCTCCGCTCGAGGTTCCGGAAGACGAGCCACGCGACGACCACGAACGCGAGGAAGAGGTAGTAGGAGAGGAGCGGTCCGGCGCCCTGGGTCTCCTCCGCGAGGTCGACGAGCCCGAGACCGCCGCCCTGCCCGTCCTCGCCCGGCTTCCACCACGGCACCACCGGCGCCGGCAGCGGGTTGATCCCCTGCGTGCCAAGGGTGATCGAGTCGAGGTTCTTCAGGACGTCCTGCACGATCTCGCCGAAGCCGAGGGTGACGATCGCGAGATAGTCGCCGCGGAGCCCAAGCGTCGGCGCGCCGAGCAGGAAGCCGGCGAGCGCCCCGATCGGCAGCGTCAGCAGGATCGCCGGCCAGAAGCCGATCTGGAACGGGTAGAGGTCGTTGGTGAGGATCGCGAAGGCGTAGGCGCCGATCGCCATGAACGCCGCGATCCCGAGATTGAGGATCCCCGCGAACCCGGTCACCGCGTTCAAGGCGAGCCCGAGGATCGCGAAGATGAAGATCGACTTCACCGCGTCGAGGACGCTCCACGAGCCGGGCAGGAACTGCTCGGCGATCGGCCAGGCGAGCGCCGCGGCAAGCATCGCGATGAGCAGCGGAGCGCGGCGCATCAGACCTTCTCCCGCTGCTTCATCCCGAGCAGACCGCTCGGTCGGAAGACGAGGATCAGGATGAGGATCGCGAAGACGAGCGCGTTGGTCCAGCGCGCCTCGAGGTACTGGTCGCTCATCGCCCGGATGAGCCCGATGAGGAGCCCTCCGAGCACCGCCCCGGGCAGGCTGCCGATGCCGCCGAGGACCGCGGCGGTGAAGGCGTCCATGCCGGCGCGGTAGCCCATCTGAAAGCCGATGGTGTTGTTGTAGAGGGCGTAGACCACGCTCGCGAAGCCGGCGAGGGCGCCGCCGAGGAAGAAGGTCGAGCCGATGACGCGATCGACGTCGATCCCCATCAGCCGCGCCGCCGTCGGGTTCTGGGCCGTCGCCCGCATCGCCTTCCCGAGCCGCGTCCGCGCGACGAGCCACCAGAGCCCCAGCATCAGCGGCAGCGTGACCACGACGACGAGCAGGTCGCGGAGCGTGAAGCCCACGCCGTCGTCGGTGCCGAGCAGGTTCCTCGATGGGACCAGCGCCGGGAAGTCCTTCGGCGCGGCGGCGGCGATGCCTCCCGAGAAGACCTCCATCGGGACGCCGCCCCAGAAGAGACCGAGGTTCACGAAGATGAACGAGACGCCGATCGCGGTGACGAGGAGCGACACCTTCGGCGCACGGCGCAGCGGTCGGTAGGCGATGCGGTCGGCGAGCACGTTGAGGGTGCCGCAGAAGCCGGCGCTCGCGGCGAGGATTACCAGCACCGCGACCACCGCCATCGGACCCGACGCCTCCTCGAGCCCGAGCGCCCCGAGGATCGTCAGCGCGAGGAACCCCCCAAGCATGAACAGGTCGCCGTGCGCCCAGTTGATCAGCTCGATGATGCCGTACACCATCGTGTAGCCGAGGGCGATCAGCGCGATGATCATGCCGTTCGACAGGCCGTTGAGGACCTGCTGGGCGAAGACCTCGGCCGAAGTGAATTCCATGCGGGCGGCGTCAGGCTCGGGTCAGCGACCGAGGACCTTCTGGAAGACGAACTTCCCGTCGATCACCGCCTGCCCGCTCATCGTGCGGTTGGTGGTGTCGCCGTTCTCGTCGAAGCTCCAGGTGCCGAGGGCGCCCTGGAAGTCGCGGGTCGCGGCGACCGCGGCGAGGATCGACGCGCGGTCCTTCGCCTCGGCGCGATCGATCGCGTCGAGGAGGACGCGGGCGGCCTCGTAGCCGTAGACCGCGTACGCCTCGGGGTCGGTGCCGTACTTCGCGCGGTAGTTCTCGCGGAAGACCTGCCCCTTGCCGGTGAGCTGGTCCGCGGGGAGCCCGCCGAAGGTCACGTAGGTCTTGCCGTTGAGGTTCGCCGCGCCCGCCGCCTCGATGAACGCATCCTCGAAGCAGCCGTCCGGCACCATGAGGGGCGCGACCACGCCACCCGAGCGGAGGTCCTTGGCGATCTGCCCCGCGTTGTTCTGCGTGGTGCCCCCGAAGTAGACGAAGTCGGCGCCGGTTGCCTTGATCTTCGTCACGAGCGAGCGGTAGTTGGCGGCCTTGGGATCGATGCCCTCGACCTCGACGATCGCGAGCCCGATCTCCTTCGCCCGCTTCTCGAAGACGTCGGCGATGCCCTTGCCGTAGAGCTCGCGGTCGTGGAGCACGAAGGCCTTCGTCGCACCGAGCTCCTTCGCCCAGTCCGCGGCGACGACGCCCTGCAGGTCGTCGGTGGGCACCACGCGGAAGTAGTTGACCTTGCCGCTCGGGCGGTAGACCTTCGGCTCGTTCTTCTCGCCGAAGCCCGGCTTGGTGAGTCCGGGATAGGTGTTGGCAGGGCTGATCATCACGCACCCGGCTCGGTTGAGGATCGGCATCGCGATCTTCGCCGCCCCCGAGTTGAACGTCCCGATGTATCCGACGACCAGCGGATCCTTCGCCGCCTTGTTCGCGTTCTGACCCTCGACGGCGGGATCCCAGTTGCCGCGCTGCGGGCTGGCGTCGTCCATGTCCTCGTAGAGGATCTCGAATCCATCGACCTTGCCGCCCACCTCGTCGATCGCCATGCGGATGCCGTTGACCATCGTGGTGGTCTGGGCGTTCGCGCTGCCGGTGCGCGGAAGGCTCGAGACGATCTTCAGCTGGTTCTGGGCGACGACCGGCGAGGTCACCAGCAGCATCGAGAGCACGCAGGTCGGTCGGCGGATCGAGGGCGCGGAGCGCATGGACGGGACTCCAGAAGGAAGGTCGCGGGTTCGGAGGGAATATAGAGGCAAGCGGACCCGAGAGGATCGCCCCGCCTCCCGATCACGCGCCGCCCGAACGCTCGCCGCCGAGGAACTTCAGGATCGCCTGCGCGGACTCCTCGGCGAAGTCGTGACCGCGGAACTTGGCGAGCATCTGCCGCAGCTCGTGCGACGCCTCGGCGGTCCGCCGGGAGTCCTTGAGGAGCGACTCCGCGGCGTCGACGATCGGTCCCGGACCGCCCGCGTAGGGGACGAACTCCGGCACGATGCGCTTGCCGGCGATGATGTTGGGAAGCAGGCGGTCGGGGATCCGCAGCACCGCCCGACCGCCGAGCACGCCGACGAGACCCGTCTTGTAGACCCCCACCATCGGCTTCGCCTGCCGCGCGACGTCGAGGCTCACCGTGCCCGAGACGGTGATGGCGAGGTCGCACCACGCGACCGCCGCGTCGAGGATCCCGTGACCATCGCGGCTCTCCGCGGTCACCACGTGAAGCCCCGTCGGCATCGACGGATGCCGCTCGCGGATCGACGCGGCGATCTCGGGGCTCGCGGCGACGATCAGTCCGCCCATCCCGTGATGCAGCGCCTGCAGGTCGGCGAAGACCCGCATCAGCAAGCCGAGGTTCTTCTTGATCTCCGAGCTTCGGCTGCCCGGCAGGAGCAGGATCCTCGGCGATCCGCGGGGCAGCTCCCGCGCCTGCGCGGCGATCGCGTTGCGGTCGAGCTCGCGGTTGATCACCGGATGCCCGACGAACCGCGCCGGGATCCCCCGCTCGCGGAACCATGCCTCCTCGAAGGGAAGCAGGCAGAGGACGAGGTCGGTGGTGCGCTGCAGCTTCTTCCGCCGCCATGCCCCCCATGCCCAGAACTGGGGCGCCACGAGGTGGACGACGCGGGCGCCGGCGCGACGCAGCCGCTTGGCGATCGGGAAGTTCGCCGCCGGGGAGTCGACCGGGACGTGCAGCGCCACGCGGCTCCGCGCCGCGAAGGTCTCGATCCGCCGCATCTCGCCGAGGAAGGCGCCGATGCGGGCGAGGCTCGGCACCGCGATCACGCCGTCGCCCGCGGTCTGCTCGACGACCTCGGCGCCCGCCGCCGCCATCTTGGGACCGCCCCAGGCGTAGATCGGTCGCGCTGGATCGAGTCGGCGGATCGCCGCGATCACCGGCGCCGCATGGGCGTCCCCGCTCGGCTCGAACGCGGTGAAGAGGATCGCGCCGGGGGCGCGGGATGGATCGCGGGGCTCGGAGTCGCGACTGGGGTTGGTCGTCACGCGGTGGTTCCGGGCCGGCACGCTCGACCGCCGGAGGATACCGGCACCGCCGCGGTCCACGCCCGCCGATATCCTCCGCCTCCCTTCACGAGGTCCACCCCCATGGTCAGGCGAACCCACCGCTGCGGCGAGTTGCGCGAGGAGCACGTTGGTCGAGAGGTCGTGCTGAACGGCTGGGTGGACGTGCTGCGCGATCAGGGGCGTGGGCTCGTCTTCCTCGACCTCCGCGACCGGACCGGGATCACGCAGGTCGTCTTCGAGAGCGGGATCGATGGCGAGGCCATGACGCTCGCGCGGTCGCTCCGCCGCGAGGACGTGGCGGCGGTACGCGGCGTGGTGCGCCGCCGGGCGGGCGGCGCGAACCCGCGGCTCGCGACGGGCTCGATCGAGATCGAGGCGCGGGAGGTCGAGGTCCTCAACCGCGCCGAGCAGCCGCCGATCCTGCCCGACGACGCCGAGGCGGCGAAGATGGACGAGGAGGTCAGGCTGCGGAACCGCCACATCGACCTGCGGCGACCGCGCATGCAGCAGATCCTCGGGCTCCGCTCGAAGGTGACCCGCATCGCCCGCGAGTACTTTCACGAGCGCGGCTTCCTCGAGGTCGAGACGCCGCTGCTCATCCGCTCGACTCCCGAGGGCGCCCGCGACTTCGTCGTGCCCTCCCGCCTTCACCCCGGCGAGTTCTACGCGCTGCCGCAGAGCCCCCAGCTCTTCAAGCAGATCCTGATGGTCGCAGGCTGCGACCGCTACCTCCAGATCTGCCGCTGCCTGCGCGACGAGGATCCCCGCGCCGACCGGCAGGCGGAGTTCAGCCAGATCGACCTCGAGATGAGCTTCACCGACCGCGAGGAGGTCATCGAGACGATGGGCGGCTTCGCCCGCCGCCTGTGGAAGGAGACCCTCGGCGTCGAGGTGCCCGAGATCCCGCGGATGACCTGGACCGAGGCGATGAACCGCTACGGGATCGACCGCCCGGACGTGCGGTTCGGCCTCGACCTGGTGGACGTCTCGGACCTCGTCCGCGAGTCGCCCTTCGCCGTCTTCGCCGACGCCGTCCGCACGCTCCATCGCGGTCGCCCGGGCTGCGTCAAGGCGATCCGCGTGCCGGGTGGCGCCGCAGCGCTCTCCCGCAAGGCGACCGACGCGCTCGGCGAGATGGCGAAGTCGTTCGGGCTCGGCGGACTTCCCTTGGCGAAGGTCACCGCCGCCGGCTTCGAGACGGGCGTCGCGAAGCACCTCGAGGGGATCGCGGCGCCGCTCCGCGAGCGGCTCGGGCTCGCCGCGGGCGACCTCGTCCTCTTCGGCGTCGGGCGATGGGAGGTCGTCTGCAAGGCTCTGGCGGAGATCCGCCTGCGCCTCGGTCGCGACCTGGGACTCATCGACGACTCGGTCTGGCGGTTCCTCTGGGTCGTGGACTTCCCGATGTTCGAGTACGACGAGGAGGCATCGCGGTGGGTGGCGCTCCACCACCCCTTCACCGCGCCGATGCCGGGTCAGGAGCCGCTCCTCGAGACCGACCCCGGGGCGTGCCTCTCCGCGGGCTACGACCTCGTCCTCAACGGCTCGGAGATCGCCGGCGGCTCGATCCGCATCCACCGCCGCGAGATCCAGGAGAAGGTCTTCTCGCTGATCGGGCTGACCGCGGAGGAGGCGGACGCCAAGTTCGGCTTCCTCCTGCGGGCGCTCCGCCACGGGGCGCCGCCGCACGGCGGGATCGCCTTCGGGCTCGACCGGGTGGTGATGCACCTCGCGGGCACCGACAACATCCGCGACGTCATCGCCTTCCCGAAGACCCAGAGCGGCGCGGACCTCCTGTGCGATGCCCCGTCGGCGATCGACGAGGCGCAGCTGAAGGAGCTCCGGCTCTCGGTGCGTGCCGACCCGACAAGGTGACCAAGGCGCCGCGGAGGTCGCTCGCGGAAGGCGACGGGCATCGCCACGGCGAAGACGACATCGTGGCATGGAGGATCACGCGATCGGGTGCAGCCGTGCCTCGGTCCGAGGACCGTCGCCGAAGCATCGACCGCAAGTCGATTGTCACGTTCGACTTAGGAAATTGCTGCCCCCTGCTGCGCTCGCCGCTTGGATCGCCGGCAGCTCTCCGCCCGACCGACGCCTCGCTTCGAACTCGCGGTTCCCTTCAGGTCCACGGGTTCCCTTCGAGGGATCCTGAGGTACTCTCCTCCAACCGGCGACTCGCCGGCGACGACCACTGGAGTGGTCGGTGGGTTCCGTGGAACCCGATGGTCGGCAGAGTCATCGGAGGTTTGAACGATGCTCGTGATCACGAGGCGCGAGGGGGAAGAGGTCGTCATCGGACATCCCTCTGCCCCGCTGGGCGTGGTCCGCATCGCACAGATCAAGGGTGACCGCGTGCGGATCGCCTTCGAGTTCCCCCGGGAGGTCGAGGTCCACCGTCGCGAGGTCGCCGAGCAGATCGCCGCGAGCGAGCACTCGGCGTCGCCTCCCGTGGTCGGCACGATCCGCCCGGCCGCCGACGGCGCCTGATCGGAGACGAACGCCGAAGAAATCGCCCCCAGATCCGCAAGGAGCTGGGGGCGCGTTGGTTCGCGCGGGTCATGCCCGCGTGGGGAGGGATCAGGCGTCCGGTGCCCGAATCCCCCGCATCGCTCGGCCGTCCGTGGCCGTGGTCGCGACTCCGGGATGGTCGTCCGCCCGCACGCAGGCACGACGCCCCAGGCAGATCGGCACCGCTCCGATCCCCACGAAGGCAGGGTCGATCCATGACCCCTCCTTCGAACCGGCACCGGTTGAACCGGTGATCCCGTGCTGCGGGATCGACGCCATCCATGGCTCGATCCCGAGCATGCCGCCGAGAGAGGTCAGGGAACCCCTCATGTGTCGTTCCTCCTCCGCGCCTCCGACATCGCCGCGCGTGCCCGCCGCCAGATCTCCGACTGCTGCGGACGCTGACGACCCTGCTCGCTGCGCCACGCCGAGGGCGGCAGCAGCTCGAGGTGATCGCGGACGCCGAGGATCATCACCTCGGTCTGGATCGAGAACTCCCGCAGCAAGCGGTCGGGCACCCGCACCCGCCCCGCACCATCGATCGGCAGCCGCGACGCTCCCGAGAAGAGCAGCCGCTCGAAGGCGAGCATGTCCTCGTCGCCGACGAGCGACCCTCCCAGCGAGGTCGCCAACTGCTCGAAGGTCTTCTCCGGCCAGAGCCAGAGGCTCCCGTTGGGACCGGGCGCCGCGATCAGCGCGTCGCCATGGACCTCCGGCGAGAGCGCCGACCGCAGCTCGGAGGGGATCGCCAAGCGTCCCTTCGGATCGATCGTGTGTTCGAACTCGCCAAGGAAGAGCACGCATCAGACCCTCGATGAAGCGGCGCGGGAACATAACCCACCTCAACCCACTTTGCAACACTTCGCCCCACAATTCTCCACGACCACTCTCGCCAGGGGTCCGAGAGCCGACGCAAGTCCATTCTCGGACGGGTCTTGAGAAACCCACATTCCCTCCGCCGGGATGAAGCGACCTCGTCACCCCGTCGATGACCCAAGGTCGTCCTCGTCCCTCCCACGGAGCCGACGGTGTCCGCGGTCCCCTCAGATCCGAACCTCCCGAGCGTCGCCGAGGTCCTCGCCGCGATCCCGCGGTCGAGGTTCCTGCTCACCTCGGCGTTCGGTGATCTGCGGCGCGGGCTCGTCGTCGAGTGGGTGCAGCAGTGCGGACGGCAGCCGCCGGTGGTGATGGTGTCGCTTCCGAAGGGTCAGCCGATCAGTCCCGTGATCCGCGACAGCCGCCGCTTCGCGATCTCCTCGATCCGTCCGGGCGACCTGCTGCTCGAGAAGCTGTTCGCGTCCGGCGCCGCAAGCGACGGCGATCCGTTCCTCGGTCTTCCGCTCGAGTCCTCCTCGCTGGGTCTCCCGCTGCTCGCCCGCGTGGAGGGTTCGCTCGAGTGCGAGATGATCCGCCACCTCGACATCGAGAGCGACTGCGAGCTCTACATCGGCGTCGTGCGGCGGGCGGTGCGTCCCGACGCGGCGTCCCGCGGTCGAGGCGGTCGAGCGACCCATCGCGAGGAGCCCCGGGCCGGCCGCAAGGCGCTCGACGCGAAGCCGGATCCCCATCGACCCCGCATCCGCCGCACGCCCTGAAGGGCGAGCTCCTCGCCCGCTACGATCGCCGCGTGTCGATGACCGCCTCCAACTCGATCGCGAGCACGGCGTCAGGTCGCTTCGTGAATCTCTCGAACCGCTGGGGTCTCGACTACCGCGCCGAGGCTGCCCTGCTTCCGCGACGCGATCGCCCGATCATCGACGCGCATCTGCACCTCTCCGGTCTGCGGGCGGTGGAGATCTTCCGCGAGGTCGCGTCGCTCTACGGCGTCGGTCGCTTCCTCTCGATGACGCCGCTCGAGCAGGTGCCGGTCGTGCGGGAGATCCTCGGCGACCGCGTCGGCTTCATCGCGGTGCCGAGCTTCGCGGGGCGCGATCGCCGGCACGAGCATGGTCGAGGCTTCCTCGACGCCATCGAGAAGTTCCACGCCCTCGGCAGCCGCGTGGTGAAGTTCTGGGCGGCGCCGCGGGGTCTCGACATCGGTCGCGAGTGCGGCGAGCCCGACCTGCTGCGGCTCGACTCGCCGATGCGGCTCGAGGCGATGCAGCTCGCCCATCGTCTCGGCATGTCGTTCATGGTGCACGTCGCGGACCCCGACACCTGGTTCGCGACGCGCTACGCCGATCCCTCGCGGTACGGCACCAAGGCGTCCCACTACGAGCCGCTGCGGCGCCTGCTCGACCGCTTCCCGACTCCATGGCTCGCGGCGCACTTCGGCGGCTGGCCGGAGGACCTCGCCGCGCTCGATGACCTGCTTGCCCGGCACCCGAACCTCTCCCTCGACATCAGCGCGACGAAGTGGATCGTGCGGGAGATCTCCCGGCATCCCCGCGGGCGGGTGCTCGACTTCCTGACGCGGTGGAACGGTCGGCTCCTCTTCGGCTCCGACATCGTCGTCCTCGAGGACCATCTCCGCGACGCGGCGGAGACGGAGACTGGCGCGAAGGCGCGCGATCCGGAGTCCGCCTTCGACCTCTACGCGAGCCGCTACTGGGCGTACCGCACGATGCTCGAGACGAGCTGGCGCGGTCCCTCCCCCATCGCGGACCCCGACCTCGCGGCGGTCGCGCCGGACCGGCATGGACCGCACGACGCGCCCGAGCTACGCGGGCTCGACCTGCCCGAGCCGATCCTCGCGTCGCTCTACCACGACGCCGCCGCGCGGTTCCTCGCGCCGTCCGCCTGATCCTCCGCCGAGCCAAGGACCGCCGAGTCCCGCGACGAACGCGTCGGCGGGGCGCTGCATCGCCCGCGTCCGTCCCACCGCGGCGAGGTTCGCGCGACGAGCCGGGTCGGCAAGCAGCTCGAGCAGGCGTCGGCTTCCCTCCGGCACGCTGTCGAGGGGAAGCAGGATCGAGTCGATGCCGGGTCGCCCGATCAGCGTCCACGGCGCTTGCTCGAACGCGAGCCACGGCACTCCCGCGTGCCACGCGACCCACGGAAGCAGGGCGAGATCCGCGGCGGGATCGCCCAGCGCGGTCGATCCGCCGGCGATGACGAGCGCATCGAGCGCCCCGATCGCTCCATCGAGGTCGCGGCGGAGCGGCGCCTCACGGAGCTGCGCGGCGATCCCGAGCGGCACGCTCCATCCCCGAAGGTCCTCGCACGCGAGGTCGATGGGATCGACCACCACGGCGCCGATGCGGCCTGCCATCGCGGCGAGCGCCGCCACCCCGAAGCCATGACGCCTCGCCGAGCGGTGCTCGCGGGCGCTCCGTCCCGTGAACACGACGCCGACCGCGGGGGCGTCGTCGGCGAGTCCCCAGCGGGTGCGCCACGCCGCGCGCGACGAGGAGGCGGCGGCGATCCCGCGCGCCCGCGACGGACCGAGCCCCGCCTCGAGGCGCCTGATCGGCTCGAGGGCAAACCTGCGTCGGTCGCTCATCCCGTCGAGCCAGGGCGCCCAGCCCGCGAGCTCGACCTCGCCTCGGCCGCGGAGACGGATCTCCAGTCGCTCGAGGAAGGTCGGTCGGCGGTCGAGCACCGCGATTCGCGCGACGCCGCGCTCGGGGGCGACGAGGAGCGCCGCGTCGGTCGACCATGCGAGGACCGCGGCGAGCGAAGCCTCGCGGCGGCATCCGGCGAGCAGGCGACCGACCTCCGCGCGGGAGGGCGCGCCGAGCCGGGCGATCCGTGGGCAGCCGGATCCGGCGCCGTCGCCGAGGAGGATCTCCACGTGATCCGCCTGCGGCATCCCGACGGCGGCGTCGCGCACCATCATCGCCCGCGCCGCGGCGTGCTCCCCCCGCTGGTCCAGCACGTGCACCACCAGCGGCGAGGGGCTCATCGCGACTGCAGGTTCTCGCCGAGGTCCAGCCGCTCGTGCTCGAAGAAGAGCCGGGCGATCTGCCGCCCGAGCCGCGTGACGAGTTGATCCTCCACGGTGCGGCGGGCGCTGGGCGTCCGGTAGAGCTCCGGATCGACCTCGCGGATCTGGGCGGTGACTTCTCGACCATCGATCATGTCGGCCGGCGGATAGCTCCGCTGCTTGCCGTCGATGTCGAGCACCTTCACGTACGCCGTCGCCGTGGGTCGGGGCGAGCCGCCGCGATCGACGAGGTCGAACGACATCACCTCCACGTAGATCAGCTGCTTGACCTTGAGTCCCTCGGCGATCTTCTGCATCGAGAGCCGGGCGTCCTCCCGCTCCTGCGCCCGCACGTAGGCGATCACGTCGCGCGTCGCGAGGACCTCGGGCACCACCTCCTCGTCGAGGAGCGTCTTGCCGACCGCCTCGCCGAGCTCGACCCGCAGCGCCGTCCGGGGCAGGATCGAGTCGCGGTCGTCGACGAGCACCGCGGTCCGCACGGGGAGCAAATGATGCTCCGCGTCGATCGTGCCCGGTCCCTCGATCGCGTAGGCGATCGGCGCGACGATGTTGCAGCCGCCCGCGAGGAAGGCGGGGACCGTCGCGACCACCGCGAGCGCCGCGGCGATCAGTCGTCGGGGTACTTGTCCTCGATGTGGTCGAAGAAGAGCCACGCGGTCCTCTGGAGAAACTTGGTCAGGAGTCCGGTCTCGACCTGCCGTGCCGTCGCCTGCTCGCGGGAGATTCCCTCCTCGTCGGGGAACTTCACGGTGACGTTCTTGGAGAAGGCGAACTCGTCGGCGTCGGCGCTGTTGCCCTCGATCACCCCGACGGTCGCGGCACAGACGCCGTCCCACATCCAGGTGTTGCCCGGTGGGTTCAGGCGGTACTCGAAGATGTCCACCAGCACCACGCGGTCCACGCCGAGGTCGGCGGCGATCTGACCGTAGGGAAGCGACGCCCAGTGCGGGGTCTGGTACTGCCACTGCAGGACGATCCGTGGATCGAGCACCTGCGCGCCCTGCACGTTGGTCGCGATGCGGGCGGAGAGGTTCGCGCAGACGTTGGCGGTGACGGTCGGGTGCTCGTAGAGCATCGAGGGATCCGACTGGACCACCACCGCGACGGAGTGGTTCAGGAGCCCGTCATACTCGGCGAGGACCTCGATCTTCTTCTCCCGCTCGAGCTGCGCGCCGATGGCGCTCGCCGCGGCGAAGACGCCGCAGCCACCGATCGAGAGGGACAGGATCGCAAGCACCCCGAGGAGGACGCCGCGGCGAAGCAGGTTCACCATGGCAAGGCTCCGGTCGCGACGGGAACCTCCGCGAGGCGGAGCACCGCGATCTTGTAGACCCACGCGAGGACCGCCACCGCGACCGCCGCCCAGAACGCCCGCCGACCGACCCCCGACCAGAGCACCTCCCAGGAGCGTGAGCCGGTCAGGGCGGTCCAGAGGGCGACCACGGTCACCATCGCCGCGAGGAGCGCGAGGAGCGCCCCCGCCGGCTGCGCCGCGAAGGCGTCGGCAAGGTCCCCCCGGGCGGCGAAGGCGAAGGACGTGGTCATGCCGCAGCTCGGGCACGGAATGCCGAGCCCCGCGATCCAGCCGCACGCGGGAAGTCCCAGTTGCTCGTGGGTCCCCACGCCGCTCGGATCAGGCGTCAGGATCGCCCCGACCGCCAGCGGCGCCGACGACGCCGCCGCGATGCCGAGCGCGCTCAGCCGACGCGTCGCGGGCGCGACGGGAAGGACGGAGGCGGAGGAGGCGGCGACGCCCTGCATTCCCGGAGGGTAGTTTCCTCGACGAGGAGCGGCAACGATGCCGGATGCCCCAATGACGCAACTCCCTCGTCCCCCGTGGATCGACGCCCACCTCGACCTCGCCATGCTCGGGGTCGCCCGCCGCGACCTGCGCCGACCGGTGCCGGCGTCGGAGGACGGGTGCCTGAGCCTGCCCGACCTCGCGGAGGCGCCGGTCGAACTCTGCCTTGCGACGATCTTCGCGGAGCCGGGCTGCGATCCCGCCTCGAACCCCGGCGGCTACCGCGACGCCGCCGACCGCGCGGGCGCCGCGAGCGCCGGACGGCGGCAGCTCGAGCTCTACGAGAGGCTCGAACGCGAGGGTCACCTGCGGATCGTCCGCCACCGCGAGGACCTCGACGGGGGCGGCGATGGTCGCCTGCGCATCGTCGTCCTCATGGAGGGCGCGGATCCGATCCTCGGCGGCGACGACGTCGCCTGGTGGTTCGAGCGGGGCGTGCGGGCGGTGGGGCTCGCGTGGGCGCTCGGCACCCGCGCCGCGGGCGGCAACAAGGAGGGCGGTCCGCTCACCGCGGAGGGTCGCGACGTCGTCGCCGCGATGGACGCGCTCGGCATGCTGCACGACCTCTCGCACCTCTCCGACGAGGCGTTCGACGACCTCCTTGCCGCGACCGACCGCCGCGTGGTCTCGACCCACTCGAACGTCCGCCGCCTCCTCGGCGACGCGGCGAACATGCGGCACCTCTCCGACCGGCAGATCCGCGCGATCGCCGATCGCGGCGGGGTGATGGGTCTCAACCTCTACGGCAGGTTCCTCGCCCCGGATGGTCGCGCGACGCTCGAACACTGCCTCGATCACGTCGAGGCGATCGCGTCGATCGCGGGGCGCGACCGGGTCGGGGTCGGCTCGGATCTTGACGGCGGATTCGGCGCGTCGGCACTCCCGGAGGGCGTGCGGCATCCGCGGGAGTACGCGGCGCTCGAGGTCGGTCTCGCCCGCCGCGGCTGGAGCGAGGCGGAACGGGCGGGATTCCGCCGCGGAAACTGGCTCAGGATCCTGCGGGAGTCGCTGCCGCCGCGGCGTCGTTGAGCGGCAGGCGGAGCCATCCGCGCTCGGCACCGACCTTCACCTCCGCGACGAGGTGCAGGCGGATCGGACTGTGGAGCAGGCTCATCGCGTCCTTCGCTCGGGCGGTCACGAGGTCGATGACGAGGTCGCTCGGATCGCTGCAGCGCACCCCGGGGCAGGCGAGCCGAAGCAGCGTCGCGTGATCGGAGGTCCACGCCGCGGTCGCCTCGACGTCGGCGAGGTCCTCGAGGCGGGCGACGATGTGCAGGCGTCCTTCGGCGTCCACGCCGAGCTCGACCTCAGGGTGATAAGGACACCCGACCGGCATCGGCCGGAGCTCCTCGAAGCGGGCGAGCAAGGGCGCCGTCGGCGATCGCTCGGCGAGCATCGCCCGAGCGGGATCACGACGATCGCCGGCCCGCATGAAGCCATCGTCCGGCGCGGGCGGGAGTCGGGTCGGATCGCTCGGCGCCGCGGGACGCGAGGGAGGACCGCCCGGCAGGGACTCCCACGGCACGGATCGACCGGCGACGAGGCGCTGCACGCCCCCGGGAACCGGTCGGATCGAAGCGCCAGACTGCTCGCCGACGGTCTCGACCTCCGGTCGCTCGACCGGACGCGGCGTCGCGTCGAAGGGCCATGACGGACTCGCCGCGGTCGGCTCGCGCCGCTCGGTCGCCTCGCGGGGCGCGGACCCCTCGCGGGCGGTCGGCGGAGGCGGCGCGGCGGGACGCGGCTCGATCGATCGCTTCGACCGCTCGCGAAGCATCTGCTCGAGCAGCGTCGGGACCTCCTCGAAGGGGAGGTTGCGGGGCGCCGGAAGCATCAGGCGCAGCGAGGACTCGAGCGGCTCCATCCGCGGCATCGTCACCGCGAGCGGAAGCTCGACGGCGAGGAACGCCTCCGCGGTCCGGTTCAGCTTGTGCATCGCCGCGGCGACCTGCACGTCGCCCGCGCCGAGCACGCCGACCGAGATCGGCGGCAGCGCACGTCCCTCGACCATCGCCTCCTCGGCGAGCGACTTCAGGATCCGGTACGCCGCGACCACCGCGGTCTCGTCGGCGCCGGTGAGGAGCAGCAGCGATCCTCCGCCCGAGCGAAGGATCTCCCCGCTCGACGCGGACGCCTCGGGCACCACGATCCAGCGGGGCGCGAGCCGGGTCGCGAGGGCGAGCGCCTCGTGCAGGTCGAGCGGATCGCCATGATCCTGCGGCGCCCCGGCGCGGAAGACCTCGACGTGAACCTGCCCCGCGACGAAGCGGACGAGCCCGGTCGGTCCATGCTCGCGGGCGAGGCGGTCGGTCAACTGCGCGAGCCAGAGTCCCGCGGAGACCGGCAGGTGACCCGCGACCGCCACGGTGATCGCGGAGAGGCGATCGGCCGAGGAGCCCGGGGTCGACGCCGGGCGCGGCGTCGGCTTCGACTCCGGCGTCAGGAAGAGGTCGGCGAGGTCGTCGAAGGGATCTCGGGGTCCGTCCATGGTCAGCGTCCCGGCACCCTCAGGAGGTTCGATTCACCATCCGGACGGGAGATCCGCTCGAGGTTGAACGGATCGACCCCGACCACGCCATCCACCACCACGCGGTACTCGTAGCGCCCGGGCGGCACGCCGATGAGGAGCGCGAAGACGCCCGCGTCCGCGTCGCGCCGCATCGGGAAGTCCTGCACGCCGGTCCCGAAGAGCGGTCCGAAGTCCGCGCGGATCGCGGCGCTCGACGCGCCCGCCGCCGGCTGCACGAATCGGACGCCCTCGGCGACGAAGGAGACGCCCATCTCGAGGGATCGCGGCGGCGCTTCGAGCACCGCGGAGCCGCCGCTCGGACCGTCGGGAACCTGCCGTTCGCGGGGGGTCGAGGGTTCGGCCGTCGCGAACGGATCAGCGTCGTCCCGGGGAGCGCCGCGGCGCATTCGCTCGACGAGCTCCGCGACGCGGCTGCCCTGCCGCGACGACTCGGTCGCGACCGACCGAGTGGGCGCGACGACCGGCTGGTCGCCGAGCATCGACGCGACCGCGCCACGATCGACCTCGACGAGCGGCACCGAGGGCTCCGCTCGGAGCTTGATCAGCCAGTCCGCGAGGCTCGCGAAGTTCGAGGCGGCCTTCGACCCGGGCGAGTGCTCGCGGACCGGGCGACCGAAGCCGACCGCCTCGCGGAGCTCGTCGTGGTCGAGGATCGTCACCGGCACGAGCACGTCGCCGAAGCGCGACTGGATCTCCGCCATCACGTCGCGGGCGACCCGTCGCTCCGCCTTGTGCAGCGTCGGCAGCACCCTGACCGGGATCACCCGTCCCACCCGCTCGGAGACCTTGCGGATCTGGGCGAGCTGGTTCTCCGCGCCCTCGAGGGCGAGGAAGCCGGTCTCGACCGGGATGATCGCCTCGTCCGCCGCCCGCAGGGCGTTGAAGGTGAGGATGCCGAGCGTCGGCGGGCAGTCGATGAAGCAGTACTCGAAGCTCGGCGCGAGGCGTGCGAGGAGGCGCGTCAGGCGCCGGTCGCGGTCGGAGACCTGCGCGAGCGGACCATGCGCCGCCTCCAGCGCGGCGAGGCGCACCGAGGAGGGCGCGAGGTAGAGGTTCCGCGTGACCTCCCAGAGCATCGCGCTCGGATCAGGTCCCCGCTCGACGTCGCCGACGAGCGCCGCCGCCATGTCCCGCTCGATCTTCGACTGCGGCACGCCGAGACCCGCGGCGCAGTGGGACTGCGGGTCCATGTCGACGAGCAGGGTCCGGTGTCCGCGCGATGCGAGCTCCGCCGCGAGGTTGATCGCGGTGGTCGTCTTGCCGCATCCGCCCTTCTGATTGACGACGGCGAAGGTTCGCATGGCAGGCAGTCGACGGAGGCTCCCGACCCGCGAGGACGACTCCCGCCCTCGACCCGCCGGTTATCGGGTGCGTCCGAGAATGGTCTGCAACAGTTCGCGGAACATTCATCGCGCCACGGTCTCGACCCGCCGACGTCAGGTCGCCCCGATCGCCCGCCAACCGACCGCGACCGCCTCCTCCGGCGGCGCCTCCACCAGCTCGATCCGACCCGGCGCGAGGGGCAGCACGAGCCGCAGTCGTCCCTCGACCCGCTTCTTGTCGAGGTCCATCGCCCGCCGAAGGTCTCCGACCGCCTCCGGTCGGTCGAGCATGGTGGGAAGCCCGAGGCGGGCGAGGAGCCGACGGATCCGGGTCGCCGTGCCCGACGGGGCGCGACCAAGGTGCTCTGCGACCGCCGCCGCCGCGACCATCCCGAGGGCGACCGCCTCGCCATGCCGGAGCGTCTGTCCCGGTCGCGACTCGATCGCGTGGGCGAAGGTGTGCCCGAGGTTGAGGTGCCGCCGGTCACCCTCCTCGCGGGGGTCCCGGAGGACGATCGCGGTCTTGACCGCGAGGTTCTCCGCGACGAGCCGCGTGCCATGCCGACCCGCCGCGATCGCCTCCGCCTCGCCCTCGAGCCACGCGAGGTGGGCAGGATCGGCGATCCATCCGTGCTTCACGCACTCGGCAAGCCCGGCGCGGAACTCCTCGGGAGGCAGCGTCCGAAGCACCGCGGGATCCGCCACGACGAGCGACGCGGGGTGGAAGGTCCCGAGCAGGTTCCTTCCGAGGGATCCATCCGGCAGGCGGAGGTTGACCGCGGTCTTGCCGCCGACCGCCGCGTCGACCATCGCAAGCAGCGTCGTCGGCACGAGGACGAGCGGAAGCCCGCGCAGCAGGATCGACGCCGCGAAGGCGGCGACGTCGCCGACGCATCCGCCGCCGACCGCGACGAGCGGCGTGCCGCGGTCGATCCCCCAGCGGACCGCCGCCTCGCCGATCCGCATCGCCGACGCGACGCTCTTCTCCGATTCGGTGGCGGCGATCTCGATCCGGAGCACCTCGATGCCCGCGCCCTCGAGCGCGGCGAGCACGGCGGCTCCCGCCGCCTCCTCCGCGCCGGGATCGACGACCAGCACCGCCCGCCGCGCCTCGCCGCACTCCTCGCGGATCCAGCCAGCGAGACCACCGAGCACGCCCGGCCCGATCTCGATCCGCGTCGCGCGAGCCGGAAGCATCGGACCCGCGACGCGGGTCCAGTCGAGGCGGAGCGAGGCGTGGGAGGGAGAGGTCTTCACGGGGAGAGGTCCCGCATCACGGTCGCCGCATCATCGCCATCCGCGGACGGTCGGGCGCCGAGGTGCCGCGGGTCGAGGCGGGTCTGGGGTCCCTTCACCGCGTCCCCTGCCTCCTCCGGGACTCCTGTTCCAACACGCCGAGCGCCTCGGCGGGGTCCGCAGGCAGGTCGCTTCGGGGCGATGCCTCGTCCGCGATCGGCTCCGCGGAGGTCGCAGCGATCCGCGACGGGGTGCGCCGCCGGCGAAGGAGCCAAAGGAAGATCGGCGTCATCACGAGGATCAGGACCAGCAGGATCGCCGCCGTCCCTCCAGGACCCGCCGGCGGCTCGGCGGTCCGCGCCACGCCGACGATCGTGGGGAATCGACGGGCGATCCCATCGCGACCCTCGAGCTCGGTCACCCGCAGGAACCGCCCCACCACCTCGACCCGCCGCGGCGTGCGATCGGGCGGGAGATCGGGAGGCTCGACGACCCACGCCTGGATCGCCCCGGACGTCTGCGGATCGCCCTCCGCCTCTGGTCGGATGAACCACTCGGCGATCCTCGGAGACGCGGGCACCTCGCCTCCGCCCGAGGGCATCGGGGTCGCCTGCTCGAGCCGTCCGGCGACCACGACGAGGCTGCCGCGATGGAGATCCGGGTCGAGGAGCCACGCCGCCCAGTCGGGTCGGCGGACGATCGCGGAGCCATCCATCGCGGACCGAAGCAACGCGGGGTCGGTGGGCCATGCCGCGACGTGACGCACGAGGCGATGCCACGCCTCCTCGCGGCGGTCGACGCCGTCGCTCGCCGCCGCCAGGGCGACCTGGTCCTCCGCATCGAGCGGCGGAAGCGTCGGCGGCGCCGCCATCGCGAGCGCTCCGACCACCCAGGCGGCGCCGGCGATCCCGCCGGGAGACCAAGACCGGCGACGTCGTTCACGTCGGAGCATGCCCGGACGATACCCGGGCCAGCCGTCGTTCCGGACCGACCGGCGGGAGGGCGTCGCAGGTCCTACCCCCTTCGCGCCACTCCGACGCGTCGATCGCTCCGAAGCCCGCTTGAGTCGCTACCCTCCGCGTGCCGAAGATCGGTGGGGAGAAAGCATGGAGGCTTCCATGTCCCCGATCGGCGAGCAGCTCTCCTCGTTCCGCTTTCCCGGACGACTCGTCACGGTCGTGATGATCGCCGCGGTGATCGGCGCGGTCGCGGTGACGACTCGTCCCCGGACCTCCGAGGCGCAGCTTGCCGAAGGTCGTGCGCCCCTCTTCGTGGGCGACGAGCCGCTCGTTCCGCTCGGCGAGGTTCGGACCGGGACCCACCGCGTGGAGGTGCTCGCGGGCAAGGATGCGCCGATCCTCTTCGCGGTCTACGACTCGACGGATCGTCCGCTGGGGCTCTACCAGGAGCTCCGCGAGGTGACCCGCCGCTTTCCGAGCGTCCAGGCGGCGTTCGACCGCGGCGAGTTCGCGCATCTCGCGCTGATCGCCGGGGACTCGCGTCGCGTGGAGTGACCTCGCCTCGATCGCCCCCGTACCCTGCGGGCTGGTGACCGGCTCCCCCGCATCGCCATGGCTCCTCTGCCCGCTTCGATTCGAGGCGGGCGTCCTCTCGCGCACGCGACGACGGCGCGGGCTGCCCCCGCTCGACTCGGCGTGCTGCGGTCCCGGCGGCGATGCGGTCCGGCGCTGGATCGATCGAGCCGCCGAGACCTCCTGCCGAGACGGTCGCGGCGTCATCCTCGTCGGCACCGCGGGCGGGCTCGATCCCGCGCTCGCCTCGGGCACCGCGGCGAGGATCGGCGAGGTCATCGCGCCGGACGGTCGCCGCTGGTCGCCGACCCTCGAGCTTGATCAGCCTCGCCGCGCGATCCGCGCGACGAGCGTCGAGGGAATCGCCTCGCCCGAGGAGAAGCGGTCGCTCCGCGGCTCGACCGGCGCCGACGCGGTCGACCTCGAGTCGGTGGCGTTCGCGGAGGCGTGCGACGCGCGGGCGATCCCGTGGGCGATCGTGCGGGGCATCTCCGACGCGGCGGAGGAGACGCTTCCGGTCGACGCGGGTCGCTGGATCGACGCCTCGGGCCGCACCCGACCGCTCGCGGTGCTCGCGTCGATCCTCCGTCGCCCCTCGCTGCTCGGGACGCTCCGACGGCTCTCCCGCACCAGCCGCGCCGCGCTCGAGGACGCGAGCAACCTCCGCCTCGCGACGACCCGCCGGTGGATCGTCTTCGGAGGATCCTTCGACCCGCCGCATCGCGGGCACGTCGAGCTTCCGCGCCGCGCGGCGCAGGCGCTCGCCGCCGAGCGGGTGCTCTACGTCCCGGCGAACCTGAATCCGCTGAAGGAGTCGGCGCCTCCGACTTCGGCATCCCACCGCCTCGCGATGCTTCGGCTCGCCCTCGGCGGCGACGACCTCGCCGAGATCCGCACCATCGAGATCGACCGCGGCGGCGCGAGCTACGCGGCGGACACGATGGAGGCGCTCGCCGAGGAGGCGGCGCGGGCGACGCCCCCCGCGCGGCTCGTCCTCCTCCTCGGCGCCGACGCGGCGCTCGCGCTGCCTCGCTGGCGCGACCCCGCGCGGATCGCCGCGACCTGCGAGCTCGCCGTCATGCTGCGACCACCGCATGACCGCGCGAGCTTCGCCCGGTCGTTCGCGGCGGCGTGGGGCGGATCGCCACCGGCGATCTCGCCGCGATGGGTCCTCGACCTCGGGCGGATCGAGGCGAGCTCGACCGCGGTCCGAGAAGGCGAGCCGGGCGACGACCTGTCGCCCGCCGTCGCCGACTACGCCCGGGCGCACCGGCTCTATCCGGCGTCCGGCGGACGCGGAACCTCCGCGTGCCACCCACCTCTGGGATGACGCGGAAACCCGGGATTTCCCGGGGCGAGCGGTATACTCGCGGCTTCCGCCCGAGACCCCCGATGCGATCGACCTTCCTTCCCTTCTGCCGTCCCTCGATCGACGACGCGGACGTCGCGGCGGTGACCGCGGTGTTGCGGAGCGGCTGGATCACCACCGGACCCAAGACCACCGAGCTCGAGGAGTCCGTGGGGACCCGCTGCGGCGCCGCCCATGCGGTCGCCTTCTGCAACGGCACGGCGGCGATGCACTGCCTCTTCATCGCGGGCGGGATCGGTCCCGGCGACGAGGTGGTGACGCCCTCGATGACCTGGGTCTCGACGGTGAACCTGCTGGAGCTCCTCGGCGCGACGCCGGTCTTCGTGGACGTCGACCGCGACACCCTGCTCGCCTCGCCCGAGGCGATGGAGGCGGCGATCACCCCGCGGACCAAGGCGATCGTGCCGGTCCACTACGCGGGCGCGCCGGTCGAGCTCGACGGCTTCCGCCGCGTCGCGCGGAAGCACCAGGTCGCCCTCTGGGAGGACTCGGCGCATGCGATCGGCACCCGGTTCCGCGACGAGGAGATCGGCGCGACGGGCACCGGGATCTTCTCGCTGCATCCGATCAAGAACGTGACCTCGGGCGAGGGCGGCGTCTTCGTCACCGACGATGCGGAGCTCGCGGCGAGGATGCGCCGACTCCGCTTCCACGGGCTCGGCGCCGACGCGCATGACCGGAACCAGCAGGGTCGCAGCCCGCAGGTCGAGGTCGTCGAGCCGGGGCTCAAGTACAACCTGCCCGACATGAACGCGGCGCTCGGCGTGAGCCAGATGAAGAAGCTCGACCTCTTCACCGCCCGCCGCGACGAGCTGACCCGACGCTACCGCGAGCTCCTCGCCGACGTCGAGGAGCTCTCCCCCCTCGCCGACCCGACCTGGCCGCACCGCCACGCGCGGCACCTCATGATCGTGCGGCAGACCGACGCGTCGCCGCTCTCCCGCGACGCGTTCATGGCGGCGCTGAAGGCGCGGAACATCGGCACGGGGATCCACTTCAAGGGCGTCCACCGGCACGCCTACTACCGCGCGAAGTACCCCGACGCCGGCGCACGGGGTCGCCTCGCGAACAGCGACTGGAACACCGACCGGCTCTGCTCGATCCCGCTCTTCCCCGACATGACCGAGGGGGACGTGCAGGACGTGGTGGGCGCGATCAAGGACGCCTACGCGAAGGCACGGACGAGCGTGCCTGCGGGAGCGACGCCGTGACCGATCCGGCCCGCCCCGCGAGGCGCGATCCGGTGTCGATCGTGGTCCCGGTCTTCAACGAGTCGGCGACGCTCGACGAGCTTGCCCGCCGCACCCTCGCCGCGGCACGCTCCCTCGACCGCCCGTTCGAGATCGTCCTCGTCGACGACGGCAGCCGCGACGGCACCACGGAGAAGCTCCTCGCCCTCGCCGCGGCGCATCCCCGCGAGGTCGTCGCGGTGATCCTGAACCGCAACTACGGCCAGCACAGCGCGATCATGTGCGGCTTCGCGCGGTGCCACGGCGAGATCGTGGTCACCCTCGACGCCGACCTGCAGAATCCCCCGGAGGAGATCCCACGCCTCGTCGCGGCGATGGACGAGGGCGCCGACGTGGTCGGCACCGTGCGGACGAACCGCCAGGACACGCTCTTCCGCCGCCTTGCGTCGCGCACGGTGAACGCGGTCGCCCGCCGGGTGACCGGCATCGCGATGCGCGACCATGGCTGCATGCTGCGGGCCTACCGCCGCGGCGTCGTGCAGGCGATGCTCTCCTGCCGCGAGAAGTCCACCTTCATCCCGGTGCTCGCGAACGCCTTCGCCCGCCGCGCCGTCGAGATCGAGGTCGCCCACGCCGAGCGTGCCGCGGGCGAGAGCAAGTACTCGCTCTTCAAGCTGGTGAACCTGCAGTTTGACCTCCTCACGAGCATGACCACCACGCCGCTGCGGCTGATGACCTGGTTCGGCGCCGCGATCGCCCTGCTCGGCATCGGCTTCGGCGCGACGCTGCTCGGCCTGCGGCTCCTCGCGGACGCCGCCTGGTGGGAGAAGTTCTCCGAGGGCGGCGTCTTCACGATGTTCGCGATCCTGTTCGTGTTCGTCGGCTTCCAGTTCATGGCGATGGGGCTGCTCGGCGAGTACCTCGGGCGCGTCTTCCACGACGTGCGCGACCGCCCCCGCTACTTCGTCCACGAGGTCGCCGGCGAGGGACTCGCCGCGACGCCGCCCGCCCGGTTCGAGTCGGCGCGCTTCACGAGCCGCCCCACCGCTCCCGATCCCTCCGACCGCCACGCATGAAGACGATCCTGCTCGCCTATCACGAGATCGGCGCCGCGGCGCTCGATGCCCTCGTCGCCTCGCCGCTCGAGGTGGTCGCGATCCTCACCCACCGCGACGATCCTGCGGAGGGCGGCTGGTACCGAAGCGTCGCCGCCGAGGGCGCGCGGCACGGGATCCCCGTGTTCGCGCCGGAGGACCCGAATCATCCGATCTGGCTCGAGCGGCTCGCGGTGCTGAGGCCAGAGGTGCTCCTCTCCGCGCACTACCGCCGGATGGTCTCGAAGGAGTTCCTCGCGCTCTTCCCCCGCGGCGGCTTCAACCTGCACGCGTCGCTCCTCCCGAGGTACCGCGGTCGCGCCCCGATCAACTGGGTCCTCGTCCGCGGCGAGAAGGAGACCGGGGTCACGCTGCACGAGATGACCGACGCCCCGGACGCGGGACCGATCCTCGGGCAGCGGCGGATCGCGATCGACCGCGAGGAGACCGCCCTCACCCTCACCCGCAAGGCGTGCGACGCGACGCGGAGCCTGCTCGGCGAGCTGCTCCCGCGGATCGCCGCGGGCACCGCGCCGCGCACGCCGCAGCGCGAGCAGGACGCGACGGTCATGCCCGCCCGCCGACCGGAGGACGGTCGCATCGACTGGACCGAGGACGCGGAGGTCGTCCGCAACCTCGTCCGCGCCGTGACCCGACCCTGGCCCGGCGCCTTCACCCACGTCGGCGACCGGCGGTTCCTCGTCTGGCAGGCGCAGGTCGACCCGAGCGGTCGCGGCGAGCCGGGCGAGGTGCTCTCGGTCGATCCGCTCGTCGTGGCGTGCGGTGCCGGCGCCCTCCGCATCGAGTTCGGCGAGCCCGCCGAGGGGCTCTATCTCTCCGGCGGTCAGCTCGCGAAGGAGCTCAACCTCGTCGAGGGCATGCGGCTCCGTCGCAGCGATCGGCGCGGTCCCGACCGCAGGACCTCCGTGCTCATCCTCGGCGTGAACGGCTTCATCGGCAGCCATCTCGGCGAGCGGCTGCTCGCGGACGGGCGGTTCGAGGTCTTCGGCATGGACCTCCGCGCCGACAACCTCGGCGAGGTCGCGGGGCACCCGGACTTCCACTTCGTCGAGGGCGACATCGCGATCAACCGCGAGTGGGTCGAGTACCACGTCCGCAAGTGCGACGTGATCCTGCCCCTCGTCGCGATCGCCACGCCGATCGAGTACACCCGGAATCCGCTGCGGGTCTTCGAGCTCGACTTCGAGGAGAACCTCCGCATCGTCCGCGACTGCGCGAAGTACGGGAAGCGGATCGTCTTCCCCTCGACCTCCGAGGTCTACGGCATGTGCGGTGACTCGGAGTTCGACGAGGACCGCTCGAACCTCGTGCTCGGCCCGATCAACCGCCAGCGCTGGATCTACTCGGCGTCGAAGCAGCTGCTCGACCGCGTGATCTGGGCGTACGGCGTGCAGCGGGGACTCCGCTTCTCGCTCTTCCGCCCCTTCAACTGGATTGGTCCGCGGCTCGACACCCTCGACTCCGCCCGCGTGGGCTCGAGCCGGGCGATCACCCAGCTGATCCTCAACCTCGTCGAGGGCTCGCCGATCCTGCTCGTCGACGGCGGAAGCCAGAAGCGCTGCTTCACCGACGTCGACGAGGGCATCGACTGCCTCTTCCGCATCATCGAGAATCGCGGCAACCGCTGCGACGGGAAGATCCTCAACGTCGGCAACCCCGACAACGAGGCGAGCATCCGCGAGCTCGCGGAGATGCTCGTCGCCCGCTTCGAGGCGCACTCGCTCCGCGGGCACTTCCCGCCCTTCGCGGGCTACCGCGAGATCGAGAGCGGGCGCTACTACGGCAAGGGCTACGAGGACGTGCAGCACCGCCGCCCGAGCATCCGCAACGCGCAGCGCTACGTCGGCTGGCGACCGACGATCCCCACCGCGGAGTCCGTCGCCCGCACGCTCGACTGGTTCCTGAAGCAGGAGGTCGCTCGGCGGAGCGCCGCGACCTCCCTCGTGCAGCAGGCGTAGCGAGATTCCTCTCCGGAACTCCTCCTCGACCGAGCGCCGCGAGGCCGGGGAGGCGTGCTCCGGAACTCCTCACTGACGGAGCGAAGCGACGTCGGGGAGGCGTGCCCCGGAACTCCTCCCTGACGGAGCGAAGAGACGTCGGGGAGGCGTGCTCCGGAACTCCTCCCTGACGGAGCGAAGCGACGTCGGGGAGGTGGCTCGCTGGCGAAGCCAGCGAGACGGAGGGGACGTCCGATGAACGGATTGCCCCCCTCGCGCAGCGCTCGCGCACGCAACCCGTCGGAGTTGGTCCCCTCCGTCGCCTCGCTGCGCGAGGCGACACCTCCCCACGGCAGCGCCGTGGGGAGGAGTTCCCGAAGTCGCGAGCGTGCGATCGCGCGATCCGAAACTCCGGAACTCCGAAACTCCTCCTCGACCGAGCGCCGCGAGGTCGGGGAGGCGTGCTCCGGAACTCCTCCCTGACGGAGCGAAGCGACGTCGGGGAG
>VGXO01000032.1 GCA_016873275.1 Phycisphaerae bacterium
AGCCAGCGAGACGGAGGGGAGGTCCGACCAACGGATTGCTCGCCTCGCGCAGCGCTCGCGCACGCAACCCGTCGAAGTTGGTCCCCTCCGTCGCCTCGCTGCGCGAGGCGACACCTCCCCACGGCAGCGCCGTGGGGAGGAGTTCCCGAGGTCGCGAGCGTGCGATCGCGCGATCCGAAACTCCGAAACTCCGGAACTCCTCCTCGACCGAGCGCCGCGACGTCGGGGAGGCGTGCACGAGAGTCAACGCCTCCCCCGCGAGTCGCCGCGCGACGAGCCGGAGAGTTCTGGAAGACTCAACGCCTCTCCCGCTCGCCGCGCGACGAGCGGGAGCCGGTCCGCTCACCTCGGGCGTCGCCGCCCGAGGATGCCTTCGAGCGATGGGTCGCGTCGGCGTAGAGAAACTCCGGCGGATCCGGCAGCCCGCCCACGAAGACCTCCGGCTCTGCGCCGGGAGTCCGCAGGTCGAGCCGCAGGATCGCCTTCGCCTTGCGGTCGCCGAGGTAGAGCCAGTCGTCGGCGATCGCGAGGCAGGAGGGAAGACCCGGTCGCGACTTCAGTCCCTCGAAGAGGTCCTTCACCGTGCCGTCCACCTCGCGCACGAACACCGACCTCGCCTCGCGGTCGCTCACGAAGATGCGCCCCGCCTCGTCGCAGAGGACCTGGATCGGCTTCTTCAAGCCATGCGAGCGGTCGAGCACGGTCTCGACGCGACGCCCCGTCGCCGCGTCGTAGGCGAGGACCGCGGGGGCATCGCGATCGACGACGAGGAGCCGACCGGTCGCGTCGAACGCGAGCCCGCGCACGCAGCGGAGCCCGTCGCGCTGCTCGCCGATCGATCCGATGAAGATCCCATCGCGCGGCGGCGTCGGCGGGATCCAGTTCGCCCGGGTGCCCGCGGGCGCCGGAATCGGCGCGCCCGCGACCGGCGCGTCGAGCCCGGCGTAGCGGGTCACGATGTTCCCGTCCTGGCAGCTCACGAAGACGGTGCCGTCCGGAGCGACCACCACCGCGTAGGGATGCACCCGCGCCGCGATCTCCTTGCCGAGGTCCGCGAAGGTGCCGACGAAGGGACGCCGCCCCTGCGCATCGATCGATCCGAAGCGGAGGATCGCCGGATCATCGCTCCACGCCGTCGCGACGAGGAGCGTGCCGTCCGGCAGCGCCGCCAGTCCCCGCGGATCGCGCATCTCGACGCCGGCGGGCACGCTCCGCGGTCCCGCGACGACCACCGTCGCGCCGCCCTGCTCGTCGAGCCCGATGACCGACTCGCCTCCGCCCGCGCCGTGAAGGGTGAGGAGCCACGCGGTCTCGCCCGCCGCGCCCGAGGAGGACCCCTCGCGACCGCAGGAGACGAGCGCCGCGAGGGCGAGAGGCAGCAGCAGCACCGTCATGGAGGCTCGCATGGGGGCATGGTAACTTCCGCCGAGAAGTCCTCGCCCCGCCGGACGAACCCATGAGCCTGCTCGGAACGCACCTTCCCCCCGCCCTCCTCGCCTCCGGGAAGAGCGTCGCCGACCTGCTCGGCGGAACCGGCAGCGTGCCGCCCTCGAGCTACGAGCGCCTGGTCAAGCCGCTGCATGAGATCGCCAACGGCTGGCTGCTCCTCGACCTCACCCTCGGCATCGTCTTCGCCCTCGCCTGCGCGGCGGCGCTCGCGTGGCATCCGCACCGCCTCCGCACCGGTCACACCCTCGAGCGGCTCTCCGAGCGGCGGATCCTCCTCGTGATCTCCCTAATCGGCGTCCTCGTCGCGGAGCTCGTCGCGGTCGAGCCGTCGATGGCGCTCGTGATCTTCGGGATCGGCGGGCTCATCCGCTTCCGCACCGTGCTCGAGAGCCCCGAGATCACCGCGAAGGGGATCATCGTGGTGGTGATCGGTCTCGCCTGCGGGCTGAGCCTCTTCCCGCTCGCGATCTTCCTGACCGCGGCGTCGTGGCTGCTCCTCTGGTTCATCGACCGCACCGTCGGCGTGCGGCTGCGGCTCGACTTCCGCGACCACGGTCCGAACGTCGACGCGGTGGAGCTGGCGCTGCGGGCGAACTGCGCCCACCGCGGATACCGGCTGCTCTCGCTCACCGAGCAGCGCGAGGGGCGCCGCCTCGAGGTCGAGCTGATGGCGCCGGTCCATCGCTCGCCGGAGACGGTGGTCGCCGACGTGCGCAGCATGCTGCCCCCCGAGCACCAGGACTCGCGGATCACCACCCGCGAGCGGACGATCTGACGCGATGCCCGGGACGCCCTCCCTCGATGCCACGTTCCTCTCGGAGAAGTTCGAGGCGGCGCTCGACTGGGACGCCTACCTCGCGACCGACACGGACCGCGCGACCCGCTGGCGCGAGGTGCTCGACCGCACCGCGCTGACCGCGGCGCAGCAGGCGCTGCTCGCGGGCTTCTCCCGGGAGATGCACGTCCTCGTCCTCTCCGGGATCTGGTGCGGCGACTGCATCCAGCAGGGTCCGATGCTGGAGCGGATCGCCCGCGGCAGCCCGCGGATCCGCCTGCGGTACCTCGACCGCGACGAGCACGCCGACCTCTCGAACCTCGTCCGCCTCAACGGCGGGCAGCGGGTGCCGACGGTGCTCCTGCTCGCCGAGGACTTCGAGCTCGCCGGGCTCTACGGGGACCGCACGCTCTCCCGCTACCGCGCGCTCGGCGCGCGGACGCTTGGTCCCGCCTGCCCGATGCCCACGCCGCTCCCGCCAGACGAGGCGGCGACCACGCTGGAGGAATGGCTCGACGAGTTCGAGCGCTGCCAGTGGATGCTGCGGCTCTCCGCGCGGCTTCGGCACCGCCACGGGGACTAGCGCCTCCCCGAACCTCCGGGATCGATCGGTCTACTTCGACGTCCAGTTCGCGAGGAGCCGCGCGAGGTCGGCGCCCCCCACCTCCCCGTCGAGGTCGAGGTCGGCGGTGCTTCCCGACGCTCCCCACGCCGCGAGGATCATCGCGAGGTCCGCCCCGCCGACCACGCCGTCCCCGTCGAGGTCCCCGCACGCGACGACCGAGCGGAGCCAGAAGAGCTCGACGTCCGCAGCACCGAGCTCGCCGTCGCCATCGAGGTCGAGCATCTCCCGACCCGGCACGAGCGGTCCACGTCCCCACGCGACGAACTGGGTCCAGTCCGACCCATCGACCACGCCGTCTCCGCCGACGTCGCCGAGGCGCGAGGGCGGATAGGCGGTCCAGAGCTGTCCGGCGGGAAGGTCGCGCAGCGTCCGCACCGGACCGCCGGCGGGCCAGCGGATCGTCGCCTCGTCGATCGACTCCGCGTCGCCGATCCCGACGTGGAGCCACGGCTCGTTCTGCCCGAGGTAGTTGTTCCCGCCGACGAGCACCTCCGCCCACTGCGTGACCTCGCCGACCCGCACCGTCGCGCTCGCGCCCACCGCGAGGCGGTTCGGTCCCTCGCCCACCACGCGAAGGCGGAAGGACCGCCGTCGGCTGCCCTCGTGGTTGATGTACACCCGCACGTTGCCGGAGTGGTTGTTCTGGACGAGGTCGAGGTCGCCGTCCGCGTCGAGGTCGCCGACGATCGAGACGTAGGAGACACCCGCGGTGCCCGCGAGCGCCGCCATCATCGTCACGTCCTGCATCGGCGGCGCCTCGCGCTGGCGGTAGAGCGTGTTCGGCGCGAACTGGTTGTTCACGTAGAGGTCGAGTCGTCCGTCGTTGTCGAAGTCCCAGAAGATGGACGCCCAGCTCAGGACGTGATGGGCGATCCCCCACGCCTGCTGCGCCTCGACGAAGGTGCCGTCGCCTTGGTTGAGCAGCAGCGGATTCGCCCCCATCAGCGGCGGGACCGGGTCCGCGATGTTGGTGAGGTAGAAGTCGGGGAAGCCATTGCGGTCGAGGTCGCCCGCGGCGATCCCCATCGAGAAGAGGCTCACGTCCGCGCCGGACCCCGCGCCGGCCTCGACGAGCACGCCGTCGTCGTTCCGCCAGAGCTGGTTGGGTCCGAGGAAGGGGCCGCGGTCGTTGCTGAGGTAGAGGTCCGGCCAGCCGTCGAGGTCGAGGTCGCTCCAGACGCTCTGCAGGCTCGGACGGGTGCTCTCGAGGTCCGAGCCAGGCGCGACCCGCTCGAAGGTGCCGTCGCCGCGGTTGCGGTAGAGGCGGTTGCGGGTCTGGTCGACGTTCCCCGGCACCACGTAGTTGCAGAGATAGAGGTCGAGCCAGCCGTCGCCGTCGAAGTCCGCGACCGAGGCGCCCTTCGTCGGGAGCACGTGCCGCAGACCCGCGGCAAGGGAGACGTCCACGAACTGCCACGGCGCGACCTGCCGAACCAGGCGGTTGCCGCCACCCATGTACTGACCGAGGAAGAGGTCCATCGCGCCATCGGCGTCATAGTCGAAGGCGAGGACGACGCTCGCCGAGGTGAGCTGCGGAATGCCGCTTCCCCAGCTTCGGTTGGTGAAGTGCCCGGTGCCGTCGTTCTCGAAGAGACCGACGAGCCCGTTCGCGCCGCCAAGGAGGACGAGGTCGAGGTCGAGATCGCCGTCCATGTCGATCATCGACATCCCGAAGCCGGAGTACCCGCTCGAGGGCGGATAGCCCTGCACGAGATACTGGACGCCGCGCTGGACCGCCTCGGAGGTGAAGGGAAGGATCTCCGCGGTCGCCCGCCCGCCCCACTCGGCGGCGCCAAGCGCGACGATCACCGTGGCGCGCGGAGCCCGCCCGATGGCTCGAAGGAAGATGGACGACGCCGCCGTCACGCTCGACCTCCCTGCGGAACCTACCCTGCGAGTCGGATTGATCAACGGTCCGTCCGCTTCCAGACGCGAAATGCCCTCCCGGACGCTGAGATTCCTTGCGGTCATCCCCCTGCTGACCGCCCTGCATGCGGCGCCGGGCGGACTGGATCCGCCCCGACCTGCGGCGGATGGGTCGCCCCCGTCCCCTGCCGCCCCCGCCGCGGGCACCGAGTCCGCAGGTCTCGACGAGCTGCTGCGTGCCGGAGGCTGGTGCCGCCGCGCGGTCGCCGCGATGCGGCTCGAGTCCGCGCCGGAGGCGGTGGCTGCGCCGCGGCTGGCGCGGCTCCTCGGCGATCCCGCGTGGCAAGTGCGGGCGTTCGCGGTGGCGGTCATCGCCCGCCGCCGCCTCGACCTCGACGTCGCCGCGCTCCTCGCGGAGGAGGCGGAGCCGCGGGTCATCCGCGCGATGCTGCGCTCGCGGGTCTCCTACGACGCGGCGCGGCTTCATCGCGGAGTCGAGCGGCTCCTTCGCTCGGGCGCGAGCGCCGACCGCCTCCTCGGGATCGAGCTCGCGCTTGCCTCCGGCGACGAGGCGCTCCGCAAGGACGCGGAGGACGCCTTCGTCTCGGTGGTGATGCGGCTCGACGCGGTCGAGGGCGGCACGCTCTCGCCGCGGCTCGCGGCGATCTCGAACGCCCCCGACCTGCGACGCGACTGGCGCTGGCGCACCTGGGTCCGCAAGCACCGCGGGAACCTCGGGCTCCATGGGGCGTTCCTCGTCCCCGCGGGCGCGGAGGATCCCGGCTGGGCGACGCTTCCGCCGAACGCGGTCGCCACGCTCTCCGAGCGGGAGTTCCTGCGGCTCGTCGACTACCTGCGCGAGCTCGCCCTCTCTCCGCTTGATCTCGGGCTCGCGATCGACGCGACCGCGAGCATGAGCGGCGAGCTCGCCGAGGTGCAGGGCGGGCTCGACGACCTGATGCTCTTCCTCGGGGACGCGACCGCCGGGATCCGCGTGGGCCTCGTCGCCTACCGCGATCGGCAGGACCGCTTCGAGGTCGTCGCCCTCGACCTCACCCCCTCGATCCCCGAGGCGCGGCGCTGGCTCTGGCAGCT
This sequence comes from Phycisphaerae bacterium, assembly GCA_016873275.1. Taxonomy (GTDB): domain Bacteria; phylum Planctomycetota; class Phycisphaerae; order Phycisphaerales; family SM1A02; genus VGXO01. Next base: position 5,811 of record VGXO01000032.1, read on the forward strand.
GAGCGCCGAAGGGGGCGGCGATCATCCCGAGTCGGTGCTGCCGGCGCTGCGGGCGCTCCTCGGCGACCTCTCATGGGGTCCCGATCGCCGGCGGGTCGCGATCCTCGTGGGCGACGCGCCGCCGCATCCGGGCTTCGGAGCCGCCTGCGTCGAGCTTGCCCGCCGCGCGGCGGCGGATGGTCGCGTGGTGCACGTCATCTCGGCGGCGCCGCCGCGACCCGAGGAGCAGGATGACGATGACGAGGACGCGGCGGACGCCACGCCGCGACCACGCCGCGACGATCGGCGCGGACCGCCCGAGCACTTCCCGGAGATCGCGGAGGCCGGCGGCGGGCGGCTCGTCGAGCTCGCCGATGGCGACTCGCTCGTCGCGGAGCTCGTGGGACTCTCGGTCGGCGGCGGCTTCGACGAGGCGATCCGCGGCTTCTTCGACGCCTACCTCGCGGTCTGCCGCTGATCGGGGGGATCCGCGGAGGTCCAGCCGGGCATGTCGGCGGACTTGGGTCGCTGCTGTTCCACCAGCCGCCACGCCGCCTCGAGGAGTGCGGGCACGCCCTCGCCGGTCGCGCCGCTCGTCGCGAACGCATCGACGCCGAGACGGCGATCGAACGCCGCCGCGAGCTCGGCGAGGCGAGGCGCCCGCTCGTCCTCGGCGAGCAGGTCGATCTTGTTGAGGACGAGGATCTCCGGCTTCGCCCCGAGCGCCGGCGCGAACGCCTCGAGCTCGCCGCGGACGACCCGGTGGTCCTCGAGCGGATCGCGTCCGTCGAGGGGCGCCACGTCGACGAGATGAATCAGGACGCCCGTCCGCTCGACGTGCCGCAGGAAGTCATGCCCGAGCCCGGCGCCCTCTGCGGCGCCCTCGACGAGCCCCGGGATGTCCGCGACGAGCAGGCGCCGATCGCCGGGCAGCTCGGCGAGCCCGAGCTGCGGCGAGAGCGTGGTGAACGGATAGTCGGCGACCTTCGGGGTCGCCCGGCTGATCGCCCGCAGGAACGTGCTCTTCCCCGCATTGGGCAGCCCGACGAGTCCGGCGTCCGCGAGGAGCTTCAGCTCAAGCCGAAGCCGCCGCTCGATCGCCGGCTCGCCGGGGGTCGTCTTCACCGGTGCCTGCTGGATCGAGGTCTTGAAGTGGTCGTTCCCGAGACCGCCCCGCCCGCCCGCGGCGATGACGATCGACTCCCCCGCGCGGGTGAGGTCGGCGACGAGCTCCTCGGTCTCGGCGTCGTAGATCAGGCAGCCGACCGGCACCGGGATTCGGCAGGAAGCTCCATCCGCTCCATGGCGGTGACTGCCGCCGCCCCGCTCGCCATCCTCCGCGGCGAAGCGCCGACGATGGACGAAGCCCTGCAGCGTGTCGAGATGGGGATCCGCGACGATGACGACATCCCCGCCACGACCGCCGTCGCCGCCGTCGGGACCACCCTTCGGCACGAACTTCTCGCGGCGGAAGCTGCTCTTGCCATCGCCCCCCTTGCCGGAGCGGATGACGATGTCGGCTTGATCGATGAACATGACGGCCTCGCCGAGCAGGAAACGACTGAAGAATCGGCGGGCGGTCGAGCTCGAGCGTCGCAGGCCCTTCGACCGCGGGGACGCCCGCGGCAGCCGCGCGGCTCAGTCCCTCGTGCCGGTCAGACCCGAGTGCAGGTCAGTCCCGGCGGCGGCTCATCCCTTGGTGCAGGTCATTCGGGGAATCGACGGATCCGAGGGGATCACGTCGACGGTCCGACCGCGGAAGCGGACCTCGCCCGCGGCGAGCGCCATGAGCGAGTCATCCTTCGCCCGCATCACCAGATAGCCGGGGCGAAAGGGCGTCCCGCACTGCTTGACGATGATCGAGCCCGCCTTCGCGATCTCCCCGCCGTAGAGCTTGATCCCGCGGAACTGCGCGTTCGAGTCGCGACCGTTCTTGGTGGAGCCCTGACCCTTCTTGTGCGCCACGACGACTCTCCGAGGGGGACCTCCGCGGACGGGCATGGAAGCCCTCGCGGTCGCCCCGGACCGACAGGGTCCCGAGCGAGCCCCGCATGATACCGCGAGCCCTGCTGGAATCCAGCCCCGGAGGAACGTGGGAGGTCAGCGGACGATCCAGTCCTGGGAGAGCACCACGAGATCCTGCCCCTGCAGCATCCCATGGTCACCGGGAGTCTGGAACTGGAGCCGCCGGGTCTGGCGCAGCTCCACCGCCTCCCCGGTCTGGGGGTGCTCGACCGTCTCGCGGCGGTTGCTCAGTCCCGACACATAGATGGTCAGCTCGGTGATCCGGTCGTCCTCGATCGGCCAGATGACCACGCCCTCCCGGGCATGCTCCCGTCCCGAGGCGATGGGGCCGATCACCTGGTTCTGGTCGAGGATCGGCGGGAGCTTGTCCGCGTTCCTCGGGTTCTGCAGGATCCGCTGGATGTCGGTGACGACGATCGTCGGCACCTCGCGTCCGGAAGTCTGCACCTTGCCGGCATCCGACTGCAGCTCGAAGCGAGGCGCCCACGTCCGGGTCTTGCCCGAACGGTTCACCACCTCATAGGTCATGAACCAGTAGCGCTGACCATCGGCGGGATCGACGTGGACGCGGAGCGGTCCGGGCTTGAGCTGAAGCTCCCACGACTCGGCGACCGGCACCCGCTCGGTCGGAGGCGGGGTGACGCCGTCCGTCGCCGGCGGCGTCGCGATGGCGAGGCTCGTGCCGCCGACGGCGACCACGACGCTCAGGAGTGCGTGAAGGCTGGTTGGGCTCGATGCAGCACGGTTCGGCACGGGGGTTCTCGCCGGGGAAGGGCGGAGTGTAGCGACGGCGACCGCCATTCGCGGCGGGGTTCGACCGCCCGACTCGCCTCGCCGCGAACCGAGACTACGCTCGGGTCATGACGCCGGATGCCGCCGCTCGCGCCACCGCGACGCCCCAGGACCGCCGGGTCGTCGAGTGGTCGATCGCGTCCGACGATCCGACGACCGCGGCGCCGATGGCGGTCGAGGTCCCGCGGTCGGAGCGAGCCACCGCCATCCGCCGGCTCGTCGGAGGTGACCCCGGGGCGACGCGTCGGGTCCTCGACCGGATCGACCAAGGCGACCTCCCGCTCGCGGGGCTCTGGATCGCGGGACGCGACCTGGTCCGTCGCCCCCCCGTGCTGCTCGCGGTGCTGGGGGCGGGTCGAACCGTCAGCCTCGTCCTCTCCCCGATCGCGGACGACCGCGAGCAAGCCGTGGCGACGCGGATGATCCGCGAGGTCATCGCCGGTCTGAAGGTTCCCGCCGACATCGCCCAGGTCATGCTCGAGGCAGGGCGGTCCCGCGAGTCGAGGTCGCTCCTCGAGGCAGGCTTCGGGCGCCTCGCGACGCTTCGATTCATGGATCGCCTCGTCGACTCGCGCGAGCGGACGGAGCCTCTGCCCGCCGGCGTCGCCATCCGATCCTGCGGGCATGACGATCCGATCGAGCTCGCCGCGCTCCTCGGTCGCACCTACGAGGACACCCTCGACTGCCCCGGGCTCGCCGGGCTTCGCCGAGTCGAGGACGTGCTCGCCGGGCACCGCGCCGCCGGTCGATTCGATCCCGAGTCGTGGACCATCCTCGAGGTCGATGGCGCCGGGGTGGGGGTCTCCTTCGCGAATCCGAACCCCGAGGTCGGCTGCGTCGAGCTCGTCTACTTCGGGCTGGTGAAGCAGGCTCGCGGACGCGGACTCGCGCGGCGGCTCCTCGGCCACGCGATCGCGGACGCGGGTCGGCACGGGCTCCGGCGACTCACGCTCGCGGTCGACGAGCGAAATCTCCCGGCGATCACGCTGTATCGGCGCCTCGGCTTCACGCCGGGCGGCGTGCGCGAGGCGTTCATTCGACCGCTCGACGCGCCCTGCCGCGCCTGAGTCGTTCCTGCAAGTTGGCGAAGTTGTCCACAACCGGCGCACACCCGCGGGCTCGTCGCGTGGACATCTCGCTTCCTCCGAGGAGTTCCGGGAGTTGCGTCACCTTCCGCAGGAACTTCGCCGGGGGACGGCTTGAGGTCGCGCGACCCGCCGATACCTTCCCCCGCGACCCACGGACGGGTGCCCGCGTCGTCGTGCCGCTCCTCGGCGCCCCGCCGCTCCGTCTCGCCGGAGCGCCGGAGCATGAGCGAGGGAGGACGTGGGGTCCGCGCGGTCGCCGCCACGGCGGCGATGCAGCGCTCGAAGGAATCGGAGCCCGACCGCGTGCCGCCCTCCTCGGGGCGGGTTCCTCTCCTCCCCTCCGACTCTCCCCCCCACTTCATGACCGTCCCCACCCGACCGGAACTTCGCGACCTTCCCGCGGAACTTGCGCGGCGGGTCGGCGAGCGACGCTTCGACATGTGGTTCGGTGACTCCACCCGCTTCGAGGTCCGCGACGGCACGCTCGAGGTGATCGCCCCGAGCCCCTACGCCGCCGACTGGATCGGTCGGCACTTCCGGGATGCCCTCCGCGGCGTCGCCCGGGAGTCGCTCGGGCTCGGCGAGGACGCCCGCGTCGAGATCCGCAGCGCCTCCCCCGCCGCCGCGCCGACCGAACTGCCGCGGACCACCCGCGGCATGCTCGGCGACGAGCCGCGCACGGTCGAGGCACGGCTCGCCGACGCGGACCTCCCGGGCGGTCGCCCGGCCCGTCGCCCGGTGCCCGCCACGGCGAGGTGGCGCGACCTCTCGGAGTTCGTCGTCGGTCCATCGAACCGGCTCGCCTTCGACTCCGCGCGGCGGCTCGGGCACGCCGAGTCCGAGCAGGAGCGCATGCTCTTCCTGCACGGCGACTGCGGCGTCGGCAAGACCCACCTCCTGCAGGGCGCCTGCCGTCGACGACGGGACCGCTTCCCGGGGCAGCGGATCCGATACACGACCGGCGAGCAGTTCACCAACGAGTTCATCGGGGCGGTGCGGGGAGGATCGGTCGAGGCGTTCCGGCGGCGGTTCCGCGGCGTCGACCTGCTTGCGATCGACGACGTCCACTTCCTCTCGAACAAGACCGCGACGCAGGCGGAGTTCCTGCACACCCTCGACGCGATCGCCCTCGGCGGCGCACGGGTGGTGCTCGCCTCCGACGAGCATCCGCGGCAGATCGCCCGCTTCAGCCGCTCCCTCGTGAGCCGCTTCCTCGCGGGCATGGTGGTCCGGATCGAGTCGCCCGACCGCGAGACCCGCCGGCTCCTGCTGCATCGCCTCGCGGCGGGTCGCGGACTCGAGCTGGCGCCGTCGGCGGAGGAGGCGATCGTCGGTCGGTTCGCGGGATCCGCCCGCGAGCTCGAGGGCGCCGTCGCCAAGCTCGCCGCGATGCGGTCGATCGACGGCTCGGCCGATCCGGCGATCGGCATGGTGCTGGTCGACCGCATGCTGCGCGACGAGGACTCGTCGCCGCGGGCCCCGGTCCGCTTCGCCCGGATCGTCGAGGTCGTGGCGGAGAGGCTCGGCGTCGAACGAGGCGAGATCCTCGGTCACTCGAAGCTCAAGCGGACCAGCGAGGCGCGGGGCGTGGTGGTCCACCTCGCCCGCCGCCTCACCACCCTCAGCTATCCGGAGATCGCCCGCGCCTTCGGGCGTCGGAACCACTCCTCCCTCCACGGGGCGGAGACCCGCATCCGGGAGTCGCTCGATCGCCCCGGCGACGAGTCGCTCGAGCGGCGCGAGCTGATCGACCGCCTCGCGCACGAGATCCTGCGGGGCGAGTGAGGTCCGCCGCTACACTCCGACCGTGCCGCGGACCACGACCCTCGTCGCCACGATCCTGCTCCTCGCCGTCGCGCCGGCTTCGCTCGGCGCGGGGTGGCCGCAGCAGCCGAGTCGATACGGTCCGATCGATCCGGTCGAGTCCGCGCGGGGTCAGGTCCGCCTCGCGGTCACTCGTCAGTCCGACGGCTCGCAGCATGCGCTCCTGACCGCGCTCCGCCAGCTGAAGGACCCCGCGCTCAAGCCGCTCTTCCAGTCGCTCGTGCAGGCGGACGACTGGACGATGCAGCTCGACGGGATCCTCGGGCTCGCGGAGATCGAGCATCGCTCGGTCGAGCCGTTCCTCCTCGAGCAGATCCGGGATCCGCGCGACCGCTCCTCGGCGATCCGCGCGGCGGTCGGGCTCGAGCTCCTCGGTCCCGACGAGGCGACGGCGGTCCTGCAGTGGAAGTCGATCTCGCCGGAGGATCGTCTCGTGGTGCTCGCGGAGCGGATGCGCCGCGGCGGTCCCGCCGACCTCGACCTCCTCCGCTCGCTCGTCGACCACGAGTCGCCCTCGGTCGCGGCGGTCGCGGCGATGCTGCTCGCCGAGGAGGGCGACTCCGTCGCGCTCGACAAGTTCCCCGCCCGGCTCGATCGCCTCGAGGGGGAGACGCGGCTCCTCACGATCATGGACTTCGCCCGCGCCGCGGAGCGGCATCGCGCACGGTCGATGCTGCCGCTCCTCGCCCAGATCGCCTCCGACGCCGATGGCGACCGCAACGCGGCGCTCGCGTGCCTCTCCGCGGCGTTCGCGATCGACGCGTCGGTCGCGCTCGACCTCTGGAGCGACTGCTACGCCCGAGAGACCTCGAACGCCGGTCGCATCCGCGCCGCGATCCTGCTGCTCGCCTCGGAGACCGAGGTGCCCCCCGCCACCTTCGACATGATGAATGGCGGCGGTCCCGTGCTCGAGTCGCTCGGCGCCGCCGGGCGGGCGATCGCGACCGGAGAAGGAGCACCGGAGGCGCTTCGCGCGGTGATCGACGGCGGGCACCGCCTGTCGATCACGTGGGCGATGACCGCGCTCCTCGATCAGCCGCCGGAGGTCGCGGCGCCGCTCCACGAGTCGCTCGTCCGCTCGCTCATCGAGTCGCGGATCCCGCCGCCGATGATCCCGGTCGCCATCGAGGCGTGCTCTCGCCTCGTCACCGCCGATCCCTCGCGGCTCCGCACCCTCCTCGAGGAGGCGGCGGCGGTCGACGAGTCGATGCTCGAGGCGCTCCTCGTGGGCGTCCTCGCGAGCGAGTCGCGCACCGCGGCGGCGGAGGTCGCGGCGCCGCTCCTCGGGCGAGGCGGACGCCGCTGCGACTCGCTCGTCGTGCTCGCGATCGCCCGGACGGACGCGGAGCTCGACCCCGCGCAGCGCGAGGTGCTCGAGACTGCCGCCGCGGGCGGCGGCAAGCTCGATCCATCGCTTCGGGTGCAGGCGGCGTGGCTCCTGCTCCGCCGAGGCGGACGACTCGAGCAGGAGCTCGCCGCCGTCTTCGCCGCGCCTTGATCGCCGTCCCCGGAGCGAGCCCGTCGTGGCGCACGCGATTCCCCTGCAGCTTCCGATGGTGACCGACCTCGACGCCGACGCGCTCGCGGCGGCGCTCCGCGCGGGTCCCGGCACGATCGTGAAGGAGCTCGAGGCGAGGATCGCCGAGGTCGCGCGGCGGCCCTACGGCGTCGCGGTCGGCTCGCCCGGCGCCGGGCTCGAGGTCGCGCTGCGGGCGCTCTCGATCGGCGCGGGAGACGAGGTGATCCTGCCCGCGCTCGGCTCGCTCGAGGCGGCGGACGCGGTCGTCCGCGTCGGCGCCTCGCCGGTCTTCGCCGACGTCGATCCCCGCACGCTCGTCCTCTCGGCGACCGCCGCGGACTCGCTCGTCACCGACCGCACGCGGGCGATCCTCGCCTTCAGCCTGCTCGGCGACGCGGGATCGCTCGCCGAGCTCGCCCACCTCTGCACGAAGCACGAGATCCCCCTCGTCGAGGACGCGAGCGACGCGCTCGGCGGCGAGATCTCGGGGCAGCCGGTCGGTCGCTTCGGCCGCATCGCGGTCTTCGCCCTCACCGACGAGCGTCCGGTGCCCGCCTCCGGCGCCACCATCCTCGTCACCCACGACGACCGCCTCGCCGCCCGCGCCCGCGGCTTCCGCGAGGGGTCGGCGCGGCTCCCCCACGAGGTGCCGCCGGCGCTCGGGGACCTCGCGGAGCGGTTCGGCGTCGACAGCCCGCTCGACGAGTTCCGCGCGGCGCTCGCGACGAGCCGGCTCGGTCGGCTCGAGGAGGCGCTCGAGCGCCGCCGCCGCCGCGCCGACGCCTACGTCCGGCGGCTCTCCGCGCATCCCGACCTGATCCTGCCGGCGCCCCGCGGCGATGGCGGCGCGTGCTGGTCGCGATTCTGCGTGCGGCTCTCCGACCGCTTCGGCGAGCATGACCGGGACGAGGTCCTCGCGGGGCTCCGCCGCCACGAGGTGCTCGCGTCGCGCGGTCCCCTCTCGGCGCCGAGCCTTCCCCGCCACGGGCACCGCGTCGGGCACGCCGCGGGCGCCTTCCCCGTCTCCGAGCGGGCGGCGGCGCGCTCGATCTGCCTGCCCTTCTTCGAGTCGATCACCGACCGCGAGGTCGACCTCGTCTGCCAGACGCTCGACCTGATGATCCAGCGGACGACCTTCCGGCGCGAGTAGGGCGGTCCGACGCGGCGGAGGCGCCGCCCCGCCGCCTTCGGGCGACCTCGCTCACTCCCACTCGATCGTCGCAGGCGGCTTCGTCGAGATGTCGTAGACCACGCGGTTCACCCCGCGCACCTCGTTGATGATCCGGTTGCTGATCGTCGCGAGGACGTCGTGGGGGATCCTCGCCCAGTCGGCGGTCATGAAGTCCTGCGTCTCGACCGCGCGGATCGCGACCACCGAGTCGTAGGTCCGCCCGTCGCCCATCACGCCGACCGAGCGGACCGGCAGCAGCACCGCGAAGGTCTGGTCGGTGCTGCGGTAGAGGTTGTGGGAGACGATCTCCTCGAGCAGGATCTCGTCGCACTGCCGCAGGAGCGCGAGCTTCTCGCGGGTCACCTCGCCGAGCACCCGCACCGCGAGCCCCGGTCCCGGGAAGGGATGCCGCCAGACGACCTGGCTGGGCAGCCCCAGCACCTCGCCGAGCGCCCGCACCTCGTCCTTGAAGAGGTCGCGCAGCGGCTCCACCAGGTCGAAGCCAAGCTGCTCGGGAAGCCCGCCCACGTTGTGGTGGAGCTTGATCCCCGCCGCGGTGCCCGCGTGACCGTGACCGCTCTCGATGACGTCGGGGTAGAGCGTGCCCTGGGCGAGGAACCTCGCGCCGCCGACTCCCTTCGCCGCCTCGCGGAAGACCTCGATGAAGCGGTGCCCGATGCGCCGCCGCTTCTCCTGCGGATCGACCACGCCCGCGAGGTCGGCGAGGAACGCCTCCGACGCGTCGACCACGCGGAGGTCCGCCTCGAAGTGATCGCGGAAGGTCGCCTCCACGAGCGCCCGCTCGTTGGTCCGAAGCAGCCCGTTGTCCACGAAGATGCAGGTGAGCTGGTCGCCGATCGCCTTCTGCAGCAGCGCCGCCACCACCGAGCTGTCCACGCCTCCCGAGAGCCCGCAGATCACCCGGTCGCGACCGACCTGCGCCCGCACCCGCTCCGCCGCGAGGTCGGCGAAGTCCCGCATCCGCCACGTGCCCTGGCACCGGCAGATCGCGTAGAGGAAGTTGCGGAGGAGGTCGGTGCCGTGCGGCGTGTGGGTCACCTCGGGGTGGAACTGCACGCCGAAGAAGCGACCGCCCCGATGCCGCACCGCCGCGTGGGGACAGGTCTCCGAGGAGGCAAGCACGTCGAACGCGCCGCCGAGGTCCGCGACCTGGTCGCCGTGGCTCATCCAGACGCTGGTGCGGTCCGGCAGTCCCGCGAGCAGGTCGCCCGCGTCCTGGATGCGGAGCGCGGTGCGGCCGAACTCGCGCCGCGCCGCCGCCTCGACCCGACCACCGAGGATCTGGCAGCCAAGCTGCATGCCGTAGCAGATGCCGAGGATGGGGACGCCGAGCTCGAAGATCCGGGGATCAGCGCGCGGCGAGCCCTGCTCGGTGACCGAGGCGGGTCCGCCCGAGAGGATCAGCCCCTTCGGCTTCATCGCGGCGAGCTCCGCGGCGGGGCGATCCGGCGCGACGAGGAGGCTGAAGACGCCCGCCTCGCGGATCCGCCGCGCGATCAACTGGGCGTACTGGCTGCCGAAGTCGAGGATCAGGATGGTGTCGACGCCGGGAGGCGGCGTCGGTGTCCGGGGCGGCATGCAGACCTCCGCGCAGGGGAAAGCGGCGGAAGGTAGCAGGGCGACCGTTCGTGAAGTTCGCGTCCCGCCCACTTGCGGGGGGGCAATCCTCCGGTACCGTGCCCCGCCATGCCGCAGGCGATCCCGCGATCGAGCGCCGTCCGCCGCTCGAGTTCGTCGTCCCGTGCCTCCCTCGCCTTCGCCGCGCTCTCGCTGCTTGCCGCCGCGACCTCGCTCGCGGCTCCGGACGCGCCCGCCGCCGCGGCGGAGATCTGCGATCCCTCCGCGGTGCCGATCCCGTCGATCTTCGATCCGGTGAGCCCGCCGGCCGCGGAGATCGAGACGCTGTCGTGGCTGCTGCTTGGGATCTGCGGCGCGATCTTCGTCGTCGTGCAGGGGGCGCTCGTCCACGCGATCTGGAAGTACCGCGCGTCGCGGGCGCCCCAGACCAGCTCGGGCGAGCCGGTGCAGGTCTACGGAAGCAACCCGGTCGAGCTTGCGTGGACGGTGATCCCGGTCGTGATCGTCTTCGTGCTGACCCTCACCTCGGTGCGGCTGATCCGGGAGATCGAGCTCACCTCGCCGCCGGAGGGCTCGCTGAAGGTGGTGGTGATCGGGCACCAGTGGTGGTGGGAGTACCGCTACCCCGACCAGGGCATCGTCACCGCGAACGAGCTCGTGGTGCCGGTGAACCAGCCGGTCTGGCTCGAGCTGCACTCCGCCGACGTGATCCACTCCTGGTGGGTGCCGCAGCTCGCGGGCAAGACCGACTGCATCCCGGGTCACCGCAACGCGACGTGGTTCGAGGCGCGGAAGACCGGCGTCTACGTCGGGCAGTGCGCGGAGTACTGCGGCAACCAGCACGCGAACATGCTCCTCCGCGTCGAGGTGCGCGACCAGGCGGGCTTCGACGCGTGGGTCGCGAACCAGCAGTCGTCGCCGGTCGACGATCCCGCGGTCCGCGCCGGTCGCGAGGTCTTCCTCGCCCTCGCCTGCCAGAGCTGCCATGACGTCGCGGGCGTGAGCGACGGCGCGTTCGGTCCGAACCTCACCCACCTCATGAGCCGGGCGACGATCGGCAGCGGCGTCGCGCCCCTCAACCTCGACACCCTCCGCTCGTGGGTGAACGACCCGCAGGTCCTCAAGCCCGGCTGCAACATGCCCTCGCTCAAGCTCGACGACGCGCAGCTCGACGCGGTCGTCGCCTACCTCGCCTCGCTCCGCTGATCCAGCCCATGACGACCCTCAGCACGACCCCGGTGACGGAGCCCGCGGAGGCGGCGCGCGAGCCCCTCGCGACGCGGCTCCACCGCTGGGCGATCACCGTCGACCACAAGCGCCTCGGGATCATGTACATCGCCTCCGGGCTCGTCTTCTTCGTGATCGGCGGGCTCGAGGCGGCGGCGATGCGGGCGCAGCTCGCCCGCGCGGGCAACGACCTGATCAGCCCGCAGGTCTTCAACCAGCTCTTCACGATGCACGGCACCACCATGGTCTTCCTGGTGGGCATGCCGGTGCTGCTCGGCTTCGGGAACTACCTGATCCCGCTCATGATCGGGGCGCGGGACATGGCGTTTCCCCGGCTCAACGCCTTCGGGTTCTGGCTCTTCCTCTTCGGCGGGCTCCTCCTCTACTTCAGCTACATCGGGGCGCAGGGTCTCTACGGCGCGTCCGTCGCCCCCGACGTGGGGTGGTTCGCCTACGCCCCGCTCACCGACCGCACCTTCAGCCGCGGCAACTCCACCGACTACTGGATCCTCGGGATCATGGTCAGCGGCTTCGGCAGCATCGCCACCGGCGCGAACCTCGTCACCACCATCCTCTGCATGCGCTGCAAGGGCATGACGCTGCTGCGGATGCCCATGATGGCGTGGATGATGCTCGTCGTCGGGGTGCTGGTCCTCACCGCCCTCGGACCGCTCACCGCGGCGCAGGTGATGCTCCTCTTCGACCGCCACCTCGGGGCGCACTTCTTCGACCCGCAGCAGGGCGGCAGCGCCGTCCTCTGGCAGCACTTCTTCTGGTTCTTCGGGCACCCCGAGGTCTACATCCTCATCCTGCCCGCCTTCGGCTTCGCGAGCGAGATCATCCCGACCTTCAGCCGCAAGGTGCTCTTCGGCTATCCGCTCATGGTCGCGGCGACGGTCGCGATCGGCTTCATCTCGCTGAGCGTCTGGGCGCACCACATGTTCGCGGTGGGGATGGGTCCCGCCCTCAACGCGTTCTTCAGCGCGATGACCTTCATCATCGCGGTGCCGACCGGCATCAAGATCTTCAACTGGATCGGCACCATGTGGGGCGGGCGGATCCGCTTCGAGCCGCCGATGCTCTTCGCCACCGGCTTCGTCGCGATGTTCGTGATCGGCGGGCTGACCGGGGTCATGCTCGCGATGGTGCCCTTCGACTGGCAGGTCAGCGACAGCTACTTCGTCGTCGGTCACTTCCACTACGTGCTCTTCGGCGGCACGGTCTTCGCGATCTTCGGGGCGATCCACTACTGGTATCCCAAGGCGATCGGCCGCATGCTCGACCGCCGCGTCGGCGTCTGGTCCTTCTGGATCCTGTTCATCGGGTTCAACCTGACCTTCTTCCCGATGCACATCAGCGGTCTGCTCGGGATGCCGCGGCGGATCTACACCTACCAGCCCGACCGCGACCTCGAGCTGTGGAACCTCATCTCCTCGCTCGGCGTGCCGATCCAGATGCTCGGGGTGTCGCTGGTGATCTGGAACCTCGTCCGCTCCGCGTTCAAGGGCGCCCCCGCCGGTCCCGACCCGTGGGACGCGTGGACGCTCGAGTGGTCCACGAGCAGCCCGCCGCCCGAGCACAACTTCGACGCGTCGCCCGCGGTGGGCAGCGCGCGACCGCTGTGGGACCTGAAGCACCCGGAGGATCCCGATGGCCGCTACGAGTGATGCCCTGCTCGCGGCGGCGGATCCTGCCTGGCGGCCGTCCCGCGGCAAGACCGGCACCGCCTGCCTCATCGCGATGGAGTCCTTCTTCTTCGGGACCTTCGTCGTCGCGTACCTCTTCTACGTCGGGAAGGACGTCGCGGGACCGACCCCGAAGGAGTGCCTCGAGCTCGGTCCGGCGATCTTCTGCTCGATCTGCCTCTTCTCCTCGAGCGCGACGGTCGTCGCGGCGGTGAAGGCGCTTGCCCGCGGCTCCCGCGCGGGCTTCGAGTTCTGGATGGGCCTCACGCTCCTCCTCGGCGGCATCTTCCTCGCGGGCACCGCGATCGAGTGGAAGGGGCTCATCGAGGACCACTCCCTCACCATCTCGACGAACCTCTTCGGCACCACCTACTACAGCCTCGTCGGGTTCCACGCGGCGCACGTGACCGCGGGCGTGCTCGTGCTCGGGCTCCTCTGGACGCTCTCGAAGCTCGGCCACCTCACGCCGAGCGACGCGGAGCGCGTCGAGCTCGTGAGCTGGTACTGGCACTTCGTGGACGTGGTGTGGATCTTCGTCTTCACGTCGGTGTACCTCATCTCGACGGGAGTCCTCTCGTGAGCGAGCGTCCCGAGCTCCCCTACTCCCGCGAGGTGCCGACGCCGACCGCCTGGCCGCTCGTCGCGGCGTTCGGCACGGCGCTCCTCTTCGCGGGGATCGTCACCAACCTCTCCGCGAGCGTGGTGGGGCTCGTCCTCCTCGTCCTCGGCAGCGCCGGCTGGTTCCGCGTCGTCTTCCCGCGGGAGGAGTGCGAGCGGATCGAGCCGACCGGCGGGCAGATCCCCGTCCTCCCGGTGCCGCTCCCGCCGCGGGAGGCGCCGCGGAAGCGCCTCGTCCTGCCGGTCGAGATCCATCCCTACCGCGCGGGTCTCTTCGGCGGCATCGCGGGCGGGATCGCGATGGGCGTGGTCGCCGCGGCGTGGGGCGTGATGGAGCACCAGAGCCCGTGGCTTCCGCTCAACCTGCTCGTCGGCGCGGTGAACCCGACGCTCGCGAGCGCCTCCGAGGCGGAGCTCGCGGCGTTCAACCCAGGGTGGCTCGCGATCGCGGGAGGCATCCATCTCGTCCTCTCGCTCCTCACCGGGCTCCTCTACGTGGTGTCGCTTCCGATGATGCCCCGCCGCCCGATCCTCTTCGGCGTGGTGGTGGTGCCGGTGATCCTCACCTCGATCTCCTGGTCGGTCATGGGCATCGTCAACCCCGCGATGGAGGAGTACCTCTCGTGGTGGTGGTTCATCGGGAGCCAGGTCGCCTTCGGCGCGGTCTGCGGCGTCGTGGTGAGCCGCTTCGCGAAGGTGTCGCTCATGAAGGACCTCGACCTCGCGACGCGGATGGGGATCGAGCGGAGCGAAGGAGGTCGATCGTGATCCGCCTCGCGACGACCGCCTCGCCCGCGTCCCTCCTCGGTCTCGCCCTGCTCGCGACCCTCGCCGGCTGCGGACGCGGTCCCCTGCCGCCCGGCAGCGTCGAGGCGGCGATGCCCGCCGCGCCGGGACTCGACTCGCCCGAGGGTCTCTCGGCGTTCTGGGCGCAGAGCTGCGCCGGGTGCCACGGCGCCGACGGCACGCTCGGCGCCGCCCGTCCGCTCAACGATCCGCTCTGGTGGCGAACCATGCCCGACGCGCAGGTGATCGAGGCGACCGCGGTCGGTCTTGGTCGCCTCATGCCGGGCTTCTCGAAGCGGGCGAAGGGCGGTCCCTACGTCGCCTACGCCGACCTCGACGACGCGGACATCGCGGTCCTCGTGAAGGGTCTGCGGGCGAGGTGGGAGACCCCCGGCGCCCCCGCGCCCGCCGGCTCGACGGTCCGCCTCGGCGATCCCTCGCGGGGCGAGCAGGTCTTCGCCGCGAACTGCGCCGCATGCCACGCGGCGGACGGACGCGAGAGCGTCTCCGATCCGCTCTTCCTCGCGAACATCACCGATCAGGGTCTCTGGAGCGCCGTGGTGTTCGGGCGCCCGGACCTCGGCAAGCCCGCCTCCGATCTTTCCCCCGACTCGATCGCCGACGTGGTGGCGCATCTCGCGGCACGCCGCCCCTCGTGGGCGTCGCCCGCGGCGCTGGAACCCGCCCCGCCGTCGCCCGCGAGCCCCGGAGCCACGCCATGAGCGACGCTTCTCCCTCGACCCCCTGCGGCGGATGCGGCGGCTGCGGAGGCGATGCCGCCTCGGGCGGCGGTCGCCGACGCTTCCTCTACAAGGTCGGGCTCGGCTTGATGGGCGCCGGCTCGGTCGCCGCGGCGGCGCCGATCATCGCCGCCGCCATGGGTCCGGCGATCACCGAGTACCCCGAGCAGTGGGTGGACCTCGGCGACGTCTCGCAGTTCCCCGCCGGCGAGACCCGCTACGCGACCTTCATGAACCCCTGGACCGCGCCGACCGACGGGCTCACCTCGAAGACCGGCTGCTGGGTGCGTCACGTCGCCGGCTCGAGCAGCGCGGCGACCGCCCCGGTCGCCGGGGACTTCCAAGTCTTCGCGGTGAACTGCGCCCATCTCGGCTGCCCGGTGCGCTGGTTCCCGCAGTCGCGTCTCTTCATGTGCCCCTGCCACGGCGGCGTCTACTACGAGGACGGCAGCCGCGCCAGCGGGCCGCCGCCCCGCGGGCTCTTCCCCTATCCGGTGAAGGTCGAGGGCGGTCACCTCTGGATCGACGCCGGTCGCCTGCCTGGTCTCGAGGAGGCGCCCTGAGATGAGCGGAGCGTCTCCCACTCCCGCGGGTACTCCCGCCCCCACCCCGCCCCCCGCCGGCGGGATCCGAGGCGCCGTGCGGGCGGTCGGCGGGTGGCTCGAGGACCGCACCGGTCTCGTCTCGATGCTCGCGCCGATCATGACCCACCGCGTGCCGCGAAGCGCGACGTGGTGGTACGTCTTCGGCAGCGCCACGCTGATGTTCTTCAGCCTGCAGGTCGTGACGGGCATCCTGCTCGCGACGCTCTACGCGCCGAGCGCCTCGAACGCCTGGCAGAACCTCGTCTACATCGACACGCAGGTCCCCTACGGCTGGATGCTGCGGGCGCTGCACGGATGGTCGAGCAACGCGATGGTCGTGATGATGCTCCTCCACATGGGGCAGGTGTTCCTCCACGCGACCTACAAGTTCCCGCGGGAGATGACCTGGATCGTCGGGGTGTTCCTCTGCCTCCTGACGCTCGCCCTCGCGTTCACCGGGCAGGTCCTCCGCTGGGACCAGGACGCGTATTGGGGCGTCGGCATCGGCGCCGCGATCGCCGACCGCATCCCGCTCGTCGGGAACCAGGTGCGGGCGCTCCTCCTCGGCGGACCGATCATCAGCGGCGAGACGCTGAGCCGCTTCTTCGCGCTGCACGTCTTCGTCCTGCCGGGACTCACCATCGCCCTCGTCGGCTTCCACCTGATGCTGGTGCTGCGGCACGGGATCAGCGAGATGCCGAAGGTCGGCGAGCCGGTCGATCCGGCGACCTACCGAGAGGCGTACGAGGCGCGGGTTCACAAGACCGGCGTCCCCTTCTGGCCGGACGCCGCGCAGCGGGACCTCGTCTTCTGCGGGCTCGCGCTCCTCTCGCTGGTGGCGATCGCCCTGATCATGGGTCCGATCGGACCCGGCGGCTTCCCCGACCCGACCGACATCGAGACCAATCCGCGCCCGGATCTTCCCTTCCTCTGGATCTTCGGGCTCGTCTCGCTGATCCCGCCCGCGAGCGAGACGATCGTGATGCTCGTCGCGCCCGGCGTCCTGATCCTCGGGCTGGTGCTCCTTCCGCTCATCTCCAACGGCGGCGAGCGGGCGCCGAGCCGCCGTCCCTTCATGGTGCTCGGCGTGGTGCTCGCCGCGACGGCGCTCGGCATCCTCACCTGGGAGGGCGCGACCAGCCCGTGGAGCCCGGTGATGGACGCGTGGAGCGCCTCGCCCACGCCGGTCAAGTACGTGAAGGACCGGAGTCCCTTCGAGCTGCAGGGCGCCGTCGTCCTGCAGAACGCCCAGTGCCGCAACTGCCACTCGCTCGGCGGCGAGGGCGGCGTCCGCGGTCCCGCGCTCGACGACGTGGCGACGCGGCTCTCCTACGACCAGCTCGTGCGGCAGATCCAGCAGGGCGACGGCAACATGCCCGCGTTCGGCAAGAGCCTCACCGCCGCGGAGACCGAGGCGGTCGCCCGCTTCCTGCTGACGATGCACCCGGCGAACGAGCGCACCTCGGACCCGCCCGGCGCCCTGCTGCCGATCCCGCCGCAGCAGGCGGAGCGACCGTAGCGGTCGCCGACCGATCGCGGTCCCGGGAGGAGAGGACGGCATGAGCGTGCCCTGGATCTTCGCCCCCTGGACGACGCTCATCGTCCTTGTCCTCGCGGCGGGCTACCTCCGCGGTCGGCGAGGGCTCTCGGCGCGGTTCTCGCTCGGGCGGGCGGGCTGCTTCCTCGCCGGGCTCCTCGTCCTATGGGCGGCGCTCGCCTCGCCGATCGATCACTTCGCGCGATACGCGCTCTCGCCGCACATGCTGCAGCACGTGCTGCTCACGCTCGTCGCGGCGCCGCTCATCGTCCTCGGCGCCCCGGGCGTGCCGCTCTTCCGGTCGCTCCCCCGATCGGTGCGGGAGATCCTCGGACCCTTCCTCGCGGCGCCCGCGGTGCGCGGCGGCTGGCGGCGGCTCACCCATCCCCTCACCGCGGGGATCCTCCTCTCCGCCTCGAACTGGATCTGGCACGTGCCGGTCCTCTACCAGCTCGCGGTCGAGGATCCGTGGTGGCACCTCGTCGAGCACGCCTGCTTCCTCGGCTCGGCGATGCTCCTCTGGTGGAACGTGATCGAGCCGCCCCCCTTCCGCTCGGCGT
The DNA here is from genome assembly GCA_016873275.1 of Phycisphaerae bacterium. GTDB lineage: Bacteria > Planctomycetota > Phycisphaerae > Phycisphaerales > SM1A02 > VGXO01. The sequence goes on from VGXO01000032.1 coordinate 23,545, forward strand.
GGGGACCGCTGCCGCGGGTCCTCCTCCTCCTCGCGATCGACCTCCAGAACACCGTCTTCTGCGGGATCCTCGCCTTCGCGGGACGAGCGCTCTATCCGGTCTACGAGACGACCGCGCCGATCCTCGGCGTCGATCCGGTGCGCGATCAGGAGATCGCCGCCGGTCTCATGTGGTTCGCGAGCCAGGCGATCTTCCTTCCCTTCGCCGCGTGGCTCGTCTCGAGGGGACTGCGTGCCCCGCGGCGCCCCGCGCCCTCCGCGCGGGCGCCCCGCGCCCGCCGCGATCCGACGCCCCTCCTCGCGGCGTGGCTCGTCGCGCCGGTCCTGCGCTCGCGGCGGCTCCGCGCGGTGCTCCGCGGCGCGGCGTTCCTCGCGATGAGCCTCGTGATCCTCGACGGGCTCCTCGGTCCCGCCGAGGCGCCCGCGAACCTCGCGGGCACGCTTCCCTGGACCCACGCCCGCGGCTTCATCGTGCTCGGCGTGATCCTCGCGGGGAACCTCGCCTGCATGGGCTGCCCCTTCATGGCGCCCCGGGGACTCATGCGGCGATGGATCCGCCCGACCCGTCCCTTCCCGCGGTGGCTCCGCTCGAAGTGGCTCGCGGTCGGGCTCGTCGCGCTCTGGCTCGCCTTCTACGAGGCGTTCGACCTGTGGGCGAGCCCGTGGGCGACCGCGTGGGTGCTCGTCGGCTACGTCGCGGCGATCCTCCTCGTCGATGCCTTCTTCGCGGGCGCCTCCTTCTGCAAGTGGGTCTGCCCGCTCGGGCAGCTGCATGGAAGCCTCGCCGAGGTCGCCCCGGTCGAGGTCGGCGTGCGGAGCGCCGGAGTCTGCGCGACCTGCACCACCATGGAGTGCATCCGCGGGACGGAGGCGGCGCGCCTGCCGTCGCGGCGCGCCGCGTCGCGTGCGGCGACCGCGACCGGCGACGCGGATCTGCTCCCGAGCCTCGCGCTCCCGCAGCTTCGTCCGGCGGTCGCGGCGATCCCCGGCTGCGAGCTCCACCTCGCGCAGCCCCGCAAGCGCGGCAACCTCGACTGCACCTTCTGCATGGACTGCGCCCACGCCTGCCCGCACGACAACGTGACGCTGCTCCATCGCCGGGTCGTCCGCGACCTCGCCGAGGACCCGCCGCGCTCGAGCATCGGTCGCACCTCGCGGCGCCTCGACCTCGCGGCGCTCTGGGGCGTCCTCGTCTTCGGGGCGTTCGCGAACGCGGTCGGCATGACCGAGCCGGTCTCGCGGTGGCTCCTCGCCACGTCGGCGCGGCTCGGGCTCGAGACCGACCGTCTCCTCGCGTTCGTCCTGACGATCCTCGCCTCGACGGCGCTGCCGCTTGGCGTGGGCTACCTCGCCGCCGCCGGCTCGCGCGAGCGCCTCGCCCGCGGGCTGCGGGGACTTCTCCCCGTCGGCGCAAGCATGTGGCTCGTCCACTTCGGCTTCCACCTCGTCACCGGCTTCGGCGCCGGCTGGGCGAGCCTGCAGCGGGCGGCGGGCGATGTCGGTCTCTTCCTCGGCACGCCGCGATGGGCGGCGGCGTGCTGCGCCGAGGTCCCCGCGTGGCTCGTCCCCGCGGAGATCCTCGTGCTGCAGGTCGGCGGGCTCGCCTCGGCGGCGGCGCTCCTTCGGAGCCTCGGTCCGCGGGCGTTCCCGTGGATCGTGATCACCGCCGCCCTCGTCGCGCTTGGCTTCTGGATCGTGCAGGTCCCGATGGACATGCGGGGGGCGGTCGCATGACGCGCCTGCTCCGCCGTCCCGCGGCGATCGCGATCCTCGCCCTCCTCCTCGCGCGGCTCGACCACGCCGCGCTCGCCGATGGCGGGGCGCTCGTCGCGCGAGGACGCCTCCTCGACGGATCCCCCGCGGCGGTCTTCATCGCCCCGGTGCCGCCGCGGGTCGGGCTCGTGCAGGTCGAGGCGGTGGCGGAGGTCTGGCGCCGCGTGCCCCCGACGATCCGCCTCGAGCGGGCGGGCGTCGTGCTCGAGGCGACCGCCTCGCCCTCGGAGATCGATCCCCTCGCCGCGGTCGCCGACCTCGAGGTGCCCGAGCCGGGCGAGTGGCATCTCGTCGTCGAGAGCGCGGCGGGTCGTCTCGAGGCGACCGTGCCGATCGCCGGCGTCCCGCCCGCGTGGCAGGCGCGGCTCCCGTGGATGCTCGCGTGGGTGCCGGTCGCGGCGATCCTCCTCCTTCGAGGTCGCCTCGTCGCGGCGCGATCGACGCCCGAGTCCGCCTGAAGGTCGGCGTCCCTCGCGCGATCCGCGCCGCTGCGTGCGTCGCCTCACGTCGCCACGGCTCAGATCGCCGCGGCGATCCGGCGGTCCGCGTCGGGCGCGAGCCGCCGCGCCCAGCACGCGTCGAGCCGCGCCGGCAGCGGGGTCAGCTGCGGGCACGCGGCGAGGAAGCGGAAGACCGCCGCCGCGACGCGCTTCGGCGAGGCGTCGCCGCCGGGCGAGAAGAGGTCGTAGTCGCTCCACGCGAGGCGCAGGCGGTGGAGGGGCGAACCATCGCCGCCCGCGCGGATCGAGAAGATCCAGCAGCCGGGCAACTCCTCCTCGGCGACGATCTCGACCTCGGGCGTGGGGTCGCTCACGATGGGCGGCACGGTAGCATCCGACCGCGGGTCGTCTCCCCCCTCGGCGAACCCCCGCGTCTAGACCGCCCGACCGCCCGACCGCCCCAGCGCATGGTCTTCCTCGTCGAGACGCTTCGCCTCGGGCTCAACAACCTGAGGCTCCATGCGCTCCGCTCGGTGCTGACGAGCCTCGGGATCATCCTCGGGGTCGCCGCGGTGATCGTGGTGGTCGCGATCGGCGAGGGGAACAAGCGCGCCGCCCTCCGCGACATCGAGTCGCTCGGCGCGACCAACATCATCGTCCGCTCCTCGACGCCGCCCGCCACGCAGAACGCCTCCGCGACGACGAGCTTCGTCATCTCCTACGGGCTCCGCTACGAGGACCTGCGGCGCCTCGACCACTGGATGGGCGACGCCCGGCAGATCGTGCCGCTCAAGTCGGTGGGCGCGGAGATCCGCCGCGGTCCCTCCCGCACCATCAGCCAGACCTTCGGCACCCTGCCCGAGCTGCAGCGCACCGCGAACCTCCGGGTGAAGCCCCGCGGTCGCTACCTCTCCGCGGAGGACGAGCAGTCCGTGGCGCCGGTCGCGGTGATCGGCGCCGAGGTCGCGGCGCAGTTCTTCCCGCTCGAGGACCCGCTCGGGCAGGACCTCCGGATCGACGAGGAGGTCTTCCGCGTGGTGGGCGTCCTCGAGCCGGTCGGCTTCGCGGGCGGCGCGGGGGCGGCGCTCGTGAACCGCGACCTCAACAAGGACGTGCACATTCCCCTCTCGACCGCGCGGCAGCGCTTCGGCGACATCGTGGTGCGCCGCCAGAGCGGCTCCTTCTCCGGCGAGCAGGTCGAGCTGCACGAGGTCTACCTCTCCGCGCCGGACACCGCGGCGGTGCTCGACATGGCGGAGCGGGTGCGGCGGGTCGTCGAGACCGGGCACCCGGGGCTCGAGGACGTCCAGCTCATCGTCCCCTGGGAGCTCCTCGAGAACGCGAAGAAGGCGCTCGTCGTCTGGAACATCATGCTCGTCTCGATCGCCGCGATCAGCCTGCTCGTCGGCGGCATCGGGATCATGAACATCATGCTCGCCTCGATCACCGAGCGGACCCGCGAGATCGGGATCCGCCGCGCCCTCGGGGCGACCCGCCGGCACATCGTGAGCCAGTTCCTCGTCGAGACCGGCACGCTCTCGACGGTCGGGGGCGTGCTCGGGATCCTGCTGGGGATCGGCGTGGCGCTCGGGCTCCGCACGCTGGTCCCGTGGCTCCTGAGCCTGCCGGTCTTCCGGGGCATCGCCGAGGGGCAGTTCTCCCTCGAGCCGCAGGTGACCGCGTGGTCGATCCTCGCAAGCTTCCTCGTCGCGGCGGGGGTCGGGCTCATCTTCGGGATCTACCCCGCGGTCGTCGCGAGCCGCAAGGACCCGATCGAGGCGCTCCGCCACGACTGATGCCGCGGCGTCCGCGCCCCGCCCCGACCGAGGAGCGCGACCTCACGTGCTCGGCATGAGCGGCGCCGCCGGCACCGCGCTGAAGGCAAGCGGCAGCTCGACCGCGAAGGTCGATCCGCGACCAGGCTCGGAGACCACCGAGACCGACGCGCCGAGGCGGTCGGCAAGCTCGCGGCAGATCGCGAGCCCGAGCCCGGTGCCGCCGTGCGTGCGGGTGTGGCTCGCGTCCACCTGCCGGAACTTCTCGAAGATCCGGTCCTGCATGTCGTAGGGGATGCCCGGTCCCTCGTCGGCGACGGCGAGGCGGACGCCGCCCGAGCGGTCCGGGCGGGTCACCCGGTCGGCGGAGATGGTGATCGTGCCGCCCTCGGGGGAGAACTTCACGGCGTTCGAGAGGAAGTTGAAGAGGATCTGCTGCAGCTTGCCGGCGTCGGTCTCGACGAGGGGAAGCTCCGCCGCGACCTTCGTCGCGAGCCGAAGCGCCCGCGCGTCCGCCTGCGGTCGGAGGATGGTCACGAGCCCCTCGACGAGCGAGGAGACGCTCGTCGGCTCGATCGCGAGCTCCACCCGACCCGCCTCGATCTTCGCCATCTCGAGGAGCTCGTTGATCATCTCGAGGAGCCGCCGGGCGCTGGTCAGGATGTTCCCGATGTAGCGCATCCGCTTGGGATCCGCGGCGGGATCGGTGCGGGCGAGCTCGGAGAGCAGGTCGGCGAAGCCGATGATCGAGTTGAGCGGCGTGCGGAGCTCGTGGCTGACGTTCGCGACGAACTCGCTCTTGAGGCGGTTCGACTCGTAGAGCCCGATGTTCGCCTCGGAGAGCTCGCCCACCTTGAGGTCGAGCGACTGGTTGATCGCCTCGAGCCGCTTCCGGGTCTCCTCGATCTGGTCGAGCATCCCGTTGAGCCCGACCGCGAGCCGCTCGAAGTCGTCGCCCGTGCGGATCCCCGAGCGCGCCGCGAGGTCGCCCTTCTCGACCCGCGCGACGGTGTCCCGCAGGTCCCGCACCGGCGAGAGGATCAGCGTGGTGAGGATCGCGTGGAAGACGAGGATCGCCAGCACCCCCGCCGCAAGACCGCTCGCCACGATCCAGACCCGGTTGCGGGCGAGCTGCCCCGCCGCCACCGGGCTGGTGCGGTCGATGACGAGGATCGCCCGCAGCGGGTTGCTCACCGAGGGCACCGAGACCCGCGGCGAGAAGTCGATGATCCACGCGTCGCGGAGTCGGCTCCACTCGCTCTCGCGGATCGCCCGGGCGTAGCGGTAGAGCGTGCGGGTCGAGGACTCCTCCACCTCGAACTCGTCGACGACCGCGGGGTCCTCCTCGAACGCCCGGATCGAGCGGGAGAGGAAGGGATCCTCCTCGTCGTCCGGATCGAGCGTCGAGACATCGATGAGCCGCATCGGGATGGCGAGCCCCTCGGAGCGACCGAGGCTGAAGCCGTTCTCGAGCCAGGTCTCCGCGAGCTGCCGGGAGACCTCGAGCTGGTTCTCCCGCACGAGCCGCTGGGTGCGGATCCACGGGACGCTGAGCGCCGCGGCGAGGATCAGGATCACCGCCGCGGAGAAGATCAGCTGGCACTTGTTGGCAAGCGAGAGTCCGCGGTTCATCGTGGGTCCGGCGGTCGGTGCCGAGGATCGACCTTCGACTTAGCATACGGACCGCGCCGCCGGCGTCCGGCGGCGCGATCGTCTTCCTCGGAGGTCGCGCGTGCGGAAGCCAGGCACGGATCCCCTCGACGTCCAGATGACCGACGTCCTCTGCGACTTCTGCCACCGCGAGTGGAGCGAGGCGGTCCCGATGATCGAGGGGCACCACGGCTCCTGCCTCTGCGCCCGCTGCCTCTCGACCGCCTACGCCTCGGTGGTCCACGCCGGGCTCGACGACGGCGGCGGTCGCGCCGGCTGCCGCATGTGCCTCGAGACCCGCGAGGATCCCGCCTGGCGAAGCCCGCTGGATCCGGAGGCGCTGGTGTGCCTGCGGTGCCTCAAGCTCGCGGCGCGGGCGCTCGAGAAGGACCCCGACTCGGGGTGGCGCCGACCGGAGGCGTCCGCGTCGTGACCACGGCGGCGGATCGCGCCGCGACCCCGCTGGTAGCATCCGGCACGAAGGAACAGCAACGCCCATGAGCACGCACGGACACGATCGAAATCACCCCCACCACCACGGTCACGGCGGCACGCCGACCGCCCGCCGTCGGAAGACGCTCCTGATCGTCGGGGTGATCCTGATGCTCATCGCCATGGCGGCGTACGTCCTCTCGATGGACGAGGCGCTCGCGCCGGGCGAGGAGGGTCAGGCGGTCCCGGCGGCGCCCTGACCAGCGCGCGACCCTTCACCTCTCCCGCGAGGAGCGCCGCGACGAGCGGGAGAGGTCGCCTCGCGAACGCAGTTCGCGAGGCGGGTGAGGGTGGTACGACTCGAAGCAAGCGTCGCGGGGCCCACGCGTGACGACGACGCCGGTCTCCGAGCATCGTGCTTCGGACCACCCCCACCGGGCTTCTCGCTGCGCTCGGATCCCGACTCCCCCGCGTCGCTCCGCGCGCGGGAGCGTGACGGGCTCATGCGGGTCCGCCACGAACCTCGACGGTGCGGGCGGGACGCCCGCGGTCCACCTTCGGAATCAGCTGCCGTCCTCCAGTCGGACCTCCTCCGCGGGCTCCGCGCTCTCCGCGCGAGGAGGTTCGTCGGTGGGCGTGCGGCGACCATCCGACGATCGGGTTCTCGCGCAGAGAGCGCGGCGGACGCGGGGGACTCCTTCACCTCTCCCGCGAGGAGCGGGAGTTCTCACGCAGAGACCGCGGCGGACGCGGGGGACTCCTTCACCTCTCCCGCGAGGAGCGGGAGTTCTCACGCAGAGACCGCGGCGGACGCGGGGGACTCCTTCACCTCTCCCGCGAGGAGCGGGAGTTCTCACGCAGAGACCGCGGCGGACGCGGGGGACTCCTTCACCTCTCCCGCGAGGAGCGGGAGTTCTCACGCAGAGACCGCGGCGGACGCGGGGGACTCCTTCACCTCTCCCGCGAGGCGTGCCGCGACGAGCGGGAGAGGTCGCCTCGCGAACGCAGTTCGCGAGGCGGGTGAGGGTGGTACGACTCGCGACGATCGTCGATTCGATCAGCAGTCCTCGCCCCACGCCGACAGCAGTTCGGAGAGGTCCGCGCCATCGACGAGACCGTCGAGGTTCAGGTCCGCCCCGCACTCGACGCAGGCACCCCACGAGCCGAGCAGCAGCGTGAGGTCCACGCCATCCACGCGACCGTCGAAGTTCAGGTCGCCCGGGCAGACCTTCATCGCCGCGTCGGGCGGCAAGGGCGGCGAGGGCGGCAGACCCAACTCCCACGTCACCGTGCACCCCGACGGCACCGAGCAGTGCGGGGACATGGCACCGAAGCGATCGCCGTAGGTCGAGACGTAGAGCGGCGTCGAGTAGAGCGAGGTGCCGGGGATTTGTCCGAGGTCCTGCGAGTTCCACAGCGTGTTCGTCCACGTGTCCCAGTTCGACGATCCAGCCTGGAAGAACGAGTTCGACGGCGTCACGCCGTAGGCGGGAAATGTCCCGCAGGTGACGGTGGTCCCGGAGGCGGTGATGTTTTTGAAGAGGAACGACGATCCTTCGCCGCCAGGCTGGGGACTCCAGGTTGGCGTGAGCATGCCGTAGATCATCGCGGTCGAGATCGACCCGATCATCGACTTCAGGATCTCCTGATAGGAGCCGCCCGGTCCCGTGTAGGTCGCGATCCCGCCCGGCCCCAGTCCCGCCGCATCGAGCGTGCTCACCGGTCCAATCCCGTAGTCCGGCAGCCCGCCCGCCGCGATGCAGTTGAAGGGATCCCCCGTCACGATCACTCGTGAGGTAAAGAGCCCGTAGAGATTCTGCGTGGGTCCGCCGGCACAGTTCAGGTCGTCGTTCAGCAGCGGATCGCCGTCGGGCAGGATCGTGAGCGTCCCCTGATAGAGGGTACCGGCGGAGGGTGTCGCGTAGAACGGGCAGCGGACGGTAGAGTTCGTGTCGAGCTTGAAGTTCGTGAGCTTCAAGCCGTATCCGGTGTTCGGAACGCCCGTCGGACCCACGTACGTCGACTTGTAGACGTGCATCGTGAACGAGAAGCCGTTGTTGCCGCTGTAGTCGAGGTAGTAGCCCTGCGTGTTCTGCGCGCTCTGGTAGAGCGTCTGGAGATAGGACTGGAACGACTGACCGTACAGCTGAAGCATCTGGTTGGGCTCGCCACTCGTGATCGTCACCAGGCTCGTGCCGTTGCTTCCCGCGAAGCGATAGGGGTGTTGACCGTCGATCGCGGGGACGCCGGTCGAGACGAGGACCTTGGGCGATCCGTGGCCGTAGGTGCAGTTGTTCGTCACGTAGTCCGCCGGCACTCCGCTGCAGTTCTGCGACGAGGCGCCGGGGCTGCATCCGATCGGTGGTCCGTAGATCGCCGGATCCGGGTAGCTTGCCGTGGTCCCGTACGCCGTGGCGAGGGAATGCAGGATCGTCTCCGCCACCACGCCCTCCTTGAAGCCGCTGCGGGCCGTGATCACGCCGCTGTTCGCGATGGTGATTCGGCAGGGATAGGAGAACTGGTCGATGTTCTGGAGGTCGCAGTTGGGATCGTTCGCGGAGAAGGTCCACTCGAAGGCCGCGTAGGCGAGGTCGGTGGCATAGCAGGTTCCGGCGCTCGACGCCGGGTGCGGCTTCGGAGCACTTGGCGGCTGGCATCCGCTGATCACCGCGTAGATCGCCCCGTTGGCGGCGTTCTGCTGCGCGAAGACCTGCCCCCCCCGCACGTCGCAGAGCTTCAGGTAGGTGCCCTCCGACCACGTCGTCGGGCTCCCGCAGCCGCTGCTCGAGGGGTAGTACTGCACCGTGCCCCCGGCGCCGGCGTTGAGGTAGAGCCAGATGTCGTCGGAGCAGACGTTCTGCCCGAAGTACTCGGTGAGGTGCTCGAAGTTGTTCTGGATCTGGATGGTCGCGTAGGTGCCGGCGGGCGCCGGGCAGGCCGATACGACGCAGGGCGTGCACGGGACGCTGCCCTCCGCCTGATGGACCGTGATCGTCGACTGCACCGAGCCGCCCTGACTGACCGCGATCGTCGCGCTCCGCGTGGCGCCAGAGTTCGTGGCAACGCTGTAGTTGATGGTGCCGTTGCCGGTCCCGCTTGATGATCCATTGCTGATCGTCAGCCACGCGTCGCTCGCCTGCGCCGACCACCCGCAGGTCGCGTCGGTCGAGACGCCCACCGAGCCGCACCCGCCACCCGCGTCGACCAGCACGGTCGTGCCGTTCGGGGGCGCAGTCGTCAGCGGGCACGCGACGCTGCCCGCCGCCTGCTGGACCGTGATCGTCGACTGCACCGAGCCGCCCTGACTGACCGCGATCGTCGCGCTCCGCGTGGCGCCAGAGTTCGCGGCGGCGGTGTAGTTGATGGTGCCGGCGCCGGTCCCGCTTGATCCAGAGGTGATCGTCAGCCACGTGTCGCTCGCCTGCGCCGACCACACGCAGGTCGCGCCGGTCGAGACGCCCACCGAGCCGCTCTCGCCACCCGCGGCGACCTGCACGGTCGTGCCGTCGGGGGGCGTCGTCGTCAGCGTGCACGGGACGCTGCCCGCCGCCTGCTGGACCGTGATCGTCGACTGCACCGAGCCGCCCTGACTGACCGCGATCGTCGCGCTTCGCGCGGCGCCAGAGTTCGCGGCGGCGCTGTAGTTGATGGTGCCGGCGCCGGTCCCGCTTGATCCAGAGGTGATCGTCAGCCACGCGTCGCTCGCCTGCGCCGACCACCCGCAGGTCGCGCCGGTCGAGACCTGCACGGTGCTGGTTCCCCCTGCCGCGACGACCTGCACGGTCGTGCCGTCCGGGGGCGTCGTCGTCAGCGTGCACGGGACGCTGCCCGCCGCCTGCTGGACCGTGATCGTCGACTGCACCGAGCCGCCCTCCGGTCCCTGACTGACCGTGATCGTCGCGCTCCGCGCGGCGCCGGTGTTCCGGCGGATCCGGATCCCGATCGTCTCGGTGCCCGTGCCGAGCACGGCCGTTCCCGTGCCGCTCTGCGAGCGAAGGGCGATCCAGTCGTCGGGATCGCCCGGCGGGTCCGTGGAGGCGATGACTGCCGACCACGCGCAGGTCGCGCCGGTCGAGATCTGCACGGTGCTGGATCCCCCTGCCGCGGCGACCTGCACGGTCGCGCCGTCCGGGGGCGTCGTCGTCAGCGTGCAGGGGACGCTGCCCGCCGCCTGCTGGACCGTGATCTGCGACTGCACCGAGCCGCCCTGACTGACCGCGATCGTCGCGCTCCGCGTGGCGCCAGAGTTCGCGGCGGCGGTGTAGTTGATGGTGCCGGCGCCGGTCCCGCTTGATCCAGAGGTGATCGTCAGCCACGTGTCGCTCGCCTGCGCCGACCACACGCAGGTCGCGCCGGTCGAGACCTGCACGGTGCTGGTTCCCCCTGCCGCGACGATCGGCACGGTCGTGCCGTTGGTGGGCGCAGTCGCAAGCGAGCAGCCGCCACTGATCCCCTCAAGCGAGAGCGAGATCGAGCAGAATCGCGCCGCGGAGCCACGCTTATCGTCGCACGGATTGATCCAGCAGTTGCCGATCGTGGTGCCCGACGGGACGTTCCCGAGACCGCTCGGCCAGGCGGCGGGAAACTGCGTGCAGTTTCCAGCGCTCGTGGGAACGCCCGGTCCCGCATTGGCGGCGGGGATCCAGGCTATGGCAATCCGCACCGAGGAGTCGATCACGAGCGATCCGCCTCCCGCCGTGGTCGAGCTGAAGTTGGAGTCGCCGCCCGGCAACGGACCCGTGCAGGCGTCGAAGTCGCCGGGCGTGCCGCCCGCGCAGCCCGCGAGCAGCGATCCCGTCGAGCTGGTGGGCCCGCACGTGCCGGGGACTCCCGCCTGATCGCTCGACGCGAGCCACGGGAACGGTTGATCGTTGTGCTTGGGCCAAGGCTCGCTTCCGCCGATCTGGAGGAGCACCGTGACCTGCTCGCCCACCTCGCGATAGAAGAGCACCGCGAGGTCCTTCGCCTTCGGCTGGATCGCGCAGCCTCCGGTCTGCCACCCGGGGTACAAGCCTTCATTGCAGAAGTTGCCCCTCCAGAAGCAGGTGGTCGCGCTGAGCATGACCTGCTGCAGAGTGCCCTCAACCTGGATGGTGTTGGAACTGACGGGGCCGTTCGCGACGACCAGCGGTTCGGAGCCCATCTGAACCGCCTCGCACGCGTCGCCGAGGAGGGGGATGAGTCCGATCTGGAGGTTCGGCACGTCGGTCGAGTCGCCGACGGGAACGACCACGTCCGCCGCGAGCGGCGACGCCGTGGCGATGGCGACGAGGAACGTCGAGGCAAGATGGCGCATGTGCTGCATGAGCGGCTCCGGCGAGAGAGGTTGCATGCCGCCTCCGGTCAGGCTGAACGACGGCACCAAGGAACATACCTCCAGAGACCGTTTGAACCACCACGCCGCGGAATTTTTTGAGCCAGTTTGAACCAATTCTGACCCGATAGTGGGAGCGGGGGACCACGTCGAAGGCGGCGGGTCAGCTCGAACCACGCCGCTGATCGAAGACGTCGCTCGGATTGACCGCCGACATCCTGCCCGCATCGGGTCCGCCTCGAACCTCGACGGTGCGGGCGGGACGCCCGCGGTCCACCTTCGGAATCAGCTGCCGTCCTCCAGTCGGACCTCCTCCGCGGGCTCCGCGCTCTCCGCGCGAGGAGGTTCGTCGGTGGGCGTGCGGCGACCACCCGACGATCGGGTTCTCGCGCAGAGACCGCGGCGGACGCGAGGGACTCCTTCACCTCTCCCGCGAGGAGCGCCGCGAGGCGCACTCCGGAACTCCTCCTCGACCGAGCGCCGCGAGGTCGGGGAGTCGTGTTCCGGAACTCCTCCCTGACGGAGCGAAGCGACGTCGGGGAGGTGGCTCGCTGGCGAAGCCAGCGAGACGGAGGGGAGGTCCGATCAACGGATTGCTCGCCTCGCGGAGCGCACGCAAGCACGCAACCCGTCGGAGTTGGTCCCCTCCGTCGCCTCGCTCCGCGAGGCGACACCTCCCCACGGCGAAGCCGTGGGGAGGAGTTCCAAAGCGCACCACGTCGAGATCGCGCAGTCCGGAACTGCTGAACCCCGGAACTCCGGAACTCCTCCTCGACCGAGCGCCGCGAGGTCGGGGAGTCGTGTTCCGGAACTCCTCCCTGACGGAGCGAAGCGACGTCGGGGAGGTGGCTCGCTGGCGAAGCCAGCGAGACGGAGG
>VGXO01000033.1 GCA_016873275.1 Phycisphaerae bacterium
GGTGCTCGGTCGAGGAGGAGTTCCGGAGTGTCGGAACGCGCGATCCCGACGTGGTGCGCTCTGGAACTCCTCGCTCTGGAACTCCTCGCTCTGGAACTCCTCGCTCTGGAACTCCTCGCTCTGGAACTCCTCGCTCTGGAACTCCTCGCTCTGGAACTCCTCCCCACGGCTCCGCAGTGGGGAGGTGTCGCCTCGCGGAGCGAGGCGACGGAGGGGACTAACTCCAACGGGTTGCGTGCTCGTGCGGTGCGCGAGGCGAGCAGCCCGTTGATCGGACGCCCCCCACCCGCCTCGCGAACTGCGCTCGCGAGGCGACCTCTCCCGCTCGTCGCGTTGCTCCTCGCGGGAGAGGTGAGGCGATCGACGCGCTTCCGCTTGTCGCGTTGCTCCTCGCGGGAGAGGTACGGCGCCCGCGGCAACCCCTCCTCGCGCCGTCGGCGCGGGGAGTGGTCCTCACGCCGCGAGGCGCAGGTTCCTGCCGTCGCCCTCGACCGCACGCTCGCGCTGGGTGGCGCTCGACGGGGCGATGGCGCGGTGACTGATGCTGATCACCGTGACGTCGTCGTGCGCGATCGGCGGCGAGTCGGGGCGGTCCATGCGGGCGGCGATCGCCTCGAAGAGGCGTGCTGCATCGAGTCCCGCGGCGCAATGCGTGAAGCGGGAGAGGTAGTTTCCGTCCGCCCCGTCCGCCCCGTCCGCCCCGTCCAGCGAGTCCGGCGGGTCCGGCGAGTCCGGCGAGTCGAGTGGAGGCGCGAACAGCGGCTCGAGTCCGTCGGAGTGAAGGATCAGCCGGTCGCCCTCGTCGAGGCGGAACGCATGCTCGAGGTAGCGCTCCTCCTCGAAGATGCCGAGCAGACCGCCGGACGCCTCGAACGCCCGCGAGCCGCCGTCGCGGCGGAGGAGCACCGCCGCCGGATGCCCGGCGGAGGCAAGCCGCACCTCGCCGCTTCGGAGGTCGTGGAGCGCGTAGACCGCCGTCGCGAACCACACGAGGTCGCCGCGGATCTCGACGAGCGAGCGGTTGAGGCGGCGCAGCACCTCCGAGGGCGCGAGCGGTCTCCCGTCGTCGTCCCGCACCTCGAGCCGCCGGGCGAGCCCCATCGCGAGGATCGCGGCGGGAACGCCATGCCCGACGGCGTCGGCGAGGAAGACGCCGACGTGATGCTCGTCGATCCGCACCACGTCGTAGATGTCTCCCGAGACGTGCCAGGCGGGTCGCCAGAGCACCGCGCACTCGAACCGCTCGTGACGCGGCAGCCGCTTGGGCAGGAACTCGCGCTGCAGGAGCGCGGCCTCGGCGAGCTCATGATCGTGGCGTCGGATCGCCTCGCGGGCGAGGCGCTCGCGGCGGAGGGACCGCTGGTGCGATGCAGCCTGGGCGAGGAGGAGCCGGAGCGAGGCGACGATGACCGCCGCGGGCGAGGTGACGTCGAGCGCCGTGGAGCCTCGACCAAGCACGACGACCGGCACGCCCTCGACCTCCGCGGCGGAGGTCGCGTCGCGGATCGCCTCGGCGCGGGCGCCGTGGTGATCGAGCGGATCGCCGAGGACGATCCACGCGGTCGCCGCCACCGTGGCGATCTCCTCGCCGCACGCGTCGAAGCGGATGGGCGAGTCGGGATCGTTCCACGCTCTGGCGAGCTCGAGCGCAAGGCGCCGCGCGTCGGCGTCCGCCGCCCGATCGACCGCGGCGACGACGATCGCGGGGACCCCGCGCGGGTCGGTTCCTTCTCCCCAACGTCTCGTCATGCCGGCGAGGCTCCCGCTCCCTGCTTCCTGCTCGATGCTCGATGACCCGCCGCGCGGATCCGCGATGGAGGTCGGCTCAGCGGGCGAGGCTCTTGAGCCGCCTCGGGTCGAGGTCGATCCGGGTGTTCGGCCTGAGACCGAGGCGATCGATCGTGCCGGCTGGGAACTCCAGGGCGAACTGCGCGGGAAAGCGGCTCGAGTAGAGCGGCAGGCGACCGGCGTAGGTCGCCTCGCTCTCCTCGGGCGCCCGCGGCGGCTCGATCGGCATCGAGTGCGTGGCGGTGATCACGCCGAGCGGGTCGAGGAAGACCACGTCGATCGGCATCAGGCAGTCGTACATCCAGAATGAACGCACCTGCGCGTCCGGGAAGATGAACATCATGCCGCCCTGCGGCGGCAGCGACGCGCGACCGCCGAGCCCGCGGGTGCGGCTCGGGGTGTCCCGCGCGACCTCGAAGGTCCAGGTCTCGCCGGCGATGGTGACCTGCTCCGAGCCCGCCTGCGGCGAGGGCGAGCATCCCGCGACGGCGAGGAGGAGCCACGCGGCGAGGATCACGAACGAGACCGACAACGAGAACGTCAGGACCGCGGCGCCTGATCGTGCGGGATGCGTCACGCGTCTCGAAGCCATCGCAGCGTCTCCTCGTCGACCCGCGGTCTCGCGGCGGGGTCCTGCTCGCGCGCGACGAGCGCCCGCAGCGACTCCGGCGTGACGAGCTCGCGGAGCGTGCGCGGGTCGAGTGGCGCACGCTCGGGGATCCATCGGCACCACCAGGCGACGAGCCCGGAGATTCTCTCGGCGGTCGCGCCCGTCGCCCGCAGCGACTCGAGCGAGGTGGATCCATGCCGCTTCGCGAGACGGGCGCCCGCGGCGTCGGCGACGAGCGGGAGATGCCACCAGCGCGGCGGGGATAGCCCAAGCGCCCGCTGCAGCAGGATCTGCCGCGCGGTCGAGGCGAGGAGGTCGTCGCCGCGCACGACGTCGGTCACGCCCTGACGCGCGTCGTCGACGACCACCGCCAGCTGGTAGCTCGGCACGCCCTCCCGCGTCCAGACCGCGAAGTCGCCGCACTCGGCGGAAGGATCGAATCGTCGCGCCCCGAGCAGTTGATCGACGAACGCGACCTCGCCGGGCTCGACGCGCAGGCGATGGCTCTGGTCGCCTCGCGCGAACCTCCACGAATCGCCAGGCGGCGGCCGCAGGCGCGGGTCGAAGCGCGGCTCGCCCTCGTGCCCGTGCGGCGCCGACGCCGCCTCGCGGATCTCGCGCCGGCTCAGGGTGCAGGCGAAGATCCATCCGGCGTCGGCGAGCCGGCGCATGGCGTCCTCGAAGGGTCGCAGGTCGTCGCGCTGGCGCGTCGGGGGCGCGTCCCAGTCGATCCCGAGCCACGCGAGCATCTCGACGGTCCGCTCCGAGGCGCCGGCGACGACCCGGTGGCGGTCGAGGTCCTCGAGGCGAAGCAGGATCCGCCAGCCTTGGCTCCGCGCGAGCGCCGCGGTGAGGAGGAAGGTGCGGGCGTGCCCGAGATGCAGGTCGCCGGTCGGCGAGGGGGCGAGGCGGGTGGTGGCGGGCGAGGTCTGCACGGGGTGGTCGGGGCGGGATCCGCCGCAGGTATAGTTCCCCGCGACCAAGTTGGCGACGGCGGCGACCGCCGTCCTCGTCGCCGCGGAGCCGAACCGATGACGCTCGTCCGACTGTCCGACGCAGAGGTCGACAAGAAGCTCCGGAAGCTTCCCGAGTGGAGCCAGAGCGGGGACTCGATCCAACGGACCTACGCGTTCGAGGACTTCGTGCAGGCGATGGCGTTCGTGAACCGCGTCGCGGAGCGGGCGGAGAAGCAGCAGCACCATCCAGACCTCTTGATCCGCTGGAACAAGGTCACGCTGACGCTCTCCACCCATGACGCGGGGGGGCTGACCGAGAAGGACCTCGCGATGGCGGCGGACTGCGACCGCCTCGCGCAGGGCTGAGCGGGCAGGTCGCCGCCTACTCCCGCGCCGGGTCGTCGAACGCCGAGAGGCCGCGGAGGATCGGCGCCGCGAGGCTCTCGAGGATCCGCACGCGGAGCCCGCTCGTGGTGACCTGCGGCGTGCGCAGCATCCGCCGCGGTCCGATGGTGGTGCCGGCGGCGAGCGGGACCCACGCGTCCCCCTCGAGCCGATCGACCTCGAAGCGGCTGATCCGCTGACCGAACTCGATCGGCTCGCGGAGGCGGATCACGTCGAGCGTGATCGGCGCGTCGAAGCGGAGCTCGATCGTCGCGGTCCGCACGTCGTCGTCGGTCGCCCAGCTCGTCGCGTCGTCGCCGTCGACGAGGTTCGCCGCCGCGAAGCGGGGACTCCCGCCGCGCACCTCGTCGGCGGAGGCGGTGGTCGCTCCGCGCAGGAGGTCGCGGGAGAAGATCGCGTCGAGCCTCGCCCGCAGACCTTGGAGCGACTCGACGTCGCGCTCGTGGATGAGCCCGCGGCGGTCGGGCGGAAGGTTGAGCAGGAGGTTCGCGCCGTAGCCGACCGAGCCGAACCAGATCTCGAGCAGGTCCTCCACCGACTTGACCTTGTCGTTCTGCGACTCGTGGAAGAACCAGCCTGGTCGGATCGAGACGTCGCATTCGACGCCGATCCAGTGCGTCCCGCCGACCTCGCCCTGCGCGAGGTCGCCGTGATCCGGCGTGCCGGGATAGCGCCCCTCGCGGTTCATCGTCTGCCAGCTGGTCTCGGCGGAGAAGCCTCGCTCGTTGCCGACCCAGCGGCAGCCGGGGCCCGCGTCGCTGAAGATGATCGCGTCGGGGACGAGCGCCGCGAGGCGCGCGAAGGTCTCGTCCCAGCGGTAGTAGGCGTTGCGGTCGATGGTGCGGGTCTCGCGGGCGCCGCCGTAGAAGCCGTCGCCGCCGTTCGCGCCGTCGAACCAGATCTCGAAGGGATGGGGGTGCCGCGCGAGGAGCTCCCGCCACTGCCCGAGGTAGGCGTCGAGGTACGCGGGGCGACCGTACTCGGGATGGTTGCGGTCCCACGGCGAGAGGTAGAAGCCGTAGCGGAGCCCCTCCTCCTCGCACGCCGCGACGAACTCGCGGACGAGATCGCCCTCGCCACTCTTCCACGGGCTCGCCGCGATGTCGTGGTCGGTCGTCTCGGTCGGCCAGAGGCAGAATCCGTCGTGGTGCTTCGCGGTCAGGATCAGGCCCTTCATCCCGGCGGACCTCGCGACGCGGGCCCATTGCCGCGCGTCCATCTCGCTCGGATCGAAGAGCGTCGGCGACTCGTCGCCGTAGCCCCACTCGCGGTCGGTGAACGCGTTGATCCCGTAGTGGATGAAGCCGTAGTACTCGAGCTCGTGCCAGCGACGCTGCGCCTCGCTCGGGATCGCCCCGAACGGCGCGGGCGGCGACGCCGCGAACTCCTCCGGATCAAGCCGCACGCTCACGACGTAGGGCGGCTCGCCGGGGGTCCAGTGCCCATAGGTCGTCAGCACGACCGTGCCGTCGGGCAGGCGCTCGACGCCGGGATAGGCGCAGTCCCAGCGGTGATGGTTGTCCATCAAGCGCACGCGGAACGCCTCGCGGGCGGGGGCGTCCTTCTCGCGCACGAGCTCCGCCCAGGGACCGACCCACGCGACCCAGTCGCCGGCGGTCGGGCTTCCCGGGCGGGTGTCGCGGAAGGAGACGACCACGCGACCGTCCGGAAGGACGACGCCCACGTGTCGATCGCCGACGAGATCGTCCGGCACCTCGCGCGGCTCGCTCCAGGTGCGACCGTCATCCGAGGAGAACATCACGTGGGAGTTCATCCGACGCCGGTTCTCGCGGAGGAACATCGCGAGCGTCGAGCCGTCGGGCGAACGGATCACGCCCGGCTCGCAGAGGTGGATCTCGCTGCCGGTCCACAGTTCGCGCGGCTCGCACCAGGAGAGTCCGCCGTCGCTCGAGCGCGTCTCGAACAACCGGAATGCGCCGGCCTTGCCGCCGGTCTCCTGCGGGCGGAAGAAGCGACCGTCGTCGTGGAACCACGCCGCGTGGGTGCCGTCGGCGAGCGCGACCACCGAGCTCATCGCCACGATGCCGCCCCAGTCGCCGACCGGCTCGAGCGGCGACCAGGTTGCGCCATCGTCGTCGGAGTACGCGCGGCGGATCGGATGCAGCCCCGAGAAGAGGACGAGGCGCCTGGTGCCGTCTCGCGGATCGACGAGGCGGTGGATCGTCGGCGTCTCCTGGCTCGTCGCCCAGTTCTCGGGAACCGGCAGGCGATCCGACCAGGTGCGCCCGCCGTCCTCGCTCCGCCTCATCACGATCGCGCCGCGGCCGTGACCCTTGGGGTAGACGGCGATCATGGTGCGACCGTCTTCCAGGAGCACCGTGGTCGGATGTCCGAGATACTGCCCCGCCTCGCGGTCGACGACGACCCGGCGCGACGCGTCGCGGGAGAGGTCGAACTGCGGGAGGGCATGAACCGCGTCGTCGGCGGTCGCCGGCATCGCGGGCATTGCGGGCATCGCGAGCATCGCGAGCATCGCGGCGGCAAGCGCGATGACCTTCCGGGAGCCGGTCGCGTGACGGAGGTCGATCATGGCGCGAGTCTACGGGAGATCCCCGCGGGTCCCGTCGCGGCGGTCCATCGGTCGGGGCGCGACTCCCTATCATCCGCCCGCGCATGGCGACCTCCCGGCATCTCGCCCTCTACTCGGGCTCCTTCGACCCGATGACGCTCGGGCACCTCGACGTGCTCCGGCGGGCGCGGGGGGTCTTCGACGAGGTCGTGGTCGCGATCGGTCGCAATCCCGAGAAGGAGGCGCTCTTCACGGTCGCCGAGCGCCAGTCGCTCGCCGCCGGACTCGTCGCGGAGCTCCTCCGGGAGGAGCCGCGCGGGGCGGCGGTCCGCGTCGAGACCTACACCGGGCTCACCGTGGACTTCGCCCGGCGGATCGGCGCCTGCGCGCTCCTGCGGGGGATCCGGCACGCGAGCGACCTCGCGACCGAGTGCCAGCTCGCGATCACCAACCGGCAGGTCGCCGGCATCGAGACGGTGTTCCTCGTCACCGGCGAGGCGTTCGCGTACACGAGCTCGAGCCTGATCAAGCAGATCGCGGCGCTCGGCGGCGACCTCGACCGGCTCGCGACGATGGTCCCGCCCGCGGTGCTCGCGGCGCTCCGCGCGAAGCGCGCCGATCCCCACAACCCCCTCGGTCGCCTCGCCCGGAACGCGCCCGAGGAGTGACCCGCCGCGTCACGCCCCCATGAGCCTCAGCTTCCGCGTCATCTCGATCGGCGCCCTCGGGGCGCATCCGCTCTGGCAGGAGAAGGCGCCGCAGCGCCCCGACCACGCGACGACCACGCTGATCACCTCGGGCGACGCGCGGATCATCGTCGATCCCTCGCTGCCGCCGCCGTATCTCCTCGCGCGCATGAAGGAACGGACGTCCCTGCGCCCGGAGGACGTGACCCACGTCTTCCTCACCTCGTTTCATCCGCTGCGGCGGCGCGGGCTCGCGCTCTTCCCGAACGCCCCGGTCCTCCTCGATGCCCGCGAGCGCGAGGCGATCGGTGCGTCGCTGCGGTCGAAGCTCGCGGAGGCGGAGTCGGCGGGCGATGCCGCGGTCGCCGCGACGATCCGCGAGGAGATCGCCCTCCTCGACCGGACCGAGGAGGCGCCGGACCGCCTTGCGCCGGGCGTCGACCTCTTCCCGCTTCCCGGCGAGACGCCGGGGACCTGCGGGCTGCTGCTCGCGCTCCCTGGTCACACCGTCCTCGTCTGCGGCGACGCCATCGCGACCGCGGAGCATCTCGAGCGGGGCATGGTGCTCGCCCATCCGCACGATGCATCACAGGCTCGCGCCTCGTTCATGGAGGCGGTCGAGATCGCCGACCTGCTGATCCCGGGGCGGGACAACCTTGTCCTCAACCCGCTTCGACGCAGCTGACCCGCCTCGTCACCGCAGCGGGATCGGCACCGCCTGCTCGGTGCCGTCGGGGGCGACGACGTGCAGCACGAGGTCGCGCACCTGCATGCCGCGGGCCATCTGGACGAGCACGCGGCTCGTGCGGGTGTAGAAGTCGTCGAGGTTGCCGACCGGCTGGTTCATCACCTTGACGATCACCGAGCCCTCCGGCACCGCCTCGGCGAGGGGCGAGCCGTCGTCGACGTCGAGGACGAGGACGCCGCGGCGGTAGGGAATCCCGAGCTCGGACGCGTGCTGCTCGTCGTGGGTGTCGAGCCGGCGCAGTCCGAGCGAGCGGAGCCCGCGGACGATGCCCTCGTGGTTGACCTCGGCGGGGAGCCGGTCGAGCACGATCTCGAGCCGCAGCGTCTCCTCCTTGCCGCCCTCCACGTCGGCGCGCCAGAGCTCGAACGGCACGCGGTCGCCGGGTCGCTTCGAGCTGATGAGCGCGGGCACCAGCTCGCGGCTCGTCACCCGCTGCCCGTCGATCGCGACGATGACGTCGCCCTCGCGGAGCCCGGCCCGCGCCGCGGGACCATCCTCGGAGACCGAGGTCACGATCGCGCCGCTGCCGCGGAATCGCTCGGCGATGAAGGCGAGGGTCGCGTCGCGGTCCGCCATCGCCCGCGCCATCTCGATCGGAGCGACGCTGACGCCGAGGAAGCCCTTGGCGACCTCGCCCGTCCCGATCAGCTGGTCGACCACCGACTCGATCATCGACATGGGGATCGCGAGACCGATGCCGGCGAACTGACCCTGCCCGACGCCGGGTCCGCGTCCGGTGGCGATCGCGGTGTTCATGCCGACGACGCGGCCGCGCACGTCGGTGAGCGGTCCGCCGGAGTTGCCGGGGTTGATCGCCGCGTCCACCTGGATGAAGTTCTCGTAGTCGATGTCCTCGAGCCCGGCGATCCGACCGACGCCGGAGACGATGCCCTTCGACATCGAGAAGCGGAAGTCGAAGGGACTGCCGAAGGCGAAGACCATGTCGCCCTGCCTGACCGCGTCGCTGTCGCCGCGGACCGCGGGATGAAGCATGACGCCATCGATCCGGAGCACCGCGATGTCGGTGCGGAGGTCCATGCCCACCACCTCGGCGGGATGGACGGTGCCGTCGTGGAGCTGCACCTCGACCCGCGCGGCGCCATCGACGACGTGCGCGTTGGTCACCACGTGACCGTCCGCGTCGTAGATCCACCCCGAGCCGGTCGAGAGGTAGGGCGCCATGCCCGCGCGGCTCATGCTGCGACCGGCGGTCGCCACGTGGACCACCGACGGCTCGACCACGCGGGCGACGTCGCGGAACGCCTCGTTGAGCTCGTCGAGGATCGTGCCGCGGGCGAGCCGCTGCGACGCCTGCTCGATCTCGACCTCGGTGCGGGCGTGACCGATGCGGCGCACCGCCTCGGGCGTGACGAAGAGCACCATCGCGGCGGCGCCGAGCACCGCGAGGCTCGGTCCATAGTGGCGGGGGCGATGCGGGGTCGGATTCGAGTCGTGCATGGTGGGACTCGCGGGGGGAGGTCGAACGCCAGCAGGGCGGCGTTGGGCGTGTGTGGGGGAATCAGCAACGCGGGGCGGTCGGGACGGCGGGAACTTCAGGTTCGCTCGGGATCTCTCGGGTTCTCTCGGGTTCTCTCGGGTTCTCTCGGGTACTTCGGACCATCTCGACGCGGGCGGGGAAGCACCGTCGAAGCTCGCCCTCGGGACCTCACGCGGGACCTTCGCGACCGGACATGGCGCGGATTCTCGGTCGGTCGCCACGCCGGCGACCGTCCGATCGATACGCCGAACCTTCCCCCATGGTTGGGGGTTCCTGATCCGGAGTTGCATCGACCGAGGGAGACCCGCGCGGATCGACCGGCGGGGTCAACGACCGAGCGATCGCCGGAACGCCTCGCGGTCCGCGTCGCTCATGAGGTAGGGATGGGAGCCGAGGTCACCCCGCCCGACCCGATCGATCCAGGATCGGGCGGCGTTGGCGATCGACTCCCCGAGCCTCGCGGCGGGGGCGGCGAAGGCGGGCTGCCAATCGGTCAATCCCAGGAGGTCCTGCAGGACCACCACCTGCCCGTGGCAGGCGGGACCAGCGCCGCAGCCGATCACCGGCACGCTGCTCCGCTCGACGATCGCCTCGGCGACCTCGGCGGGCGCCGCCTCGATCAGGAGCGTCGTCGCCCCGGCGTCCTCGAGGGCGCGGGCGTCGTCGAGGAGCTCCCGTGCCGACTCCGCGGAGCGACCTGCCGCCCAGTAGCCGCCGCGGCGGCGGGCATGCTGCGGACGCGATCCGACGTGGGCGACGACCGGGATCCCGGCGCGGCTCATGAGCGTGACGAGCGCCGCATGCGAGCGGTCGCACTCGAGCTTCACCGCGTCCGCCGATCCCTCGACGAGGAACCGACCGGCGTTGCGGATGCCCTCGGCGTCCTCGGCGCCATAGGAGAGGAAGGGCATGTCCGCCATCACGAACCGGCTCGGCGCACCGCGCTTCACCGCGGCGGTCAGGGTGATCATGAACTCGAGCGGCGCGTGGATCGTCGCCGGATGACCAAGGATGACCTCCGCGGCGGTGTCGCCGACGAGGAGCACCGGAACGCCCGCCCGCTCGAGCCAGCGGGCGGTGGTCGCGTCGTAGCAGGTGAGGCAGGCGAAGCGGACGCCCTCGCGCCGCCACTTCGAGAGCGTGCGGATGGTGATCGCCGAGGGCGCGTCCTCGCGCGGCGCGTCGGGAAGCGCCGCGGAGCTCTCGGGACGGACGGCGGGGACCTGCATGGGGCGGGAGTGTACGCCGCGCGAAGGACCACCCGCGGCGTCCGCGGCGCGCCTGATACGATCGCCCTCGCATGGTCCGAGCCGCGACGAGTCCCTCCTCGACCGATCCCGCCGGAGACCTCCTGCGGGTGATCGACCTCAAGACCCACTTCCCGATCCGCCGCGGCTTCCTGCAGCGGGTCGTCGGTCACGTGAAGGCGGTCGATGGCGTCAGCTTCCACCTCAAGAAGGGCGAGACGCTCGGGTTGGTGGGGGAGTCCGGCTGCGGCAAGACGACCGTCGGCCGCACGGTGCTGCGGCTCGTCCCGGCGACCGGCGGTCGCGTCCTCTACAAGGGCGAGTCGGTCTTCGATCAGCCGTCCGGGGAGATGCGCCGGCTGCGGCGGGAGATGCAGATCATCTTCCAGGACCCCGCGGGCTCGCTGAACCCGCGCATGCGGGTCGCGAACATCGTGGGCGAGCCGCTCGAGGTGCACGGGATCGCCAAGGGCGACGAGCTCCGCTCGCGCGTCGAGGAGCTCCTCGTCCGATGCGGGCTCTGGAAGCAGGCGGCGGACCGCTACCCCCACGAGTTCTCCGGCGGGCAGCGGCAGCGGATCGGGATCGCCCGGGCGCTCGCCCTGCAGCCGAAGCTGATCGTCTGCGACGAGCCGACCTCGGCGCTCGACGTCTCGATCCAGTCGCAGATCCTGAACCTCCTCAAGGACCTGCAGGACGAGTTCGGGCTCTCCTACCTCTTCATCAGCCACGACATGGCGGTGATCCACCACATCTGCGACCGGATCGCGGTGATGTTCGACGGCAGGATCGTGGAGGAGGGCACCCGCGACGAGATCATCAATCGACCGCAGCACCCCTACACGAGGGCGCTGCTTTCCGCCGTGCCCGAGGCGAACCCGCGCCGCGAGCGGCAGCGGATCAAGTTCGAAGGAATGCGGATGTGACTGCTCCCGACGCCGCCAGCCCGAGGACGGTGAAGGTGCTGATCGGATCCTTCCTCGTCGCTGCGATCGCGGTGACGATCTGGGGGTTCCTCGTGGTGGGCGAGGCGCGGCGGACCGCCGCCCGCACCGACGAGGAGGTGAGGGCGATGGCGTGGATGCTGCTCGCGGTCGCCGCCCGCGATGGGGCGATGCCCGAGTCGGAGCCGGCGTTCCTCGACGCCGCGGGTCGAGCGAGCCCCGACACGATCGAGCCCGCCGGTGCCGGATTCCCGACGACCCGCGGGGCGGCGGGGGTGTCGGAGGAGGTCGCCGACCTTGATCTGCCGGCGGCGTTCGAGCGGGTTCGGGTGATCTTCGCGGCGGGATCGGCGCCGCGGGTGGTGGTGGTCGGTCTTCCCACCGAGAACGGGACGCTCGACGAGGTGAATGGCTGGCTCGAGGCGTGGGTCGAGGCACGCGCCGGCGCGTCGGCGCGGTAGGGTCCACGGAGCCCGCTGACGCCGGGCAGGAGTGAGCAAGATGACCACCGATCGCGTGGACACGATGATCGAGGCGGGCGACGAGGTGACGATCCAAAGGGTCGCGCCGGAGGCTGGGCTCGTCGACGTGATGGGCGGATCGTCGCGTTGGGAGGTGAAGGTCGACGATCACGGCTTCGTGGCGCTCGTCGACTGCATGCCGCGGCTCGTCGGGGAGGGTCAGACCGCCGACAGCGCGATCGTGCAGGCGGCGCGGGTCTCCTACGGGCAGGGCACCAAGAAGGTCAACGAGGACCGCGGGCTGATCCGCTACCTGATGCGGCACCGCCACTCGACGCCCTTCGAGATGATCGAGTTCAAGTTCCACGTCGCGATGCCGGTCTTCGTCGCGCGGCAGTGGATCCGCCACCGCACCGCGAACGTCAACGAGTACTCGGCGCGGTACTCGATCGTGCCGGACCGCTTCTGGCGGCCCACCGTCGGCAGCGTCCGCATGCAGTCGAAGACCAACCGGCAGGGGGGCGAGGAGCCGATCGACGCGGGCACCGCGGAGCGATTCCTGCAGCTTCTTGATCGCGCCGAGGAGAACTACCGGGAGTACCTCGCCCTCACCGAGCAGGGCGTCGCCCGAGAGCTCGCGAGGGCGGCGCTGCCGGTGAGCGTCTTCACCGAGTGGTACTGGAAGTGCGACCTGCACAACATCCTGCACTTCCTCTCGCTGCGCCTCGACCCGCATGCGCAGCGGGAGATCCGCGTCTACGCCGAGGCGATGCATCGGCTCGTGAGGGAGATCGTGCCGATCACCTGCGAGGCGTTCGAGGACTACCGGATGCAGGCGATGCACCTCACGCGGCTCGAGATCGAGGCGATCCGAAGCGGCTCGCCGATCGCCACCGACAACCGCCGCGAGCAGGAGGAGTGGGCGGCGAAGCGGGCGAGGCTCGGGCTCTAGCGCGGGCCTCGAGACGCGGCGGGGAACTCACTCGTCTGGAACTGAGGAACGGGTACCTCAGGGGCGGTCGTCGCCGAGGGGAATCGCCACGAGTCCCACGAGGGGCGCCGTCTCGTCGAGCTGGATCTGCACCAGGACCACGGGCGTAGGGCGGTTCGCCGCGAAGAATCCGCCGATCTGCGGACCCTCGCCGAGCTGATCCCAGAACTGGTCGAAGGGAATCGTCAGCGTCTGCCCCGCGTCGAGTCGCTCGACGAAGCGGGAGTACCGCTGGTTGATCCAGAGGTCGAAGTCGCGGAAGTTGCGTCCGCTCGCGTTGCAGATCTCGAGGGTCACGCCATCGCTGAAGACCTGCACCCGCTCGGTAGGTCCCAACGGGAGGTAGGCGGGATAGGGAGCGCCGGCGTTCGCGGGCTGGTAGTTGAACTGGCGACAGCCCGACGTCGCGATCGCCGCGGCGCACGCGAGGATGACGGGGAGCCGAGCCGCCACGCGGCGGAGTGTAGGGGGACGCGGGGTGATTTCTGTCGCGCGCCGCGGGCGCCGACCGATCTCCCCGCCCATGGCTCGCGGGCGACGATGGACCATGCAAGGTGTAGGGGTCGCGGCGTCGCTCGTCCTGATCTGCTCGTGCGCCTCGCGACCGAAGGCGTCGGAGACCGCCGGCGTCCTTTCCGTCCGGATGGACGTCTCGGCGGTGCGGCAGGGAGCCGAGTCGGTCGCCGTGGACGTCGTGCTCTCCGAGCCGGCGGGAGCGGTGCTCGCGGCGCCCCGCGTCGTCGCGCGGATCGGCGAGCCGGCGACGATCGAGATCTCCGGCGATCCCTCCATCTCGATCACCGTCTCGACCACGGCCGAGGGACGCCTCGTGCGGGTCGACGTCGAGGGCGTGGTGCGGTCGGCGGACGGGCGAGAGGCTCGCCCCGTCGCCTCGCTCACCGCGTCATGGGGCATTCCCTCGGCGTCGGGAGGATGAGCCGGGTCGATCGCGCGGATCGGGTGACCGCTTTCGGACCTCGAACGATCGCTTCACGCGCCTTCGCGGTTGACTGCGGACTTGAACGGACCGACACTTCCGCCCGTTGGACAGGTGGCCGAGCGGCTGAAGGCACCGGTTTGCTAAACCGGCATAGGGGGGATTCCCTCTATCGCGGGTTCGAATCCCGCCCTGTCCGTTGACGCTGTTCGGGGGAGGCAACTTCCGGGGTGCCCGCTTCGAGAGCGTTTCGTTCCAGGGCGCCCTGCCTCCCGGACGCCTGCCTCCAGCATGCCTCGCTCCGCGGAGTGTGCTTCGAGCGAGCCTCCGGAGAGCCAAGTTCCGGGGTGGCGGGATCCGGGACGCAAAGGCGCCCGAGACCCGCGTCCGTGCGTCTCGCGGCTCGTCGCGCGACGGCAAACCGATCGACCCATCGACCCATCAACCCATCAACCCATCAACCCACCGACCGTTCGCTCCGCCCGCCTCGGCTTGCGCGAAGGCGCACGATGCCGGGGAACCTCGCGTGTGAGGGTGAAGGGTTGAGGGTCGAGGCTCGAAGGTCGAAGGCGATCGAGGCGTTGCTCGGGACCCTCGGCGAGTGAGCTCGCCCGCCTCGGCGATGGGCGTGCGTCCGAGGACGAACGCCCCGTCGGAAGCGTCCCCAGATGATCCTCCGAGCCGCGGGTCGGCGATGACCAAGCGTGCCGCCACGGGGCGGTATGCTCCGCGCCATGCCTCGCCCTTCGGGTCGGTCGATCGCTCCGGCGCGTCGCATGTCCCGCTCGCGCTGGCGACGCTGGTCGCTCGTCTGCCTTGGCGTCCTCGCGGGATGCCAGACCACCGCGTGGCGACCCGACTTCAACTCGGCGAATCCTCCGGACCGCACCGCCGCGGTCGAGGCGACCATGCGGAAGTACCGCCCCGACCTCGATGCGCCGTTCACGCCGCCCTACGACGACCCGAAGTTCCGCGAGGACCTCTGCTGGCTCGTGGTGCTGCTTCAGTCCGACGACCCCGCCGCCCGCTTCCTCGCGATCGAGGCGCTCTCCTCGCTCGTCGACGAGCGGAATGGCTACGACTACGCGGCGCCGCTCCCCGAGCGTGCGGTCGCCATCCAGCGCTGGACCAACTGGCTCTCCGAGAAGGGTCTCCTGACCGAGACGCCGCTCGCGCCGGTCGGACTGCTTCCGCCTCCCGCCTGATCCTCCCTCGCCCATGAGCCAACCCGCCCCCGAGATCCAGGTCTGCGTGCTCAGCCAACCGAGACTGCTCGGCGCGGTGCGGGCGATGCTCGAGACCTTCGCCGAGCGGATCGGGTTCTGCGAGACGCGGCGGGGCGAGCTGGTGCTCGCGGTCGACGAGGCGATGACGAACATCATCCGCCACGGCTACGGTCACGCCCCGGACTGCCGGATCTGGCTCAGCCTGCGGGAGCTCCCCTCGCCGCGGCGGGGGATCCGGGTGGAGATCGAGGATCACCAGGCGGCGTTCGACCCCGAGGAGGTCTCTGGTCGGAGCCTCGACGAGGTCCGACCCGGCGGACTGGGTCTTCATCTCATCCGCCAGCTGACGAACGTGTGCCGCCACGAGCGCCGCTCCGAGGGGGGGATGCGCCTCGTGATCGAGAAGTTCTGCGACGATGCCTCGACCGGTCCGAGCCCGGCGGGAACCCAGACCCCAGGAGCAGCCTCGAGATGACTTCGGTCGACGCCATGACCATCGTGGAGGAGCCCCGCGGCGACGCGCTCGTCCTCCGTCCCATCGGCGACGTCGACCTGAGCCGCTCGCCGCACATGCGGGAGCGCCTCACCAAGGCGATCGCCTCGCCGGCGAAGCGGCTCATCGTCGACCTCTCCAAGGTCCCCTACATGGACAGCTCGGGCGTCGCGACGCTCGTCGAGGCGCTCCAGCACTGCCGCAAGGCGGGCAAGAAGCTCGTGCTCGCGGCGCTGCAGCCGAAGGTGCGGTCGATCTTCGAGATCGCGAAGCTGACGCAGGTCTTCGACGTGGTGGACAAGGTGGACGGCGCGGGAGCCTGACCGATGGCGGACGCCAACGCGACCATTCCTTCGGCGCTTCGCCCGGTCGCGGGGGTCGGCGGCATCGTGCGCGACGCGCTCGCGTTCATCGGGTCGCTGGCGTGGCTCCTCTGGGACATGGCGGCGTGGGTGAGCCGGGCGCTGCTGCTGAGGCAGGTCCGCTTCGGCTACTCGGCGCTCGTCTCCCAGACGGTGCGGGTCGGGGTGCGGGCGATCGGCATCGTCACGCTCGTCTCCGGCGCGATCGGGGCGATCCTCGCCCTGCAGACCGAGCCGAGTCTTGCCGACTTCGGTCAGAGCGACAAGGTCGCGAACATCATCGTGGTCGCGGTCTTCCGCGAGCTGGGTCCGCTCGTCGCGGCGATCGTCCTCTGCGGCTTCGCGGGCGCCGCGATCGCCGCCGAGCTCGGCACGATGGTGGTGGGCGAGGAGATCGAGGCGCTCGAGGCGATGGCGCTCAACCCGATCCGCTTCCTCGTGGTGCCGAGGGTGCTCGCGACGGCGGTCAGCCTCTTCGTGCTGTCGGTGCTCTCCGACCTCGTCGCGGTCACCGCGGGCGGTCTCGTCGGCGTGTTCTTCCTCTCGATCCCCTACGAGGTCTACTGGGACAACACGCTCGATCAGGTCTCGACGAGCGACTTCCTCAGCGGACTCGTGAAGTCGGTGGTCTTCGGGCTCATCCTCGGGCTCATCGCCTGCCTCAATGGGCTCCGCGTCGTCGGCGGCGCGGCGGGCGTCGGCAAGGCGACCACGGACACCGTGGTGCAGACGGTGGTGACGATCATCGTCGTCGACCTCTTCTTCACCGCCCTCTTCTACGCGGTCGGCTGGAACTGACTCGCGTCGGCGGGTCGCGTCGTACGTCGCGAGGCGTGCCACCCTCACCCGTTCCGCGACCGGAGGTCGCGGAACGACCTCTCCCGCTCGTCGCTTCGCTCCTCGCGGGAGAGGTGAGGAGGGCAGCGATCCGTTGATCGGACGACCCCTCCGCCTCGCGAACTTCGTTCGCGCGGCACCTGCCCCGAACTGCTGCGCGGTTCCGGGGAGGAGTCGGACGACGCCTCCGCCTCGCGAACTTCGTTCGCGCGGCACCTTT
Source organism: Phycisphaerae bacterium (assembly GCA_016873275.1). Classification (GTDB taxonomy): domain Bacteria; phylum Planctomycetota; class Phycisphaerae; order Phycisphaerales; family SM1A02; genus VGXO01. The sequence goes on from VGXO01000033.1 coordinate 16,940, forward strand.
CCCGAACTGCTGCGGATGGTTCGAGGGGGGAGGAGTCGTACCTCCCGTCCGCGTCGCCGCGCTACCGCGTGCGTGCGTCCGGCTCGGCGACCTTGGCTCCCGCGCCGGAGTCCCTTCGCGTCGCCGTCGCGTCCGCGTCGAAGACGCCCTCGCCCGAGCCGTCCACCTTGCCGAGCGCGGCGGGCAGCTGGATGCCCGCCTGCCGGGCGAGCTCGTGGAGCCGCGGAAGGCTGCCCACCATCCCCGCGAGGAAGTCGCTGGTGGTGTTGCGCCCGTCGCGGGTGGTGCCGGAGTCCCACACGGTGATCTTGTCGATGTGGAGCGAGGAGATCGCCTTCACCTGCTCGGCGACGAGCTGCGGCAGCTGCTCGATGAGGAGGAGCGTGGGACCGACCTGGGGATTGCTGCCGCAGCTCTCGATGAGCCGCCGGTAGCCGTCCGCCTTCGCCTCGAGGACGCTGCGGACGCCCTCCGCCTCGGCGCGGTACTTGAGGAGCACCGCGTCCGCCTCGCCCCTCGCCTCGATGCGGCGCTTCTCCGCCTCGGCGGCGGCGGCGATCTCGATCCGCTGCTTCTCGATCTCCTGCGGCGCGACGAGCTCCTTCGCGAGCCGCGCGAGCTCCTGCTCGCGCTCGGCGATGAGGATCGCCTCGGCGGCCTTCGCGGCGGCGACCTCGCGGCGGCGGCGGCTCTCCGCCGCGACCTCGCCGAGCGTCGCCTCCGACTCCGCCATCTTCCCGCGGGAGAGGTTCTCGCCGGTGACCGCCGCGGCCTCCGCCTCGGCGACGCGGGTGCGCTGCGCCTGCTCCGCCGCCTTCTTCGCGGCGGCGGTCTCCGCGGCACGCTGGGCGATGGTGACCTCGCGGTCCCGTTGCGCCTCGACCTCGGCGGCGACCGCCTGGGTCTCGAGGGTCGCGACCGCGGCGCGCTGCTGGGACTGGGCGGCCTTCTTGCCCTGCTCCGACTCCGCCATCTCCTTGGAGACGCTGACCTCCCGCTCGCGGACGGCGAGGGCGACGCCGGTCGCGCCATCCCGCTCCTGCTGCGCGACCTCGACCTTCGCGCGGTTGATCGCCTCGGCGGCGGCACGCTTGCCGATCGCGTCGATGTAGCCGCTCTCGTCGGTGATGTCGCGGACGTTCACGTTGATCAGCTCCAGGCCGATCTTGTTGATCTCCTGCTCGACGTTCGCGTTGACGAGCGTCATGAACTTCTCGCGGTCCTTGTTGATCTCCTCGATGGTGAGCGTCGCGATCACGAGACGCAGCTGCCCGAGGATGATGTCCTGCGCCTGCTCGCGGACCTGCTTGGTGTCGAGGTAGAGGAGCCGCTCCGCCGCGTTGTTCATGAGGACCGGGTCGGTGGAGATGCCGACGGTGAAGGTCGAGGGGACGTTGACGCGGATGTTGTTGAGGCTCAGCGCTCCCTCGAGCGGGATGTCGATGACCATCGGCTCGAGCGAGAGGAACGCCCAGTCCTGGATGAGCGGCCAGACGAGGGCGCCTCCGCCGTGCAGGCAGCGGCTCGCGCGTCCGCTGCCGACCCGGCCGTAGATGACGAGGATGCGGTTCGAGGGGCAGCGCCGATAGCGGCTCGCGACGAAGATCGTCGGCACGAGCAGCACGAGGAGACCCGCGAAGGCAAGGATGATGAAGAACGCGGCGCCGGACGCGGCAGACGCCTGTGCGAGCAGCCACGCCGAGGGCACCGAGTCGATCTCCGAGGTCGTCATCGCGATCGTTCCTTCCTTCGCGGTCACGATCGACCGCGATCGCGCGCCCGGACGAGCACGCTGTTGTCGCCGTTCACCCGCTCGATCACCACCCGGGTCCGCGCGGGCAGCTCGGCGCCCTCGGTCGTCGCCGAGACGAACCGCTCGCGGTCGCCGATCACCGTGCGGACCCGACCAAGCCCCTTGCCCGCGGCGGGAACCGCGGTGTAGACCTCGCCCTCGAGACCGACGAGCGAGGCGAGGGAGACGTTGCCGCTCGACTGCAGGCGACGACCGCCCCGCAGGATCGCCACCACCACGCCGACGAAGGCGACGCCCGTCCCGAGTCCGCCCGCGGTGCTCGCCGGCATGCCCCAGCCGATCCCGTGCAGGCAGGCGAGACCTCCCCATCCGAAGCCCATGAGGAAGGCGAAGAGCCCGTGCAGCGAGAGGGCGGTCGAGCCGACGTCCGAGCCCGCCGCGGCGTCTCCCGAGGCGCCATCGCCAAGCCCGCCATCCTCATGCCCGGCGCCGAAGAGGAGCTTGATGAGGTAGCCAGCCGTGCCGATCAGGGCGGGGACGGTGAACCATGGCGCCGGCGCCGTGAAGAAGAGTTCGCCCAAGGACCCCATCGTCAGCGCTCCGGTCCAAGCCCGCCCCCGACCCGCGCGGCGGGGGTCGGCGGGAAGGTACCACCGACCCTCATGGGCAGGGGATCGCCGGACCGGAGCCGTGGTCGGCGGATCGGGCGTCAGGCGCCGATCGCGAGCCGCTCGGCGAGGGGATCGGGCAGCCCCGCCTCCTGCATCGCCCGCTGCGCGGCGGCGACGTCGTACTCGACGCGGCGGAGCGTGAAGGTCCGCCGGTCGAGGTCGAGCACGCCGTAGCTCGCGCGGGGGTCGCCGTCGCGCGGCTGACCCACGGAGCCGGGGTTCAGGATGTACCGCCGACCCTGCTCGAGGGCGAAGGGCTCGTCCGGGTGGAGCAGGTGGGCGATGACCTCCTCCGGATGCGGCTCCGCGTCGGGCTCCGGGCGGGTCGTCTCGAAGAGAAGCGGCACGTGGGTGTGCCCCACGAGGCAGATCTCCGACGCCACGCCGCGGAACGCCTGGCAGGCGGCGGTCGCGTCGCGGAGATAAGTGCTGGTCGCGGGAATCGGGTTGTCGTGGACGAGCTGCACCGGACCGAGGCTCGCGACGCCCGGGCATCGGGCGAGCCACGCTCGATGGCTCGGGGCGAGCGAGCGGGCGGACCACAGGATCGCCTTCCGCGCGGTCGGGTTCATCTCGGCGAAGCTCTCGGCGCTGAAGAGCGCCTCCTCGTGGTTGCCGCGGACGTGCGCGACGAGCCGGGCGCCGAGCTCGAGCAGGCGCTCGACGCATCGATGAGGCGAGGCGCCGTAGCCGACGCTGTCGCCGAGGCAGACGAGTCCCGCGACGTGATCCTCCTCGATCGCCGACAACGCCGCGTCGAGCGCCGGCGCGTTGCCGTGGACGTCGGAGATCACCGCGAGCCGTGCCTGCATCGCGCGTCCTCCTCGGGGAAGAACCATCGGTCGGCGCCGGGACGAACCCTCGCGCCGCTCGACCGATGCATCCTAAGTCGGACCGCGAGCGGCGTGGACGCGAGGAATCACCCGGCGAACCGCGCGAGCATGGTCGAGGTGATCATGCAGAGTTCCTCGACCGTGGGGCATCCCCCATCGCACCGTCGAAAGGAGCAGTTCATCTTCGATCGGGCATCCACCTCCCGGCGACGCGGACCTAGCCGACAGATGTTGTCTCCGGCTGGCGTTTCGGCGGCCCGGTCAGTTGTGCGCGTGGCAGCTTGGTGCCCACCACGCACCAATACGGCTCGTCCTCCCGAAACCGGACTTCGACGAGACCCGACTTACGCAGCATCTCGGCGATCTCCGATCGCGTGAACCGACGCTCGAGTCGGGTCCCGAAGCGGTCAAGCGAGTCGGTCCGCATGGTGTAGAGCGACGCGTCGCGGTAGAAGGACAGCGGAATCGGACGGGAGCACGCGCCGAGGCGGTCGAGCAGTCGAGCCAGCCGTGCGAGCGGCAGGTAGACGACCAAGGCGATCAGGTCGGTGACCCGCCGACGGATCCCGAACGGCAGTCGGCAGATCACCCGCCGGCAGGCGTCCGAGACCTTCCAGAGCGCCCGGAACCACCAGGGTCGGTCGTCGAATCGGTAGTACAGGTAGAGGAGCAGTTTTCCGCCCTGACGCACCTTCGACGCGCAAGACCGGATCGCGCTCTCGGTGTCGGGCACGTGGTGAAGCACTCCAAGCGAATAGACGAGGTCGAACGACTCGTCCGCGAAGGGCAGATCGCCCGCGGAAGCGAGATGGAAAGACACGTTCGTCGCCCGGTCTAGGTTCCGCCTCGCCACCTGCAGCGCGGACCCCGACGCATCCACCAGCGCCAGATGACCGACGCGGGGTGCAATCACGGACGCCCATCGACCCGAGCCGCATCCGACGTCGAGCACCTCGGCGCTCGGGTCAAGTCCTTCTGGCCCGATCAACGAGAAGTAGCGACCGAAGAGCCTCTGCCTCTCCTCCGCCGAAAGCGAACTCTGGTCGAACGCACTCCACTCCCGCCCGAATCCCTCGACGGTTCGTCGGTCGGCGTTGGCGAAGGTGCCCGTCGATGAGGACCGAGGCATGGCGGAAATGTAGCCTGACGCCGCTGCAGTGTTCTCTGTCCATCCACCTGCGTCGCGGGGGCTGCGGGACTCGGCGACGCTCGGAGGCTTCGGTGGGCAGGATCTGGGCCGCGTCGGCGCGAACTCTCCGGAAGAACCGCCGTCTGTCCCAGAAGGCGTGGGTGGGTCGGTAGTCTCGCGCCGTCGTCGGAACCCTAGGAGTTAGCGATGGTCGGACTCGTGACGGCGGGCTGGGCTGCAGCATGGGCATCCGCGATGACGGCGACTCCCGCGGCACCGCGTCCGGAGACCAGAACCCCGAATCTGGTCGTCCTGCGGGGCGAGGGCGACTCGACCCGCTTCGGCGTCTCGGTCGCGGTGGCGGAGGGCTGGATCCTCGTCGGCGACGACGGCGTCGAGGATGGCGTCGCGAACGCAGGCGCGGTCGAGTGCTTCGCGCGGGGCGAGGGGGGGTCCTGGAGGCGAGTCCAGCGATTCGGCGGCATCGAGCCGCGCGGCTTCGACCGGTTTGGCGCGGCGATCGACGCCGACGGCACGCGGGTGATCGTCGGCTCGCCCGGTCACGACCTCGACGGCACCGCGAGCGGTCGCGCAGAGGTCTGGCGCCGCGAGGGCGACCGATGGACCCACGAGGCGACGCTGCGCGATCCGGATGCGTCGCCGCTCGACGAGTTCGGCTCGGCGGTGGCGATCAAGGGAGATCGCGCGCTCGTCGCGGCGCCGCGGGCGGATGCGGGAGCGCTCGACTCGGGTCGCGTCGTCCTCTTCGAGCGTCGCGGGGACGCCTGGCAGGTCGTCGCGTCGCTGACCGCGCCGGATGGCGGCGTCGCCGACTGGTTCGGTCAGGCGGTCGACCTCGACGAGGGCGTCGCGGTCGTCGGCGCCTACGGCGACGACGATCAGGGCGAGAAGTCGGGCGCGGCATGGGTCTTCGAGCCGGACGACTCTGGCGACCTCGCGCCGGTCGCGAAGCTCCTCGCGCCGGACGGCGCGCGGCACGACTGGTTCGGCTTCGCGGTCGCCGTCTCGGAGGGGCTCATCGCGGTCGGTTCGCCGCGGGCGGATGATCACGGCGGATCGAGCGGGTCGCTCTGGATCTTCGGGCGAGACGCCGACGCCTGGCGCCCTCGCTCAAAGGTGCCGATCCGCGGCGCGTCGGGCGGCGAGTGGATCGGGTACTCGCTCGCGCTCCGCGGTCGCACGCTCCTCGTCGGCGTGCCCGGGCGCGACCGCGAGGCGGGCGAGGTGCCGGACGTCGGCGTCGGGGCGATCCTTCGCCGCCGCGGCTCGCGATGGGAGTGGCTCGGATCGATCGAGGATCCGACCGCCCGCGCCGAGCGGCTCATCGGCTCCTCCACGGCGATCGATGGGGACCTCGCCGTCGTGGGTCATCGACCGGCGGAGGACCTCCCGCCGATCCCCGGCGAGGTCTGGGTGAGGGAACTGCGCTGAGCGATCCGCGCGGAGACCCGCGGGCGGGCGGGATCACTCCACGGGATACCGCCGCGCGACCACCTCGTGCCACGCGGCGGTGCTCTCGCACGCGATGAACTCGCGGCGGACCTCCTCCGCGGCGGGATGATGCTCGGCGAAGCGGATGCCGAACTTCCGCATCTGCCGCGACGCCCGCGCCTCGCCGTGCAGCACCACCGCGAGCTCGAAGTGCTCGAGGAGCGCCCGGCGCTGCTCCGCGAGCATCGGCGGGCGCGGCGTGCGACCCGCCATCAGGTCGCGCGCCTGGCGGAAGATCCAGGGGTTCCCGATGCAGCCCCGCGCGACCGACACCGCGGCGACGCCGCAGTGCTCGAGCATCAGGAAGATGTCCTCCGCGGTCCACACGTCGCCCGAGCCGAAGATGAGCCGACCGGGTCGGCGGCGGACGAGGTCGGCGAGGACCTCCCAGCGGGAGGGACCGAGGTAGCGCTGCACGACCGTGCGGGCGTGGATCGTCGCCCACGCGTAGCCGAGGTCGAACGCGGCGTCGAGGATCCGCTCGAGGTTCCGCGCCATCTCCGGGGTGTCGTCGTAGCTGCGGCGGAGCTTCACGCTCAAGGGGCGACCCTCCGGCACCGCGTCGCGCACGACGCGGAGCACCCGGATCGCCTCGTCGGGCACGGTGAGGAAGTGCCCGCCGCGCGACGCCTTCTTGATCTTCTTCACCGGGCACGCCATGTTGACGTCGATCACCTCGTAGCCCATCGAGACGAGGATCGAGGCGCCCTCGGCCATCTCATGCGGCAGGGTGCCCATCACCTGCCCGGCGATCGGGTGATCCTCGAGTCCCGCGGCGCGGTTCTCCTCGAGGTCGCCGGTGCCGCACTCGCAGGCGAGGAGGTCGGGGTCCTCCTTGCGTCGACCCTTCCCGCCGTTGATCAGCGTCCGGTCGAGCAGCGCCTCGGTGATGCAGAAGGGACAGCCGTGGCGCCGCGCGACGAGCCGCATCGGACCATCGGAGTAGCCGGCGAGTCCCGCCTGGAAGAAGGGCGCGTCGAAGCCCGGCACGAGGCGGGGGATCCGCGGATCCACCACCGTGCGGCGGGCGATCTCCGCGGCGCGCGGACCCTCCGCGACGATGCGCGGATCGATCGGTCGCTCGCGGGGACGCTCGAGGTCGACGCTCACGGGGGCGATGGTACGACGCCCCGCGGCGTCGACCTCACGGCAGCAGCAGCGCGCCGATCAGGAGACCGACCGCGAGCGCCGCCAGCGCGATCCGGATCGTCGCGAGGTGCTTCTCCCCGTGGTTCGAACGTGCAGCAACCTTGCTCATCTTCCTCTCCTCCCGCGGCGATGGTTCGTCGCCGCACGAGGGTCATCGGCGGAAGGTCGTCGCGACTGAGGCGGCGGTCGGACCGGGGGACCGTTCCGCCATCGGTCCTGCCGATCCCGCCGGTCCTGCAGGTCATGCCGGTCGTGCCGCAGGTCCCTCGCGGGCGGCGGCGGCGGCGGGTACCGTGCCGGAATGACGACCGCGACCAAGACGCTCCTCAAGACGCCCTTCCACGCCTTCCACGTCGAGCAGGGCGCCCGCATGGTGGACTTCGCCGGCTGGGAGATGCCGCTCCTCTACAGCTCGATCCTCGAGGAGCACCGGCAGGTCCGCACCTCCGGCGGCTTCTTCGACGTGAGCCACATGGGGCGGGTGAGGTTCTCGGGTCGTCACGCCCGCAAGTTCCTCGACCGCGTCTGCACCCGGCGGATCCTGGGCATGGAGAGGGGACAGTGCCGCTACTCGCTCGTCTGCAACGAGAGGGGCGGATGCCGCGACGACGTGCTGGTCTATGCGATCGACGAGGACGAGTTCCTCATGGTCTGCAACGCGTCCAATCGGGCGAAGCTGCTCGAGCACTTCGCGGCGCAGAAGGCGGACATGACCTTCTCGATGAAGGACGAGACCGAGTCCACCGCGATGGTGGCGCTCCAGGGTCCCCGGGTGATGGAGGTGATCGGGCGATTCAGCCGCGAGGTGCCGACGCTGAAGCGGTACCGCTTCGCCCAGAAGAACCTGCTCGTCATCAAGCTCCTCGTCTCCCGCACCGGCTACACCGGCGAGGACGGCGTGGAGGTGATCCTGCCCGGCGGCATGATGGCGCGGCAGGCGCTGAAGCTGATGCTCGACGCGGACGGCACCGGCGCGGGGCTCCTCAAGCCCGCGGGGCTTGGCGCCCGCGACAGCCTGCGGCTCGAGGCGGGCATGCCGCTCTACGGGCATGAGATCGACGAGGAGGTCGATCCGCTCACCGCCGGGCTCGACTTCGCGGTGAACCTCGACAAGGGCGTGGGCGAGGACCGCGCGGGACGCTTCATCGGTCAGGAGGCGCTCGAGAAGATCAAGGCGCAGGGGCTCTCCCGCAGGCTCGTCGGGCTCCGCCTCGCTGGTCGCCGCAGCGCCCGGCAGGGGATGCCGGTGCTCGCCGCGGGTCGTCCGGTCGGTCGCGTCACGAGCGGCTGCCTGAGCCCGACGCTCGACGTGCCGATCGCGATGGCGATCGTCGAGGTCGGAAGCGCCGCGATCGGCACCTCGCTCGAGATCGACCTCGGTCGCGAGCGGGCCAACGCCGAGGTCGTGCCGCTTCCCTTCTACAAGGCGGCGCCGGCGAAGTAGGGGCGTCCGGGTCGCGGGTGTTCCGTGTCGGTGGCGATCAGTCCTGCGGCGACCGCCTCGAGCGGCGCTCCGTCCGCGGCTCCGGGCGAGACGCGGGCTCCTGCCGGCGACCGCGGCTCGGGGCATCCTGGCGGTCCTGCGGTCGGGGCGAGCGGGGCTCTTCCCGGCGCGGACCCCGCATCGGTCGATCCCCGCTGAGCATCTGCTGCATCCAGCGGATGCCCTCCACCTCGATCTGCCGCACCCGCTCGCGGGTGAGCCCGACCACCACGCCGATCTGCTTGAGCGTCAGCGGCTCGCGACCCTCGAGCCCGAAGCGAAGCCGCAGCACCCGCGCGTAGCGCTCGTCGAGGTTGTCGAGAAGCCCGAGGATCCGCTTCAGCATCTCGTCGTTGGCGACCTTGTCCTCGGGAGCCTCGTGCCGGGTATCCTCGAACACGTCGCTGAGGTCGAGCGCCTCGCCCGCCTCGGTGGTCGGCGAGGCGTTGGGGCTGTTGAACGCCCGCATCGCCCGTCGGATCGCGATGAGCTTGCGGACCGGGACGTTCATCTCCCGCGCGAGCTCCTGCGTGGTCGGCGGACGATCGAGCTCCTCCTCGAGGCGGCGGGACGCCTCCTTCCAGCGGGCGATCAGGTCCACCATGTACGCGGGGATGTGGATCGGCTGCACCGCGTTGATGAGCGTCCGCTTGATCGACTGCTTGATCCACCACGCCGCGTAGGTCGAGAACCTCGCGCCCTGCGCGGGATCGAATCCCTCGACCGCGCGGATGAGACCGAGGTTGCCCTCCTCGATGAGGTCCGGCAGCGACATTCCGCGGTTCGAGTAGTTCTTGCAGATCGAGATCACCAGGCGGAGGTTCGCCCGGATCATGCGGTCCTTCGCCTCGGCGCAGTGGTCGTTGATGATGCGCCAGCCAAGCTCCTTCTCCTGCTCGGGAGTCAGGAGCGCGACCTCGTTGATCTGCCGGAGGTAGAGCGAGAGGTCCGACTGCAGTTCCGATCGCGACATCCGTGCCCTCCTAGACCGGGACCTCGAGCGTCGAGGAGGACATGCGTCGCCATACGCCCGTCCGCGCGGGGTCGGTTCCGGGGCGATCTCGCCTCGGACCAACCTTTCCGCGAGACGGACTCCAACGAAGGGCGGGCATCCCTCTCCGACCGCCGGGCGGTCCTCTCCATCGGACCGACGCTTCGGTCCCTCCACCGCGCCTCCCGCACGGTCGCGGGAGACCAACGCAAGCCGGGCGCCTTCCAACGCCGTGCTCGAACCCGGTCGTCGACCGATCCGGGGCAGGGATTCATCCCGGAGTCGAGGGATCGACGGATCGTGGGATCGCGGGCGCGGGGAAGGTGACTCCTGCGGATGATGCCGGTGGTGCGGAGTGCGCGGATCGTCGCGCCCCTCGCGATCCTGCCGGTCGTCCAAGGGCGTCGGCGGTCCGACCGAGGAGGCGGTCGGCTCGAAGGGCGTGCATCTCCGAGGCATCGTCATCGGCGTAGGGTCCGAGGAGCGGGCGAGGACTCGGGCGCCGAAGCGTTATGAATCGATGCGATCGCCCGGGCGACCGAACGCCGCCCCGATCGAGCCATGCGCCGCGCCAGGACCTCCGGAGGGCAGCTCAGCGGACCGGAACGCCCGCCGCGTCCGAGGTCGCGCGGAGGTCAAGCAGCAGCGCCTCGAACTCCCGACGAATGCCCTCGCCGCCGAGCTCCCCGTCCACCTGCCGCAGCCGCTCGATGCGGGGCGGGATCCGGTGGGAGTCCCGACCCACCCGCCGAAGGATCTGGAGCTGCCGCAGCTCGGCGAGCCACCACGCGGGCGACTCCTCCTCGGAGCTCGCGGCGATCCGCCGGTAGAGCGTCATCGCCTCGGCGAGGTCCTCGAGGCGTCCCGCGGCGAAGAGGCACTCGGCGCGCTCGATCACCACCTCGCGGACCGAGCCGAAGCGGGCGTCGATCCGCCGCACCACCTCGAGCGCGGGGGTCGGGCGACCGGCCCGGCGCAGTCCCTCGCTGACGAGGAGAAGCTGCCGCGTGCGCGGCGGCGTCGCGCGACCATCCGCCCAGGCGAGCAGCGCCTCGGCGAGCGGTCCCGCGGACTCGCGACCGATGCGTGCGGCACGCTCGGAGTCGCCGTCGCCCTCGGCGCGCCGCGCGGCCGCGAGGGCGACCTCGAGCCGGCTCGAGAGGAGCTCGCCCGCCTCCGCGTCGCCGGTCTCGCTGAGTCGCCGGAGCTCCGCCGCCGCCTCGTCGGCACGACCGAGCCGGTCGAAGGCGGCGAGACGGATGCGGACGCCCTCCACCGCCTGCTCGCGCGAGAGCGCCGCGACCTCGCGGATGGTCGCCACCTCGACGAGCGCCGCCGCAGGTCGGTCGGCGAGGAGGTGGAGCCTCGCCCGGGCGAGGGCGACGCGCACGCCGAGGGAACGGTGCTCCTCGGCGTCCGCCTGCTCGGGCGGGTCGACGGGCCAGGGCTCGAGCTGCCGGAGCCATGCCTCGGCGCGGTCGATCCACCGGGCGACGTCGCGACCCTCGGCGGCCTCCGCCGCGCGGGTCGCGGTCTCGAGCGACTGCACCCGCGCCGCCCTCGCCTCGGGTCCGTCCGCCGCGACGAGCGAGAGGGATTCGATGGCGTCGTCGAAGCGACCCTCCTCCGTGGCGAGCCCCGCCGAGGCGAGGAGCCAGGCGTCTCGGCGCGGATGACGCGGAAAGGTCCTGAGCGCCGTCCGCAGCACGTCGCCGGCGAGCCGCCGCGACTCGAGGGAGTCCGCCTCCGCCGACTCCGCGGCGGCGAGGTTGGTGGCGAGCTCGACGGCGGCATCGATCGCCGGCACGGCGAGGGGATCCTCCGGCGTCCCGGCGGCGAGCTCGACGAGGAGCCGCACCGCGTCCAACCAGCGTGCCTCCTCGATGCTCGCCCGGGCGAGCGCCCGCAGGAGCAGCACCCGCGTGGACGAGCCGATCTCGCTCCGGAGGAGCGCGTCCTCGAGCCACGCGGTCGCCTCCGGATCGGGCGTGGCGCCCTCGCGTGCCGATCGCCGCGCCTCGACGCGGGCAAGGAGGACGAGCGGCGGCGCGGGCTCGAGCGATCCGCCCGCGTCCTGCAGCCGCGCGAGGATCGCCGGCACGAAGGCGTCCCGTTCCGCGCGGGGGAGCCGCTCGACGAGCTCGGTCCATGGCGCGATCGCGGCGAGCGCCGCCGCGTCGGGCGGCAGGTTCCGTCTGGTCGCGTCCTCCACGCGCAGGCGGTGCTCGAGGTCGGCCCACGGAAGCTCGAAGGCACGCAGCGCCGGATCCGCCGCATCCTGCCGGCGCAGGGCGACGAGCCGACGGATCGCGTTGTCCGGGTCGCCGCGGCGAGCCTCGTCGACGACGATCGCCGCCCGCGCCTCGAAGCGTCGCCGTCGGGAGGCGGCGGCATCGGCGGCGAGCGCCTCGAGCTCCCGGATCGCCGCGGCATGCTCGCGGAGCGCCGATCGCGCGACGCCGATCTCGAGGCGGGCAAGCTCGGCGAGGTCCGGCGCCGCCGCGTCGCGCCGCGGCTCGAGGAGGGCGATCGCCTCGCGGCGGCGCTCCGCGCGGTCGGGCAGGTCGACGAGGAGCTCCGCGCTCATCGCGAGGGCGAGCCCGCGCAGGAAGGTCAGGCGAGGGTCGAGCTCCTCGGCGATGCGCCGTCGCTCGATCGCGCGGAGCGGGGCGAGGGATCCGCCCGCCGCCTCGCGGTCGATCGCCGCGATCGCCGCCGCGGACGCCCGCAGCGACTCCGCCGACATCGCCTCCGCGAGCGGCAGCCAGCGTTCGATCAGACCCCGCTGCGCGAGCGTCGGCGCCCCGAACCTCGCCGCGAGGTCGGCGCCCTCGGCGGGCAGGAGCCAGAGCAGGATGTCCTCGACCTGATCGCCGAGGTGGCGCCCGCGGAGCGGATCCGACTCGCCGCACTCGACGAGGAGCGCGTCGCGGAGGGCGATCGCCTCGAGCGACGCCGCGGTCACGGACTCGGGCGTCCGGTCCTCCGCGAGCAGCGGAGTCCGCGCGCGGGCGAGCCGACGCCGAAGCGACTCGATCGTCGAGTCGGCGGGCTCCGCGCGGTCGAGCGCGTCGAGCACGCGGTCAAGCCCCTGCGTCCCGAGCCGCTCGACGAAGCGGTCGTGATCGAGACGCGACCACAGGTCGTCCGCGCGGGACGTCGCCGCCGCGAGCGCCGCGGCGATGATCGGGAGCCACCGAGCGACTCGTCTCGCCGGTCGGATCGTCACGGGAGCTCCGCGAAGCTGACGTGGGTGAAGCCCGCCCGCACCACCGCGTTGAAGGCGTCCACGGTCTGGTCCCAGCGGACCTTTCCCGCGGGCGCCACCACGATCGGGTGATCCGGCGCGAAGAGCCCCTGCGGCTGATCCGCGTCGAGGCGACGGGACCGCAGGAACTCCTCCAGCGAGGCGAAGTCCCCGGGCTGCGGCCAGGGTCCGTCGAGGCGGATCGCCACGGCGCCCTCCGCGGCGGGCAGGAGCTCGATGCGAAGCGGCTCCTCGTCGAGGCGGAAGGGATCGCTCGCGGCGCCATCCTTCCGCTCCGGCAGGTCCACGCGGTAGACCTGCTCGCCCTGGGCGAAGTTCGTGCTGACGAGGAAGTAGACGAGGAGCTGGAAGACCACGTCGATCATCGGCGTCAGGTTGAGCGACATCTGCGGTCTGGCGCGCCGCGAGATCGCCTTGCTGGTGCCTCGCTCGCTCATGGGCGCCTCGGCCCTCGCTCCTCGTGGAGCACGACGAGGTTGATCCGCGCGGCGCCGGGCATCTCGGACTCGCGCGACGCCGCGGAGACCGCCTCGAGCGCCGGGGCGACCTCCGCGTAGGCGGTGGAGCGGTCGGCCCGCAGGTTCACCGCGATCTCGGGGTTCTGCCGGAAGAGCCCGCCGAGGTGCGCCCGCAGCGCGTCTCGACCCTCCGGGGTGGGCGCGAACTCGGTGGCGCCGACCCGGTAGCCCTCCGCGGCGCCGTCGGCACCGGGCAGGATGTTCAGCACCACGCGGCCCTCCTCGGGCGGAGGGACCGTCGCGGGATCCTCCGGCTTCGGCAGCTCCATGCGGACGTTCTCGACCTCGGAGATCCGCGAGACGAGGACGAAGAAGACGATGAGCAGGAAGGTCATGTCGATCATCGGGGTGAGGTTCGCCTCGACGACCGCCGGACCCCGGCGGAAGACGCGGCTCACCGCGGCGCCTCCCGACGGTCGCCGCCGGCGCGCCGCTCGCCTCCCGAGTCGCCCTCCTTCGCGCCGTTGGGTCGGGGTCGGAACTTCTCGATGAGCGACTGCGCCTCGAGCGACGCCTCGGTCGCGACGCTGTCGATGCGGTTGCGGAGCGTCGCGTACGCCGCGAGCGCCGGGATCGCGATCAGGAGACCCCAGAACGTCGTCACCAGCGCGGTGCCGATGCCTCCCGCGAGGAGCACCGGATCCGCGTTGCCGCCGCTCTCGGCGATCGAGCGGAACGCGACGATCATGCCGTAGACCGTGCCGAAGAGCCCGATCATCGGGCTCACCTGCCCGAGGATGTTGAGCGACTCGACGCGCCGCAGCCGATCGGTGACCACCTCCTCGGACGCCTGCTCGAGCGCCCGCAGCATCGCCGCGAAGCCGAAGGACGCCTGACCGAGCGAGACCCGCATGATCCGCGCGAGGTCGCTGCGGTCGCCGCCCGCGAGCTCGATCGCCTCGCGGTACTTGCCGCCCTCGAGCAGGGTCCGCAGGCGCTCGGCGAGAGCGGTCGGGAGGATCTGCGGTCGGCGGTTGGTCATCGCCAGCTGACCGATCAGCCCGATGTTCACGAGCGAGAGCGCAAGCAGCAGCCAGATCATCAGGCTGCCCACCCACTCGATCGACGTGGTGCCGTCCGGCGCCGCGGTGGTCGAGTAGAAGAAGGTCGAGGCGAAGCTCCCCTCGACCGCGGGCGGCGGCGCCTCGCCTTGGGCGAGCGCGGACGCCGAGGCGATGCCCGCAAGCAGGAGGGCGCCGGGAAGCAGGCGAGCGGGCGAGATGGATCGAGGCGAGGTCATGAGGGGTCCTTGGCGGCGGGGCGATCCGGCGGCGAGTCGGCGGCAGGGGCGGAGGGCGGAGAGAGCGCGGGAGGCGACGCAAGGAAGATCTCGCCCTCGGCGGCGACCTCGGCGAGTCCCATCGAGCGGGCGAGGGCGACCGCCCGGCGGGCGAGGCGGACCGCGGTCTCCTCGTCGCGGAGGCTTGCGCGATGGATCCTCGCCGCATCGAGGAGCGCCGGCGGCGCCGAGCGGCTCTCCGGGAAGAGCACGAAGGTGCGGGCAAGCATCACGACGCCCGCGTCCGGCGCTCCGGAGCGGGCGAGCCCGCGACCGTACTGATGGAGGAAGCGGGCGATGTCGCGGTCGTCGAAGTCTGCCGCGATCCGCCGCGCGATGACGACCGCCTGACGGGCGCTGAGCTCGTCGGCGTCCGGATCCGAGAGGAGCCGCTCGATCTCCGCGGCGGTCGGGTGGGCGGACTGGACGTTCGTCGCAGGCGCCCTCCGCGCCGGACTCGTCGCAGCGCCCGCGATCGCGGTCGCCGCCGCGAGGAGTCCGAGCAGCATCGGGGAGACGGTCCATCGACCGCCGCGTCGGCGAGGACTCATGGCGAGGGCTCCTTCGGAGACTCGTCCGGAGGCGACGCCTCGGGCGGCTGCGCTGCGGCGAGCCCGAGCTCCTCGCGGTCGAGGAACTTGTAGCCGCCCTCGCCGCCGTGCCGCTCCGCGATGATCCGCATGGTGTCGAGCGGATCCTCGTCGAGGAACTGGATGCAGTGGATGCGGGTGCGGCGCGAGCCGGAGCCGGGATCCACCGGGTTGAGCCGGTCGAGGACCGCGAGCAGCTCCTCGCGGTCGATCTCGAACTGCCCGGCGCCGGTGATGTTGCTGCTGAGGAGGAAGACGCAGTCGGGTCGGAGGGCGAGCGCCCTCGTCATCGCCTCGACGGGATTGCTTCGTCCGGCGGGCACGACGTTGCTCCTCGCCCACTCGACCGCCTGCCTCGTCGCGGGTCGGCTCACCGGCACGAGCCGGTTCGCGGGCGGGACGGCGATCGCGGCGTTCCGCTGGAAGAAGATCACCGCGTAGCTCTGGGCGGGCACGAGGCTCGAGAGCGATCGCGACAGCTCGTCGAGCACGGTCCGGAAGGATCCGATCATGGAGCCGGAGGCATCGACCACGTAGACGAGCGTCCGCGCGTTCGTCGCCCGCAGCCCCGCGAAGGTGGCGCCGGCGTCGGACTCGATGGGGATCGTGGCGGTCGCAGACCGCTCGCGACCCGTGCCGGCGATCAGGTCGAGCGGACCGGCGGCGGCGGTCGCCAGCGCATCGTCGATCGCCTCGCGGACGTCGCTCGCCATCGCCGGCGCGACCTCCGCCGTCTCCTCGGTCGGCTCGAGGTCGTCGAGCGACGCGAGCGGCTCGAACGTGGTGCTCTCGAAGTCCGCCGTGACTGGCTCGCGGGGGGTCTCGACGATGCGGACCACCGTCCAGGTGACGAGGAAGGCGATCACGACCAGGAGCAGATGGAGTCCCAGCGAGACCACCCATCCGACCCATCCTGAGGCGTCGCGCCCGGAGGAGCCGGCGGTGCGGAGCGCCTCGACGAGGCTCTCGCCGCCGGCGGGGGTCGCCGAAGGCAGCGGCTCCGGGGAGGGCGACTCGGGGATGGTGGAGTTCGCGTCGGGCATGAGAACGTCGATCGATCCCGCCGCTGCGAGGCGAGCAGGTCCGAGCATCCTCAATCGGCGTTCGAGGGTCCCGCTCCCAAGAGGCGGAAGTGCCGGAACGGAGGGTCGGCGGGGAACTCCGGCGGAGACTCCGCCACCGACCTCCGCCGAAGGCGTCCGCGAGGGTCAGTTCGACCGCGTGCCGGACGATCCTGCCGAGGGCGTCGAGCCCGCGATCGTCAGCGGACCACTGCTCGGCGCCGAGGCGGAGGGGGTCGCGTTCGAGGGCAGCGCCGCGGTGGAGCGGGCGCCCGCGGCGACGGAGGCGGGCACCGGCTTGACCGGCGTCTGAGCAGGAGTCGGTCGCGGTCGGAAGATCGCGCGATCGAGGCTCAGGAAGCCGCCGCCGGTGAGGGCGAGCCCAAGCGAGAGGACGAGCATCCCGAGACCCGCCGCCACCGACTCGAAGGCTGCGACGTCGGCGCCGAAGAGATAGTTGGGAGCGGTGTAGGGGACCCCGAGGATCCAGATCAGCGAGGCGAACAGGGTGGCACACAGCACGCCCCAGACCCGCGTCACCAGTCCAAGCACGAGGAGGCTGCCGCCGATCACCTCGAGGAGCGCCGTCGTCCACGCCAGCGGCACCGGTCCGGGGACGCCCGCCTCCGCGAAGAGGACCGTCCAGCGGTGGAGGTGGCGGGCGGTGACGGTTCCCTCGGACGCCGCTGGCTCGACCTCGGACGCGGTCGGCGACGTCGACTCGGCGGCACTCGGCGAGACCTCCGCGGAAGGGGCGGTCGGTTCCTCCGACGTCGCCGCGGGCGGTTCCGACGAGGCCGATGAGCTCGTCTCCGAGTTCGTCCCGGCGCCCTCGGTCGACTCCGGCGCCTGCCGAAGCCACGCGACCTTCCTCCCGGCGACGGACGCCGATGGCTCGGCGAGCTCCAGTCGATCGATCAACCCCGCGTCGTCGCCGGTGAACGTCGAGGTCGTCGTCAGGTCGGTCCAGCCGAGCGGGATCATCACCGCCGCGATGGCGAGCCGAGAGAGCAGGGGCACCACGTGCGCTGCGGCAGCATGACTGAAGGACATGGAGTCTCCTCGTGATCCCGACCCGCCGGGAGCGGTCGTATGCTACGACCCGCCGCGGGCGTGGCGGAATTGGCAGACGCACCAGATTTAGGTTCTGGCGGGGCGACCCATGCAGGTTCGAGTCCTGCCGCCCGCA